>JAUIEW010000004.1 GCA_030429365.1 Phycisphaerae bacterium
TCCATCGGCATAGACTCATTGCATCTGGTCGATCCGGATGTTGTCGCTGTCGAAAATCTGGCTTGCCAAGGCTTCGATCAGGATAATTTGGGAAGAGCCAAGGTCGAAGCAACTGCTGACTTCTGCCATCGCATCAATCCCTGCATGGAAGTCCTGACCGAAGAAAACCGATTCCGGCGCAGCGGTGCGTTCGGCAACGCGATCTTCTGCTGTGTCGACAGCATCAAAACGCGCCGCTTTGTCTGGGAGAATGCGGGCGAACATGCCGAAATCTTCCTCGACGGCCGAATGACCGCCGAGACCATTCGAATTGTTACCGTCAGCGATGCGCATGGTCGCGATCATTACCCACGTACATTATTCGCACCGGACCGCGCCTACCGAGGCAACTGCACGAACAAATCGACGATATTCGCCGCAAATATCGCAGCGGGATTGATGGTGTCGAACTTTAGCAAGTTCTTGAGAAGACTGCCCATCGAGCCAGACTTCTGCATGAATCTGTTAAGCAACGAGTTGTTGGTTTTTTGAGTCAAACGGTGGTTTCGCAGACCAAACCAATCCATACGCGAAAGGACATATCATGCAAGACTGTAATCCGAAGAGTCGGCCCGATAGCCGAATTGAAAACCTGGAAACTAACCAGGCGGAGATTCGACATTCGAAATCAATTGCAACTGCACAGGCCCATTTCTTGCGCCTTATTGCAGTGCGAATCGCACAACGATGGACCGCCAACCAGCGTGAGATTCCTGATTCCGATGACAAATAAAGTTGTTCTTGCCCCGCCGGTTTGCGGCCAGTCTGCTGGAATTCGAATTGGAATGATGCTGCCGCCAAGCAGCAGGCGTTATTCCGCCAAATGTAAAATTTGGGGCCAATCATTCCTTCATGGTAAAACTGGCCCAGTTCACCGAGTGGCCTGTTCTTGGAGATTGAGATGATATCGATTGAAGAAATCCTACCGAAAGCCAAATACCAAACGATTCCATCGCAATACAAAAGCCATCCGCTAATTGAGGGGCGCTCGTATTACACTTTGCCCCTTCAACTTCTCAAAGAGCTAGTTAAACACTGCGGTGAAAACGCGTTCGACGCCGTTCTACTGAAAATGGAGCGCGATCTTGCGACGGCCCTTAGGCACAACCCGCGTCTCATCGGTTTTGACGGATATGGAGAAGTGCTCTCGCACGATTATCTGTCGAAGGATGATCTACCGCTTCCGAATCCTGACGACCAATTCTTGAATCGCATCGGCAAAACACGTGCGGGCTACGACCAATTCCTCGACGAAGCAAAACAGCTGTTAACCTCCAGGCGAAACGAGTTACGAGGTTACATCGGGTGGCTGGTTACCAACCCGTCGTTCCGCAATGAACGGGACCAACTTTTTCAGAAGTGGGAACGCCACATCGCCGTCGTCGGTATACCCCAACATGGAACCATGTTCCTTCGCAATGCCAGTGGCAGCCATTTAGTGCTCAAAACTCGCAAGCCAAGACGTTCACAGTTCTTTGACGATTTCACAGGATTCTATCGGCGGTGGCGTTTGCGACATCTGATGACGCATGAACTTCCAGTTCCAGTAGCGCCGAAGGTGACTGCCCGTGGAGCGCTTGAGGGCAACGCACTTATGAACGGTGGCGGCGTTTGCGTCTGGCAGCCGGATACGGTTCCGGTGAGTTCCGGTGATCAACTCAAAGTGATGCTCGACGACATGCGCCTCAGTGGCGACAACGATCACCTTGACGAATGGATCAACAAGTTTAGCAAGACGGGGACGAACTCTCACACGATCCATAAATTCGGCGACGTGCTCACAGTTCATTTTTACCGGAACCTGTTGCAGGAACGCCATCCAAATATGTTCAATCGCAGGAAAGGAAAAGTCATCGCGGCCTTTGGCGAATACCTTGGCCTCAGCCCGCGCCCAATCCAGAGGATCATTCGGCTGATCGACACTTAACTGGCGGCAGGTTCATCCCACCAATTGAAATGAACTGAGCCGATTTGCGTCACTTCCTCGTTAGGAAGTGGCGTATGAATTCACTCACTCGCCGCCAACAATTCCACGGAAACGAAAGCAACTCTCGGCGTATGCCGGCTTTGAAGGCCGGAATACGTCGAAGACTTGAGATCGATCCGTGGAAAAAGAGCCGTATTTCAACCAAGACGAGGAACAACACACTGGCGGAGGATCCGACCCAACACGTACGGACTCGCCGTCAGATTTGCAGTTCTTATCCGCTGCTGAATTTGCTGCGATTACCGGGCTCTCAAAAAGCACGGTGCGCCGCCGAATCCGCGACAGTGATATTCCCGTTTTCCAGCCCGGCGGCCATCGCTGCCGGGTTCTGATCCCAGTTTCTGCAATCCAAAGCGTCACGCGAAAAGACAATTCAGACGACGACGGTTGCGCACCTTGTGCTAAACGTCCGGCAGAGCCTCGACTGCCAGGACCGTCGCCGACATGGCGACGTGCAAATATCAAAGCCAAGATTCGGGGCCAGGGAGCAAACAATGGCTCATAAATCTTCGAATCAGACGATTTGCTGCAAATATTTTAAGTGGAAACTACGTCGCCGTAACGGCGTGTTCATCGCCGATGGTCGAACAAACGCATCGCCGCTTGGTCGACATTCTCTTGGGACCAAAGACCGTGAAGAAGCCATGCGATTACTTTTTGAACTTGACCAGCTCAAAGCCGTCGAGTTGGACTTGGCCGATCCTGAAATCGTCGACCAGATTCAACACGATGCCGTCGAATTGGAAGAAGGTTGGAATCAGTATCGCGATTACCTCCGACGACCCGAAATCGCCGGCGGCGTGTGCGAGAAATCGGTCAAGAAGTACGCTGGAATTGTTAAGAAGTTCTTCCGGTTTGCACATAACCATGGTGTTACGAAATGGAACAATGTCACGACCCGATTCACAGAGAATTACCTTAGACATCTAAGCAACAAGAATTACGCCGACCGCACGATTTACTCCGAAGGGACATTTATGAAACAAATCACAAAATGGATGATCGGCGAAGAAATCCTGCCCGCCGCCTGCATGATTAAGCTCAAACTCAAGAAAGTCCATGGGACAAATACATATTGCTGGAAGCAGCAGGAAGTGACGGCAATGATCAGACACTGCCGGCAAAGTCAGAAACTCAAATGGCTAGGCGACATTATCGTCGCATTGGCACACACCGGTCAACGCATCAGTGAACTGGCGAACTTGCGATGGTCGGACGTGGATTTCGAGCATGGGCTCATTTGGATTACCAACGATAGAAGCAATGGAACTTCCGGACGACCAGCACGCAGAACCAAGAATCGGTGTGACCGAAGCATCCCCATTCATGGGGTTCTTCTAACGGTCTTAGGCGGTATTCCGAAATCGAACGACGGCTTTGTTTTTCGTGGACCACGGAATGGAAAACTGAAACCGGATGTGGTTCGGGTCGCCTTCATTCGTGATGTCATCAAACCACTCAAGGAGCGTTTTCCCACGGCAGAGGGTGCCATTGGTTTTGAAAACGGCCGATTGCATTCGTTCCGGCATTTTTTCTGCAGCGCTTCAGCCAACGCCGGTACACCTGAAGCTGTTGTGATGTCGTGGTTGGGGCACAAGAGCAGCGCCATGCTTCGTCATTACTACCACCTAAACAACAGCGAAGCCCAGCAGCAGATTGGGCGGATCGCGTTTACAAGCGGGACGTTAGATCCCGAAGATGAAGACGAATGAACTAGGTGGTGCTGGTGGCCATTAAGAACGGCTGTCCCACAATTATCGAGACCGACCGGCATGCGCTGGTTTGACCTTAAGAAAGAATCTGGGTGGCAATCTTGCGACGTCGCAACGGTCAAGCCGCTCAATACATTGGAGGACGCTCGAAGCGGATTGAAGATTCGTGAAATGAAGAAGAAATAAACGGTAAACACCAGATCTAAGACAACCGATTCCTTACCGATCCTCCGCTTGAACCGGGCCGCGGGCGGCCTGTTTTGGCACAGTTTTTGGCACAGTTGGCCATGCCAATAAAATGACGCCTCGTAACATCCTGTAAACCAAGGTGTTACAAAGCGTCTAGAATAAGAAACGGAGAGGGAGGGATTCGAACCCCCGCTGCAGTCACCCGCAGACCGCATTTCGAATGCGGCGCCTTCAGCCGCTCGGCCACCTCTCCTGCACCGATCGATTTACCCCAAAACCGCCCGCCAAACGGGCAAAATCGAGGATCGATCAGACCTATTCACTTTTTCTGGCACCTGCGGATTTATCGTCCGCAGCGTGTGAAACCCTTAATATCACGATCGCCCAAACAAGTCCAGATCACCCGACGGCATCAGGCGTCAATTCCGAAACCGATGGCGACGCAACACGAACGGATCGCGTTTAGCCTTTCGAAAGCTCGGCCAACACGGCTTTCAGATAGGACCAGATCTTCCCGACCGACTCGATCCACACCTGCTCGTCGGGACTGTGGGCTCCTTCGATCCGCGGCCCGAATGAGATGGTGTCCATCTTGCCGACCCGTTCGCCGATGATTCCGCACTCCAAACCGGCATGGATCGCGGCGACTTTCGGCTCTTCCTTGAACAACTCGGTGTAAATCCGCGAGCACGTCCGCAGGAGGGCTGAGTCCGGGTTCGGCTCCCAGCCGGGATAGTCATTGGCGTGGCTGATCTTCGCACCCGACAACTTGCCGACGCTGATGATCTGACTCAGCGCCACTTCCTTGCGCGAATCCGACGAGCTGCGCGTCAACATGCCGACATCCACACTCAACGCACCACCGTCGGCGACTGTCTTGATCGTTGAGATGTTATTCGACGATTGCACCAACTCCGGAATTTTAGGATGCATCCCCATCACGCCATGCGGAATGGCCATCAATGCCGCGAGCAACCGGGCAGTGTCATCCTTTGACACCACAGCCCCACATTCTGCGTCCGCGATCTTGGCAACTTCGATGCGAATGTTCTTTTCAAACGACTCAGCCGTCGATTCAGCCGCGACCGTCTTGGCGGCTTCTTCAAGCGCTTTCAACGTACCCGTTGGCCCACATACCACCGCGCTCGATTCGCGGGCGATCGCATTCCGCTTGCTTCCTCCGTTGATCGACGCAACCTGCACGTCGGCGGCATGCAGCAACGTCCGCACAACCAACCGGTTGGCCGACGCCCGCCCTTCATGAATATCACCACCCGAATGCCCACCGCGAAGACCCGACACCGAAACCCGCAGACATTCCGCACCAGCCGGCACAGCCGACGTCTCAAAGCGCCAGGTCAGGTTCGTATCGCGTCCGCCTGCGCAACCGATATACAGCGCGTCATCTTCTTCCGAATCCAGATTGATCAGCCGGCGTCCTTCGAACGAATCGGGCGCGAGCGCCTTCGCACCGGTCATGCCCTCTTCTTCATCACTCGTAAAGAGCAACTCAAGCGGTCCATGCACAACCTCGGGATCAGTCGCGGCAGCGAGTGCCAAACTCACGCCCATCCCGTTGTCGGCACCGAGCGTTGTCCCGTCGGCGCGAACGATCTTCAAGCCTTCGTCATCTTCAGCGATGATCGTGCGAATCGGATCGTTGTCGAAATCCTGCTCAACCCCCGCATTCTTTTCGCACACCATGTCCAGATGCCCTTGCAAGACGGTGATCGGCGCCGACTCGCAGCCGGGCGATGCCGGCACGGTGATCACGATGTTGCCAGCCGTATCGCGCTTCGATTTGAAACCGAGCGACTCGGCAAGGTCGAGAACATGCTTTTGAATCTTAGCCTCGTTCTTGGAAGGCCTGGGCACGCCCGTCATCCCGGCGAAAAATCGCCAAACGGATTTCGGTTCCAGTTGAGTCAAGTCGGCTGACACACGATCGGCGGACATGAAAATCCCCTTCCTCAAAAGAGTTGATCCAGTGAAATCAGATTGAGTTGCCAAGGGGATATTGTAAGGAATGCCACACGAACCGCCACGCGTCCAAAGCGGCTTTTTCCATGCGTGTTCTGCAAGCACGCGATTTTGCCGCGATGCAATGCTGGCGACCCTGCGAATCTATTTCGCAGATGCGACGGATGCCCGGCGATGCGGTTGCGACGGGGTTTCAGTTTCGCTGCCGTCGAGGATGTGTTTGGCGATTTCGTAGCGCACGAATTTCTGGTTGGTGCAATCGGTGTGTGCGCCAGCCCAGCCGAGTCGAACCCAACTGCGATTCCACGGCGTATTCACGACGCGATCTTCCATGCCACGCGGCGGTTTCAAACCGACTGCGCCGATCGAACTCACCCCGCGTTTGCCATCAATCGTCCCGACGATCTTAACCGTCTCCAACACTTCGTCGTATGGCGAATGATAGACGTAGATCTTGCCGGTCATCTTGCTGAGTGCCCGACTCATGTTGTAGTCATGCGAAAGCGATGAGCCGAGCAGAACCAGATTGTGAATCTTGGTGCCCCCCTTCAATCCTTCGATCGCCCAGGTCGCAACACCCGTGCCGGCTGACAGCGCGATGACGTTGATCTTGCGATCCGGATATCGTTCGTGGTAATCCTGAATGCGGCGCGAGAGAGCCGACGCCCGCAACTTCGCGCCGGGAATGTTCAACTGATCGACCAACGGATTGAAGGACAACGTCCAAACGTAAAGTTCAACGTCGCCATGATATCCGGCTTGCTCCAACCCACCGGGAACTTCCGAAGCCCCGAAGCCCCAGTTGCCGGCGCCGTCGAGGTAATAGGTCTTGCCAAAATTTTCAGCCGTGCTGCGCTTCTGGCACCCACACGTTCCAATCAGACAAAACGAAATCAGCAGTGTCGTTATTATTCGCATTCTGACTATATCGCCGCGCAAATGCCCAAACATGAAGATCCGGCCCACATTAAACATGTAGTGTAAACCCGACTCGACTAGGGTCAAGATAACCTCATACCAATCCACCGCGCCGGCGATTTCGTGGGCGGCGATCCGCAAGCCCGATATTTGACCACCCGATTGTCCATGCCCCATAATCACCGCTCCAACAGGGAATGAACGCGGGCAACAACCAACCCAATCGTCACGCCTTGCCTGAATTGATGGCATTGCATGTCGAATTCGCGCTTGGAATCACTCGGCCATGCAATACGCAAACGGACCCAGCCCCATGACCAGGGTCAAAATCTGTGGAATCACGACCGCAAAAGATGCGGTTCTGGCAGCCAGCGCCGGGGCGGACGCCGTCGGATTGAATTTTGTCGCAGGCCCCAGAAAGATCACGCCCGATGTCGCAGCCGACATTGTCGCCGCGCTGCCGCCATTCTGCGCGCCGGTCGCCCTCGTCAACGTCGAAACCAATCCACTGGGCGACGCCTTGTGGAATGCCATCGCTCAACTGCGGATTCGAACGATACAACTGTATGGCGACGAGCAGGATCAAGCCGTCCTGCCACTGATCCGCGAGGGATTCGCTCCGCTACTGGTGCACCGCATAATACCGGACGCATTCCCCGCCGACCTCGAAGCGCGAATCAATCGCCTCGATCCTGCGCCACCGCTCGGCGTAGTGGTCGATACGCACGATCCCGTTCAACTGGGCGGAACAGGACAAACGTTTGATTGGAAGATTCTCGACAAGGCGCGCATTGATGCGATCGCGCCGAATCCACCACGCCTCATTGTCGCCGGCGGACTCAACCCAACCAACGTCGCGGAGGCAGTGCGCATCGCCAAGCCATGGGCGGTAGACGTGTCTTCAGGCGTTGAAGAATCACCGGGACGCAAGTCGCCGGAATTGATGAGCACATTCGTGCGCGCCGCCAAGATTCCGACAACATCCACATAGTCGAATCGCGTGCTTCCCATAACGCTCGTTCCCATAAGCACACCTCCAAACTTATGAGCCCAACGGACCAAGCGCGCCGCGCGCCACGGATTTGTAAAGTCGTCAAGAATCACGTTCATCGTCATCAAAACCCGTCTGCCAATTCTGAACGATTCCATCCTTATTTCGCATAAACGCGCCGGACGCTGGTAAGTCGTGCGTGCAGCGAAGAACGTATCGTAGCTTTCCCCCGAGACAACTCCGGCAGCGCGGACCCCCCAGGTCGCGCCCGGCCCAATCGCCTCTACAAAAAGGAATCGGGGGAGAGACACGATGGAAGACATTGCAAGACAGCTCGACGACGTTCGCGACGAAATGGTCCAACTGCTCAACGAATATCCCTATGTCGAAGGGCAGGAACGCGAAGACATCTACGAGCGGTGCGAAGTGCTCGGCGGCGAAATCCAGGAGCTGGTCGGACTGCTGAAAATCGCCATCCGCTCAGCCAACCAGGAAGCCGAAGCCGAACGCGAATCCGATCCGGCATACTCCGAGCAGATTCAGAAGCTTAGCAACGAGAGTCTGGCTGCCATCCACGAAGCCGGCGTCGAAGTTTCCGCGGTGATCTCCGTCCTTCGCGAACGTCGCAACGAATTCCAGGACCTCGACGAGCCCGACTACATCTAGCCAATAGGCTTGACAACCGGCGCCGTTTTCTCGCGGCGCCCAACTGACGACGTCAGGGTCGATTCAGCGCATCAAGGAGGCGCCGCCCTGCGTCAGTTTCCCTCCCCGCACGCTCGCAAGTACCTGCCAGCCACTTTGTCGTAGCCCAATTGCCTAAGCCCACCCTTTGCTATATCGTGCGCGAATCGCGGCGGCACACGCATCACAATGCACCACTACAGAGAACACCGCCCGCGAGCATTCAGTCGTCGAACTGACAACACCCTTATCCTTTTCGTCATTGGAGAATCCCATGATTTGTAACCCAACGACGGTGATCGCGTTTGGCGCCGCGCTCGTCCTGTGCTCCGTTTCAAACGCCGTTGCCAACGATGTCCCCGACAAAGGCGCAGCCGCTCAGAAAGCACCAAACGAGTTCACCGCCCTTCGCGATGACTACCTCACCCGCTTCAAACCTCTGTTCCTCACGTCGTCCAATGCGTGGTGGAATGCGTCGATCTCAGGCAAGGATGAAGACTTTACCAAGAAGAAAGAAGCCGACACCGCTGTCCTCGAACTTCACAGTGACCACGACTTCTTCAGCAAACTAGACGCGCTACGGAAATCCGGCGAAGTGCGCGACCCCAAACTCGCCCGCCAACTCGAAGTGATGTACTTCACGTTTCTCCCTGCCCAAGCCAACAAAGAACTGCAGAAGAAGATCCTCGACATCGAAAACAAAGTCGAACAAATCTTCAACACCCATCGCAGCGAAGTGAAAGGCAAGAAGATCACCGAAAACGATGTTCGCAAGATCCTCAAAGACTCGAAGGATTCAGAGGAAGCGAAACAGGCCTGGATGGGCTACACCAGCGTCGGCCGAAAAATCGCGCCGGACCTCAAAGCCGTGGTTGGTTACCGCAACCAGATCGCCAAAGAACTCGGCTTCCACAACTACTACGACATGAAGCTCGCCGTTCAGGAAATCGACAAACAGGAATTCGTCGCCCTGTTCGATGAACTCGACGCCTTGACCCGCCAGCCCTTTGCCGAAATCAAAGCCGAAATCGATGACCGGATGGCCAAGAAATTCGGCGTCAGCAAAGACCAGCTGCGCCCCTGGCACTTTGGCGATCTCTTCTTCCAGGAAGCGCCGGGCATGGAGTCGGTCAACCTCGACGACTACTTCGCCGACATCGACATGATCGAACTCACCAAGAAGTATTACGCCAGCCTGGGCATGCCCTGCGAAGACATCTTCGAACGCAGCGACATGTACGAACGCGAAGGCAAGAGCCCGCACGCATTCTGCACCCACATCGATCGCGAAGGCGACGTCCGCGTCCTCTGCAACCTCAAGCCCAACATGTATTGGGCTGACACGCTCATGCACGAAATGGGCCACGGCGTTTACGACAAATACATCGATCGCGAGCTACCGTGGTTGCTGCGCGAACCATCACACAGCATCACCACCGAAGGGGCTGCGATGATGTTCGGCGCGCTCGTCAAGAACGAAGACTGGCTCGTCAATGTTCGCGGTCTGTCAGCCGAAGAAGCCAAGAAAGCCGTGGAAGCCGCCCAAGCCTCACTTCGCATCGAAAAGCTGATCTTCTCGCGCTGGACGCAGGTGATGGTGCGGTTCGAGATGGCCATGTACGCCAACCCCAATCAGGACCTCAGCAAACTTTGGTGGGATCTCAAAAAGAAATATCAACTGATGAATCCGCCCGACGACCTGACGCTTCCCGGATACGCCGCGAAGATCCACGTTCTTTCCGTCCCTGTCTATTACCACAGCTACATGATGGGCGACCTCTTCGCCGCGCAGGTGCATGCCTATGCCGCACAAAAAGTCCTGGGCATCAAACACCCCGACAAGACCTGCTTCTACAATCAACCCAAAGCCGGCGAGTATTTCCGCAACAAGGTCTTTGGTCCTGGCAACTTGATGAGTTGGAACGAGTTGACGAAATTCGCCACCGGCGAGTACCTCAGCGCCAAATATTTCGCCAAGCGCTTCGTCAACTGAGTTACTTCAAAGCGAGACGATTAACAACCGATGGCGGCCTCCTGCTTCAAGACGGGAGGCCGTCTTTTTTGACAAGATCACGTTCAAAGCGCACGATCAGTCCAACGCGATCAAACGTGTGACGCAAACAGAACCGCGCAAACGAAGGTGAGCCCGCACCATGTCCGAATCAAAGTTTCAACTCGTGGGAATCGGCGAACTGCTCTGGGATTGCTTTGAGGACAAGCGCAAACCGGGCGGTGCGCCCGCCAACGTCGGCTTTCATGTCAACCAATTGGGCATGCACGCCACGATCGTTTCCAGTTTGGGCGCCGATGCGTTGGGCGACGAACTGCGCGGGTTCATGGAGGAGCACGGCCTCGACACGACGCAAATCCAGTCCGACCAGGAACATCCGACGTCAACAGTCAGCATCAAAATGGTACGGGCGGACCATCCGCAATACACCATCCACGAAAACGTCGCCTGGGATCACATCAAGTTCAACGACAAACTCCGCGCCGAGTGCGAAAAAGCCGACATCCTCTGCTACGGAACACTTGCCCAGCGATCGGCCGTTTCAAGACAAACGATTCAAGAATGTGTGGCGGCTGCGAAGAACGCCATCAAGATCTTTGACGTCAATCTTCGACCACCGTACTACGATCGCCAGACGGTCGAGGCGTCGCTGAAAACATGCAACATTGCAAAATTCAACGACGAAGAGTCCGAAGTGCTGTCCGGCATGCTTGAGTTGCCACTTCCCAACCTTGAGACGTTCGCGGAATCCATGCTTAAGCGCTACGGGCTTGATGCGGTTTGTATCACCAAGGGCGGTGATGGCAGCTTGGTGATGACTGCCAGCGAGTCAGCCACCGCCCCCAGTCCTTCGATCACGGTCGCCGACACGGTCGGAGCTGGCGACGCGTTCACCGCAGCGCTTTCATTCGCCCAGTTGCATCGATGGAGCGCCAAAGCGACAGCCACCTTCGCCAATCAAATTGCCGGGAGAGTCGCGTCTGAATTCGGCGCGATGCCCCGCATTGACCGCAATGTCATCGAGGAATTGATTGAATCGGCGAAGGACCTGTAGCGCCAAAACGATGCACTAAACGACAGACGGCGCGTCCACCAAACGAGAAGGTGAGAAGGCGTGCTTATCTTCGACCGAACCGCGCATGATCGCGCCGGCTGCAAACTGCCCCACGGCATACGACGACGTCACCCCGTGCCCCCCAAGTCCGGCGACATGGAACAACCCACGGTAGCGCGCATCAAATCCGATCACAAACTTCTCGTCGGCTGCAAACACACGCTGACCGGTCCATCGCGTCTTGATCCGAACCCCCGCAAGCTTCGGCTGATGCTTCTGGAACTTGGCGGCCAACATCTCCTCAACGGCATCATCGACAAGATAGTCGCCGGGATCGCGCGTAGATTCATCGCACGCACAGAGCAAAAGCCCGCCCCCTTCGGGTCGAAAATAAAGACCGTTGACCACATCCCAAACAAACGGAAGCGTTGGATCGATTCCGTCCATCGATGGCGTGACATAAAGGTGTCTGTTCCGCGGTTCGAGCGGTAGTTTGCCAACCACACCAGCCCAAGGCCCCGCCGCGTTGACCAGCACACGCGAACGGTACGTCGCGCCGTCGGTGCGAATCACGAAGCCATCGTCAACCGATTCCCACGCCAACACCGAGTTGTTGTATCGGACGTCTTGACCGCGCAAATAGGTCTGTAGCAGACCAGCCGGATCGACGATGCCATCATCCGGACACCACCGCCCAGCGCCTTCCGCCATCGGAAAATAGTCACTGACCGAATCATCCCCCAAACCAAGCAGCACGCTCCCGGTTTTTCGAAACTCGCAATGCTCGCCAGAACGCAGAGCCGCCGCGCCAGCAACCGTGAACCGCGCGACATCCGGATCACCGACCCACGCCCGAATCATCGCGGCATTTCGGCCGGATGAATGCACGCCCGGGTCGTTCTCCTTTTCCAGCAGCACAACGTCCCCCGCACCCAGGCGTTTCAGATGATATGCCGTGGATGCGCCGGCGAGCCCGGCTCCTATGATCAAAATGTCGCATTGGTGCTGACCGCCCATGACCCGATTCTAGCGAATCGATGCCGAAAGGATAACCTGCCCCAATCGGTCATCATTCGCCGATAATCCCCATGTCAGCCGCCCTTGCCAGGAAGCAAACCCAGCGGCGCCACACAAGCACAAGCGACACGACAATGCCAAGCGACCAACCCACGGGAGACAAATCCGCCGTCACGATCGAGTCGATCAGCGCCGTGACGCTTTCCACGCCCGACATGCGCGCGTCGATCGGGTTCTACACGTCGTTGGGATTCGAAAAAATCTACGGGGGCGAGGACGAGCCATTAACCAGTTTCCAGGTCGGACGGGGCTTTTTGAATCTCATGCCCACCGATGACGGTGGACGCTCAACAACGTGGGGCCGCGTGATCATCTACGTGTCCAACGTCGACGCAATGTTCGAGCGGTGCCTTGCAAATGGATGGAAGCCGTCAACCAAACCCGCTGACGCCCCCTGGGGTGAGCGGTACTTTCATATCTCAGACCCCGCAGGCCACGAGATCAGCTTTGCCCGTCCAATCAATTAGGACGTGTCCAACACTGCTCGACACTTCAATCGATGTGAAATTGATTGCCACTGGAAAGCGGTTTGGTGATACAGGGGCATTGAATGAAACAGAGGTCCGAGTGATTCGGAGGCTGGGGTAAATCGGTGCCGCGAAAAGAATCACCCCACCATAGCCGCTTTGTCTGGCGGTGGCGGAATCATTTGCACCGGTTTGACACACAGCGCGAATGAGAACTTGCCAAAGCGACCAACCATGGGCACTTCCAGCCACGCACCTTGCTTGCGCAACGCCGAGCTCTCAAAAGAACCATCGGCATTGGAGACTTCGGCGAATTTCATCTCGGGGGTATGGGAGTTTTTTCGCACGAGCGTTTTGACCAACCTTGCGATCAGGTCCCCAGCCCACAAGTTCTGATCGGCAGGATCCATCTCCTCGGGAGCGCCCAGCATGGAAGCCGCGACACTTGCGACAGTCCCAGGAATATTCAAGACCATGTAGCCCTGATGGCTACCGGATACCTCCACGACGGCTCGCACCGTTTCGTCGCTCGATCCCAAACCGCGGCTGACGGATGGTTTACCAACGCGGCACGGACAATCCAGCATCTTTTCAAATACCCTTCGGGTTGACACCATGAAGGGCCGGACGATCGCAGTGTTCATGGACTGACCTTCGATTCCCAGGTACGTACGGGCTCCCCTGCCGTTGCTCCAGCACTACACCATCGAGGTGCAAGACATCAGCTTGACACGGTGCCTACATCTTACATTAACGACACCGAATTCACGTCTCCTTACAGAAACACACGACCAAACTATGGGGTAGACTCCTCAACCATCGTACCCAGTATTGAATTCGGTTTTGCGACGTGGCAAGTTGATTGAAACCTAGAAGAAAGACGGGCCGAAAAGACCTCGCAGTGCAATGATGCCAGCGACGCTTTGGGTGATTTGACGCCAAACAATTCTTTGTGTTCAACAAGCGCGGATCATTTCTTTCCGAGTGCCCGTTGTTTCTTAAAGAACTCGGTCAATGCCAAGCTACATGCATCCCCTTCGACGTCCGATAACACGGAAACCTGGTGGTTCGATCGGGGATCATCGACGATCGAATACAACGACCCACACGCCCCGAACTTCGGGTCCTCTGCCCCGAAGACCAATTGCTTGATTCGAGCCAGTACAATCGCCCCCGCGCACATCGGGCAGGGTTCCAGCGTCACGTAAAGGGTGCAGTCCGTCAGGCGCCAATCGCCAACCGCCGAACAGGCAGCCGTAATCGCCAACATCTCCGCATGGGCGGTCGGATCGCGCAGCGATTCCTTCTCATTGTGCCCGCGTCCAATAATGCGACCCTCGCGCACAACCACCGCCCCCACCGGAACCTCATCGTATTCCTCAGCGATGCGCGCTTCTTCGAGCGCCGCCCGCATGAATTTCTCGTGATCGATACTCACGACAGACGCTCCAGCAATTCCACGAACCACTCGCCTCCGAACGTCTCCCATCCAAATAAACACAATGCCGACATCGCCACCGGCGTGGTCCGCCTGGCTTGCATCATGTAGTTCCCCACGTCCGTCTCCGAAACATGAATTCGATCGACGCCCATGTGCTCTGCGGTCTTTGAAGAAACGTCCACCCGGTTTGCAACCTCGTCGACATCCATGCCCACCCGCGCCGCGAAAACGAGTTCCGGCTGCCATATCGATCGGTCGTACACCAACCCAAGGCATTCAAGTCCGGTCAGGTCTTCGGGCTTCAACGCCAGTTCTTCGCAGATTTCCCGAGTCACGGCTGCAAACACATCGATTCCCCCGTCTTTGTCGCGATCGTCGGCATCCAGCCCCCCGCCGAAAGTATGAACGGCGCCCGGTTGATCGACGACCTTGGCGCTGCGATGACCGAGGAGAATGGTTGCGGGTTCACTTTCGCAAACGATCAACGCGCTGACGCCGATCGCGTTGGCAAAGGCATCGCGGCCAACCTCGCCAATCAATTGCCCGTTTCGCAGATTTGTTCCGAGAAATGACTTGTAGTCCGTCGGCCCGACGTCGATGCGTAACGCGCCATCAACCAACGCATGATCGACATGACGAACGAGATCACCGTTGAACAGCACAGCGCCGTTGCGATCGGCCAACGCCCGTTCACGCGACCACACGCCTTCGATCAGCCGCTCCAGTACGTCAGTGGTTTGGCGTGGCGTGTCGCTCCAACACAGCTTGACACAATCCCGTGCGAACGGACCGGCAACTTCAACGCTTGCCAACCGCGCGATCTTCTCCAATCGATGGGCGGGAAACGCCGACATGCCACACTCCGACCGACGCAAGCCCCTACTCAACGTCGCGGGTGAAGAACACGCCCGGTGAAACGTCTTCGTCGTCGGTGTTTAGAAAGAAGAACGTCACCACCTGGCCAGCCTGTGCCGTGAAAGGTGCAAACGTCCGCAGAATCTCATCGCCAGCCGCATTGCGAATCTGCAAGACCAACTCCCCCGCATCGACCGCGACATATTCGCTGACGTCGCGGAACATCATGTCGTCCACCAAGAGCGTCCCATCAGACAGGTTGATATCCACTTCGGGACCGTCGGGGTGCACGTTCACAAAGCGAAGTCGCGTCATGCCAGCCGCCGGAGCGGAATTGTCGTCGTCCAGCAATACTGCCTCGATTTCGTCGAATACGTTGAGGAGGAGGATCGTCGACGCCGTGTCCACAGCCAACGAAACGTCCGCATCGACTAGGGACGGTTCCGAACAATCGTCGCCGTCGGCTACGAAGTTGACAGTGAAGTTCGATGCAGCCACTTGACCGTATGAGGTCCCGGGACGCTCTCCGCCGATCGCATCGAACGCGACCGTCCCGTCGTCAAAGCAGCCGTCGAGCAGCGGCGAATCGGGACTTGCGTTGATCGCCCGAAGCGACGCGGTTTCCTGAGGCGGTGCTGGGGTGCAACCGGCGATGGCAATCGACACTAAAACCGTTGGCAAGAATCGATGAAATCGAAACATAAAATCACGTCTCCCAAGTCAGGTCAGCCGCATGGCTCCATCCATGCGCGTGCGTCGGATTCTAAAGGCAACTCGCCGCTGGTGCGAATATGGCGAATTGGCGACCATCACGCACGCCGGCAGCTTGATGCCCGATTCGGGCGGCGCTACACTGCTGGCATCAGACAAATCGATGCCAGCAACCTCCAAGACCGGCAGAGATCCGCCCCATGAGACGAACCATTGCCCAACTGCTTCTTATCGTTCTGGTCATCGGACTGGGCTGGGGGATCGTTTCCACTGCGCCAAAGATCGCGGAACAATATCGCCAGATGCGCGAAACCGGTGACGCGATGGCCCTTCCGTTCTTGGGCATCGTGGGTGTGGGCGCACTGTTGGTACTAAGCGGCGCATCCTATGCTGGCTGGCTGATCTGGCGCGAACTCGCATCTCCAAGAACCAAGCGCCATCGCAAGATCGAAACGATGTCCGACGCGCAAATCGCCCGCGAAACGCGCAAACACATTTCCCGCGCCGAGAAGAAACAAGCATCGCCATCGACGACCGGACCGCTGTCTTCCGATCAACGCGAACTGCGCGACGAACTTCGCAACCTCGATCGCAAGTCCGCCGAAAGCACGCTCGAAGTCATCGTCTTCGGCGCGATCAACGGCGGCAAATCGTCGCTGCTCAACGCCATCTGCGGACAAGACCGTTTCGCCACCGACGTGGTCGGCGGCGCCACCACCCAATCGTCTGAAATCAGCTTTCCTGATCAAGGTAAGATCATCCTGCGCGACACGCCCGGCTTGCAGGAGGTCTTCGGTGATCGGCGGGCGCTCATCGCGCGAACCCAAGTCGGAAAAGCCGACGTGGTGGTCTTCGTCATCGCCGACGATCTGCGCAGCTTCGAGCTCGACGAAATCAAAGACGTCGCTTCAATTCCCAAACGCGTCATCGTCTGTTTCAACAAGCGCGACTGCTTCACGAAGACCGACGCCAATGCCCTGCACCGGCGCATCATCGAACGCCTCGACGGAATTGTCGAACCGTCTGACGTCGTGCAAACCCAGGCGATCGACGTCGCCCAAACCGTCGAAATCCAAAAAGCCGACGGAACCGTGGAGACGCGCACTGACACCAAACCGCGCGACGTGTCCGCCCTCAACGAGCGACTACTGTCCATCCTGGAATCCGAAGGCCAAAAGCTGCTCGTTCGAACCATGCTGCAACGGGCGAGAGAACTGGAAAACCTGACCACGCAACCTCAAGAATAAACGCGATGACCAACGACGCACCCGACAATCCCAACCCGACCGAAGCGCAGCACGCCTTCTTCGAAGAATCCGCGCGTTCGCTCGAGCGTATCCTTGAGGACGTGCGCAACGCCTCGCCCGAAGAGCGGCACCTGATGGCCGAAGACCTCGCCCAACTGGAAGCGATGCAGGAAAAACTCCGCCAGGGCGAAGTCCACATCCTTTGCTTCGGTTCGATCAACGTCGGCAAAAGCTCACTGATCAACGCCCTGCGTGCAGAGTCCGACGCCGAAACCGGACCCATCGGCGGCTGGACGACCGCCAACAAGCGTTACGACTGGGCCACCTGCTCTTACAAAGTCCCGGGACTCGCCAACTCCAAGGTTGTGCTTGTCGATACGCCCGGACTCAACGAAGTCGACGGCGCAGAACGCGCCAGGATGGCCCACGATGCCGCGTCGGCTGCCGATTTAATCCTCTTCGTCGTCGCCGACGATTTCATGGACGTGCAATACGACGCACTCAGGCAACTGGCTGAAGCCCGCAAACCGATCATCGTCGTCTTCAACAAAACCGACACGCGCAAGCCCGACGAACTCCAGCGTCTCCTCGCAAAGATCCGCGACGATCGCGTGCCCAAGTTCATCAAACCCGAAGACGTCGTCGCAGTGGCAGCCAACCCCATGCCGCGCCTCCGCATCATCGAACGCGCCGACGGAACCACCATCGAAGAGGAATATCAACCACCGCCCGACATCGAAGCGCTGCAAATCCGCATGCTCGAAATCCTCGGCGCGGAAGGCAAGGCGCTCATCGCGCTCAACTCAGCCGTCTTCTCGTCAGACAAAGCCGACCGCCTCATCGCGGTGAAGGAATCCATTCGCAGCCAGCAAGCCGAAAAGATCGTGCGCAACTTCGCCATCGGAAAAGCGCTGGCCGTCGCGTTCAACCCGGTGCCGATCGCTGACATCGCTGGCGGCGCACTCGTCGATGCGAAGATGATCCACAGCATCGCGGACATTTACGATTGTCGATTGTCTGCGAAACAAGTGCGCTCGCTGATTCTGGAAATCGGTAAGAGCGCAGGTTGGGTCGCCGGCGCCGAATGGATCACCCACGCTGGTTCCGGCGTGCTGAAAACGCTGACATTTGGTGTCAGTACGCTCGTTACCGGACCCATGCAGGCCTGCGCAGCCGCCGTCGGTTCTTACATTGTGGGGAAAGCCGCCCAGCACTATATTGTGCACGGCGAGGGATGGGGAAAAGACGGGGCAAAGAAGGTCATTCTCCGCATCATCAAAGACGCTGCCGCCGGTGGTAAAATCGACGACCTCAAGGACGAGATCAAGCAGCGCATCGCGCAGAATCGTCACGCATCCTGATTGATACCAGCGCCGAAGCTGTCGATCAAAATGGTGCGAAACGGTTGCGCGATCGCCGTGTCTGCGTATTTTCGCAGCACGGCGCACTAAGCATCCTTGATTCCAGCCCCCGGCTTGGCCAACAATAACGAGTGGCTGGGTTGTTTTCGTCAACAGCACCGGACGTTCCTATGCGAATCAAAATCAATGCTCTTTTCATCACGCTGATCTGCGCGCTGCCCGCGACTGCATTCGACCCAATCGCGGGCGATTACTCACGCGACAATCCGCTGCACATCCGCGTGATGTCCTACAACACGCAGCGTAACTTCATCTCGGATCCTGGAAGCGACGACACATTCAATCGCATCCTCGTCGCCGTCGATCCAGACGTGATCGTGTTTCAGGAAATCGAAACCGACGTCGCCCAATCCACGATGATCGCTCGCCTCAATGCGGTCCTGCCTCCGCCTTCGGGAAGTTGGCAGGTGCAGTTCGGGTTGACAGGTGGTATTCGCAATGTGCTGGCTTCGCGATTCCCCTTGGCCGACACGCGGACAGATACGATCCCCGCATCGGCAACGCGCGGCGTCACCATTGGCCGCATCGACTTGCCCGATTCAATTTATGCCGACGACATTTACGTCATGGGGGTCCACCTCAAAGCGTTCAGCGGTAGCGAAGAAGATGCCCTGCGACAACAAAGTGCCGATGCAATCACAAACTGGTTGGCGGACGCGCGCGGTGTCGT
Source organism: Phycisphaerae bacterium (assembly GCA_030429365.1). GTDB lineage: Bacteria > Planctomycetota > Phycisphaerae > UBA1845 > UBA1845 > UBA1845. The sequence goes on from JAUIEW010000004.1 coordinate 19,455, forward strand.
TCGACCATCCGGCAACAACATCGTCTTGCCCAATAGCACACCGATGATCGTCATGGGCGATTTCAACCTCGTCGGCCCGAGCATCCAGCCGGAACTCACGCTGACAAACGGCGACATTCAAAATGAAGCGACCTACGGAACGGATGTGAAAGGTGACTGGGACAACACCGACATGGGCGACCTCATGCCCGCAGACCCATTCACAGGCGACACCGACACCTGGCCCAGCACGTCGGGCAACCCCAGTTCGCGACTCGACCGCTTCATCTACACCGACAGTTCGACGGTGGTGGCCAACAGCTTCGTCCTCAATACGTTGAACATGAACAGTGCGGCGCTTACGGGAACGGGGTTGTTTTCGAACGACACCACGTCGTCGAACTCGGCCGACCACCTGCCGATCGTGATGGACATCGAAATTGTTCAGGACTGCAACGAAAACTCGATCCCTGACGAAGTCGAGATCGCAGCCGGCACCGCCACCGACTGCAACGCGAACATGATCCCAGACGACTGCGAGGGGTTGGACGATTGCAACAACAACGGCATCGCCGACCTGTGCGATATCGCCAACGAACAAAGCCTCGACTGCAACAACAACATCGTCCCCGACGAATGCGAACCGCCCGCAGACTGCAACGCCAACGGGATTCAGGACATTTGCGACATCGCAGCCGGCACCAGCAGCGACTGCAACGACAACGATGTACCCGATCTGTGCGAACTCATGCAGGGCGCGGAAGATTGCAACGCCAACGACGTCCCCGACGAATGTGAGCCGGACGAAGACTGCAACAACAACGGCACGCAGGACATCTGCGACATCGCCAACGAAACCAGCATCGACTGTGACGGCAACAGCGTACCCGATTCATGCGAACTCGACGGGACCGACGACGTCGTCGTGTTGGCCAGCGATTTTGAAACGCAGTTCCCACCGACCGGATGGTCTGCCAGCGGTTTGTGGCATGGCTCAACCGATTGCCCGAGAACCAACTCCTGCGACCCGGTCGCCTGGGCCTACTTTGGCGACGACACGGTCTGCAACTTCGCAACCGGCTTGACCGAAGTCGGCGTGATGTCTGCACCACAAGTGACGATCCCATCCGGCGCCCTCTCCGCGACGCTGACTTACTGCTCCGCATACAACGGCGAAGGCGGCAATGCCAACGCCTCTGGTTTCGATTGGGCATACGTGACCGTCAATGGTGCGGAAGTTGACGACGCGGGCGTTGACGGCGTTCAAAACACCTGGGAAGTTCGCACGGTCAACTTAGACGCCTACATCGGGCAAACGATCAACCTTGAATGGCGATTCGACTCGCGCGACGGATCGGTCAATACCGGTCTCGGTTGGCAGGTCGACAACATCGAACTCATCGCGCCAACGCCAGCCGACCGCGACTGCAACCAAAACGGCACCCTCGATTCTTGCGAGATCGACGCCGGCAGCGCCGACGACTGCAACCTCGACGGCATCCCCGACGAATGCAGTCCCGACTGCAACGCGAATACCATTCCCGATGTGTGTGATGCTGTTGCGCTACTGACGGGTCAGCCCGAGGACAACGAGCGGTGCTTGGGCGGCGACGCCAACTTCAGCGTCACCGTGACCGAACCAACCGCAAGCATTCAATGGTTCAAGGGAGCGACGCCGCTTGCCGATGGCGGAACCGTTTCCGGCGCAAACACTGAAAACCTGACGATCACCAATGTGGGTGTATCAGACGAAGGAAGCTATCACTGCGTCGTCACCGATGGGTGTGTCGTGGCGACCAGCGATCCCGCCTCGCTTGATGTCGTGGGCACGCCCGCGACGATTACCGGCCAGCCCGAATTCCTCATTGAGAAATGCGCTGGCGAAGACACTTCATTCTCCGTCAGCGCCGCTGGTTCAGAACCGCTGCACTACGAATGGCGGAGGAATGGACAACCCATCGGCGCTCCTGACGCGCCAACACTGAACCTGAATTTCGTCACGACCGATGACTCCGGCGACTACACGTGCATGGTCTCCAATGCGTGCGGGTCTGAACTGTCCTCGATCGGCGAACTCGCAGTGGGCGGCGGAGCGTTCACTCAGCATCCAGCCGACACCTGCGTCGAGTCCGGCGCGAACATTGTGCTGCAAGCGTCAGCGGCTGGCAGCGGATTCCTTTGGGCGTGGACGAAGGATGGCCTTGGCATCGCCAATGGCGGGCAGATTTCCGGCGCAACAACCGGAACGTTGACCATCTCCAATGCCACCGCAGCCAATGCTGGCGACTACATCGCGTACGCGTACAACACCGCGCCGCTTTGCGTCAACGCCAGCAGCCCAGCCACCGTGTCTGTTGACGGCTGCGACCCGTGCCCCACGCCTGGCGATTTTGACAACGATGGCGATATAGACCTGTCCGACGCGCAGTTCTTCATCGAATGTTTCGGCGAAAACGTGTTCCTTCAACCGGCGTGCGAATGTGCGAACTTGAACGCGGCCAGCCCGGTCATCGACATAGCCGACTGGGAAATGTTTACACCACTGCTGACAGGGCCGTAGTGTCCGCTGTGTGAATCTGACACGTCAATAGTCGAGCGACACCAGATATTCGCAACCGATGAGGAACCCGTCATCCGTCAGCGTGCGGTGGCGCACCACTGCCGGAACAAGCGGACTGTCCGATTCGCTCCAGAACAGGCGCAACCGGATGATCGACCCGACATCGATCGACCGTCGATACAGGAACGCGATTCCGCCGATCGACGCGTCATGCAATGCGGCTGATTCCTCGCGGCTTGGATCCTTTGGGTCGATGATCGCCAGCGGCCACGTTCGCTTGTGTCGCAAGAATGCTCGACGCCCGGTTGCCCGGGTCGAGTCGCACCGCCGTTGTGAGATTGCCAGAAATCGCAACAGCACTTCGCGAATCAGCACGTTCGATGAAGGCTTCGTGTCCACGTCCATTTTGCTCCCCTCCCTGCCAAACAAAACTTTACGATCCGAAAAAAGCCTTTGGCAATCGGCGTCATGTCGCAATGGACGGACGTGGAAAGTTATCAGCCGCTCGCATGGAAAGAGCCGGCGCAACGTGCTAAGGTAGCCGGCAATTCCACGCGAAACGGACGCAACGATATGGGACTTGCTAAAGAGGGACTGCGGGAGATTCTGCTTTCAACGCTCGTGCTCGGCGCGGCGATGTGGGGGCTTTGCTATGTGCATTGGGCGCTTGCGATCATCCCTGCCGTCGTCTTGATCTGGGCGTTCTCGTTCTTTCGCGACCCGAAGCGCATCACCAACGTGGCGGACAACGTGCTCGTTTCGCCAGCCGACGGCACCGTGACCGAAGTCGTCCACCTCGATCACCACGAACAGATCGGCGGGTCCGCCATCCGCGTCGGCATCTTCCTGAGCATCTTCAACGTCCACATCAATCGCGCTCCGTGCGCGGGTGTCGTGCGCACGGTCAGCTATCAGCCGGGAAAGTTTCTCGACGCCCGTCACGAGGATGCCGGCAGACTCAACGAATCCAACACGCTGGTCATCGACCCGGCGTCGCCGATCGCCGGGCCCGTCGTCGTGCGGCAGGTCTCCGGACTGATCGCCCGCCGCATAATCTGCCATGCCAAGCCTGAAACCGAGCTGGTTTGCGGGGAACGCTTCGGGCTGATTAAATTTGGTTCGCGAACCGAGTTGATCGTTCCCGATAAACAGGGGATCACCATCACGACCCAAGTCGGCGACAAGGTGCAAGCCGGCCTGACAGAAATGATGACCTGTTCCGGGAAATAGAGTTGCGATTTGCCGGGTGCCACTGGCTGCTCGCCAGCCAGTGCTCAAAGTAGCGAACCCCGCTAGAAAGCGAACCGCAAGAGCCACAGGGAGAGATCATGAAAATCGCCGACGAAACCGGCAAACCCGTCACGCATCACCGATCGGTGCGCCGGCTCCGCTCCATCGCCGTTCTTCCGACCATGCTGACACTCGCCAACATGCTTTGCGGATTTGCAGCCGTCTACCTTTGCATGCTTGGCCTGATCGATGCGTTCACCGGCGTTGGTGCGGCTGCGAAGACAACCCTGAACCGGCAAATGATTGAGGACCTGCTTCCGACCTATGTGTCGGTTGGTGGTGTACTGATTTTCCTCGGCATGTTTTTCGACGGCATGGATGGCCGCGTCGCCCGCATGACCACCGGAACGACCAACTTCGGCGGACAACTCGACTCGCTCGCCGACATGATCACCTTCGGCATCGCGCCGGCCATGCTCGTGATCGTGATGATCCTGACCGGACATCACGAAGGCCTCGAAGGTCCGTTCATCAAACAGCGCATCGCCTGGGTCGCCGGCGCGGTCTATGTCAGTTGCTGCGGCCTGCGGTTGGCAAGGTTTAACGTCGAACACGCCGAGGGCGACCTCAAGCACACGCGCTTCTATGGCCTGCCCAGCCCAGGCGCCGCCGCCCTCGTCGCGTCGCTGGTTATCCTTCACGAACACGTCGCCGAGGCCCGCGGCATGGTGCTCGTCAATTCGCTTCCGGTCATCACCGTCATCGCCGGCATGCTCATGGTAAGCCGCGTGCAATACGTCCACGTCGGCAACACCTACCTCCGCGGCCGCAAACCATGGGGATACGGCGTGCTCATGGTCCTCATCGCCGGCGTCTTCATCGCTTACCCATCACCGACCCTGGCCGGCATCGTAGCCATCTACGTCCTGAGCGGACCGATCAACACGCTGTTCAAAAAGAAGAAACAAAAGCACGCTCCAGAAAGCAAGAAACAAACCACCGAACCAACCGCAGACGCATCAGGCGTGAGCCAATCGAACAGTGCTTCGTAGCGATAGCGGCAAACCGAAGAAAGGGAGCTTTGGGCACCCATCCGTCGACACCGGGACAGATTCGTGATTAGGCGGCTAGGCAAATCTCTTTTGATTGGATCGCTGATATCTATTGTTGCAATTTGGATTGCAAGCTATTGGAACATACTCTACGCATTGTCTGGGAATCGCCATACACTTCTTTTATCGCGAGGCTGCGTTTCCTGGACTCAGCAATCAGTGCTGGATGAGTTTGCATTTGGAGTCTATGAGTCCATGGGTTTCAAGCAAACCAAATTGGTCGTTCTGGGATTCAATGATCTGTCAACAGATTGGATGCCTCTTCCATTCCACCGGAAGTTTGCAGACGGCCAAATTCAATTGCGAATACCACTGTGGCCACTTGCGCTCTTCCTATTCATCGCGGCACTCTGGAATCTTGTGCTTCGCAGTTACTGGATTCAATGGAGATTCCCGAATTGCTGCAAGAAATGCAGATACAGCTTGGTTGGCAATTCAAGCGGTGTTTGCCCGGAATGTGGAACCAAGACAGATAGTGAAACACAAGTCAAAGACGATTGATTGTAGAAGCGCAAGGAACGGACTTGTCCGGTGAATCCGCGTTAAATCGTATCCGCCACGCGTCTTACATCTGCACCAACCGCTTTTAACTTCTCTTCAATTCGCTCGTAGCCGCGATCGAGGTGGTACATGCGTTGCACGCGCGTTTGCCCCTTCGCCAATAGACCTGCAAGAACCAGCGCCGCCGACGCGCGCAGGTCGGAGGCCATCACCGGCGCGCCGACGAGTTTCTTGACGCCTTCAACAATGACGGTCGGGCCTTCCTTGCGAAGGCGCGTGCCCATGCGGTTGAGTTCCGCGACGTGCAGGAATCGATCGGGGAAAATCTTCTCGGTGATCACGCTGTTACCGTCGGCCAGCGAAAGCAGCACCATCGTCTGCGCCTGCAAGTCCGTCGGGAAACCGGGGTAAGGCTGCGTCGTAATCTCGGTCGGATCCAACCTTCGCGACGACGACACGTTCACACCCTTGTCGGTTTTTTCGATATTCAAACCAACGCGGCGAAGCGTATCGACAAACGCCACGAGGTGATCGATGCGGCAATCCTTGAGCGTCAGTTCACCATTGCTGACCGCAGCCGCAATCATGAACGTGCCGGCTTCGATCCGGTCGGGAATGATCGTGTGCTCTGCACCATGAAGCGAAGCCACGCCCTCGACAACAATGCGCGGCGTCCCCTGTCCCTCGATCCGCGCACCGCACTTATTCAAAAAGTCAGCAAGGTCCACGATCTCCGGTTCGCAGGCGGCTGACTCGATGACCGTTCGCCCTTCGGCGAGGGTGGCGGCCATCAATACGTTGGCCGTTCCGGTGACGGTCGACCCAAACGCACCACCAAGAAACAGCTCGGACCCGCGCAGCTTCTTCGCTTTCATCACGAAGTCACCGTTGACCAGATCGGTGTCCGCACCCAGCGCTTCGAGTCCTTGAATGTGCAAGCGAACGGGGCGATCGCCAATCGCGCAACCACCCGGCATCGAAATCTGCGCTTTCCGCCGTTTCGCGAGCAGCGGTCCCAACACGCAGATGCTCGCCCGCATCTTGCTGACGAGTTCGTATTCGGCGTGGCAGTTCATTTCATCTTCGGCGCGGAGGTGCAGTGCCCCGGACTCGTCGCGTTCGGTTTCCACGCCCAGTCGATTAAGTAACACGCACATCTGTCGAACGTCGCGAAGGTCGGGCACGTTGCGAAGAATGGTCTCGCCTTCGCAGAGAATGCAGGCGGCCATGATGGGCAGCGCCGCGTTCTTCGCCCCGCTCACTGGAATGGTACCCTTGAGACGATTCCCTCCCTGGATAATCAAGCTCTCCACAACAATGACCTCGCGAAATTAAGGGTGAAATGAATAAGACAAAAGGCAACCGCGCCGCCGGCATCATAACCGATTCGTCAAGTCCGCCCAAGGTCGATAAATGCGTAGGGTGGGCCGTGCCCACCAAGTCGTTGGCGCGCAAAAGGCGGTGGGCACGGCCCACCCTACGATTCGCCAACCTACGATTCGAATGTCGAATCAAATGCGCTTATGTCGATCGATCGAATCGCATCACGCGTTCATGCCCGCCGACCGTGTCGCGCCAGACTTGTCCCGGTTCGAACCCGCCCGCAGCCGCAAAGATTTGCTTCACCGCGTCGGCTTGCGATTCGCCGATTTCGATCAGCACCACTCCCGAAGGCTTCAACACGCGCGGCGACCCCTCGGCGAACATGCGATAGAACGACAACCCATCCGCACCGTCGTGCAGCGCCATGTGCGGCTCATGATCCTTGACGTGTCGCGGCAGGTCGGCCATCTCCGCCTCGGCGACATACGGCGGATTCGACACCAACGCATCGAAGCCCCCGTCCGCGACCGCGTTATCCGGCAATTCCAATCCGCTGCACTCGACGAATTCGATCCGGTCAGCCACCCCGTGCTTTTCAGCATTTCGCCGGGCCAGTTCCAACGCGCCGGCTGACACATCCGTCGCGACAAACCGCACATCCGGGGCGTTCTTGCACGTCGCCACCGCGATGCATCCGCTACCCGTCCCGATCTCAAGAAAGCGAGGCGACTCGCCGCCGGATTTGATCAACTCCAGCAACCGCTCCACCAGCATTTCGGTCTCGGGACGCGGCACCAAGACATCGGGCGACACCTCAAAATCGAGGCTGTAGAACTCTTTGAAACCCACCAGATAGGCGATTGGAACATGGTCAGCCGCTCGATTGACGAACTCGCGAAAGACGGCCAACTGATCGGGCGGCGGCACGCGATCGAACCGCGTGTAAAGTTCAAGCCGCGCGCACCCCAGCGCCTTGGCCAGCAAGATCTCCGCCGCCAGCCGCGGTTCGTCGAGACCCTTACGCTCGAAGAACGGTTTCGTCCATTCAAGCAGACGCTGAATCGTCCACTGTTGATCTGTGGGGGCGGTGCTCATGTTCGCCAACTATAGGCGCGTGACCGGCCCATCGCCAGAGGCGCAGGCGATTGCAGTTTTGGATTGGGAATTCGAAGCGATGAGATGAAACGAATACGGTCAATACCACATGCCAGCGACGGCATCGGGAATACGCTCGGGCTTGCCAGCCATCCGCTTGCGATAGTTTTTTTGTGCGCGAGCCCAGCGCGCCGGCCAACGGTCGCGTTCGGCTTGCTGTTTGGATTCGAGCAAATCCAACGTAAACGCCAACCGCTTCGCATGATGCGGTTCGACCGCCTCGATGATCGCCCCCACCTTTTGCAACCGCTCAGGGCACTCCTGCTCGCGGGCAGCGACGGCTCGATTGACGGCGCCGATGTTCTCCCAGCGCTTGATCGACGCCTCCTCGAACCGCTCATTGTGGCAGCCGGTCAGCCCGAACCCCAGAAGCATTGCGCCCAAGACCATCGTCCGTCGAAGAATGGGAGAGTTTCGCATCATACCGTCCTTATCGTCCAAACAATCAGGCCCTCGACAGCGGCATCGCCAACCCGTGCAAGGCCCCCTCCAACCCTTGTTCCAACCCAAGCCGCAACGGTTGCAAGCCGACCCAGAAATGGTATCGTTTGCCGTTGCTCTGACGCCAGTTTCGCCAGAGCTTCCCGGTTTTTGCCGCCCTCAGGCGGGTATCACCGGACATTGGTGGGTGTAGCTCAGTTGGCTAGAGCGCCAGGTTGTGGTCCTGGAGGCCGCGGGTTCGAGCCCCGTCACTCACCCTTCTTTTTGGCCCCCTTCTGTTTCTTTCCTTCGCAATACGCCCGCTATTTCATCGATGCCGCAGACGCAATCACCTTCAGCTCAACGTTGATCGGTGTCGGCAGGCAGTTGATCTCGATGGTCGTCCGCGTCGGATTCGGTTTGCCTTCGCCCGCAAAGTACTCGGCGTAGAGTTTGTTGAACGTCGCGAAGTCCTGCTTCATGTTCGTCAGAAAAACCTGCACGTCGAGAATGTCATTCCAAGACGCCCCGGCATCTTCCAACACGGTCCGCACGTTTTCAAATACCGCAACGGTCTGCACCGCGATGTCATACGACACGACGCGGTCCGCATCATCCATCGTCACACCGGGGATCACTTTCGTCCCGCGCTTTCGCGGACCGATCCCCGAGAGAAACAGAAGGTCACCCGCGCGCTTGGCATGGGGAAACGCGCCGACGGCTTCCGGCGCTCGCTGGCTGACGATGTCTTGATTGCTCGAATCGCTCATGCTCGACCATTTCAACAATGATGATTAACTTTGCGATGCATCGGGAACGCGAATGCAGACGTTCTTCGGTTCGGTATAGAACCGCAGCGCTTCGTCGCCGCCTTCGCGCCCAACGCCGCTTTGTTTCATTCCGCCAAACGGCACCCGCAAGTCGCGCACCATCCAGCAGTTGACCCACACCGTGCCCGATTGGATGCGTTCAGCCACCCGGTGTGCCCGCGACACATCGCCCGTCCAAACCGAGGCGGCTAACCCGTATGGCACACCGTTGGCATATTCAACCACCTGATCCTCGTGGTCGAATGGCGTGACCGTCACCACCGGACCAAAGATTTCTTCCTGATTCACGCGACAATCGACGCCCAGTTGGCTAACGACCGTCGGCGCGTAGAAATATCCATCCTTGCAGCGTTCGTTTAAACCCTCGGGCCGATCGCCACCGCACAGAATCGAACCGCCTTCTTCGCGCGCGAGGGCGACGTACTGCGTCACCTTGTCCAACTGCACCTTTGAAACCAACGCGCCTTGATCGGTGTCGCCATCGAGCGGATCGCCAACTTTCAGCGTCTTGGCCCGTTCGACAAACCGCGTCACGAACGCGTCGAAGATGCTGCGCTCGACAAACATCCGCGACCCGCAAAGGCAGACTTGACCTTGGTTGGCAAACGACGATCGAACGCTGCCTTCCAATGCCGCATCAAGATCGGCATCGGCGAAGATGATGTTGGGATTCTTTCCGCCAAGTTCCAAACCGACCTTCTTGAACATGGGGGCTGCATCGCTGGCGATCCGCGAGCCCGTGGCTGTCCCGCCGGTAAAGGCGATCGTCGGTGCGTCAGTATGCGTCACCAGCGCCGCGCCGGCTTTTGCGCCGAGACCGTGAACAATGTTGAGCACACCCGGGGGCATCCCCGCGTCCGCGCACAGTTCGCCGAGCATGTAAGCCGTCATCGGCGTCACTTCCGACGGTTTGCCGACGACGGTATTGCCGGTCGCAAGCGCGGGAGCGATCTTCCAGGTGAACAGGTACAGTGGCAGATTCCAGGGCGAGATGATTCCCGCGACGCCGCGCGGTTGACGCAGCGTGTAGTTGAACCCGACGCCTTCCATCGGATGCGTTTCGCTGCGCGCGTGCAGGACAGCCGTCGCAAAGAATCGAAGGTTCTTCGCCGCCCGCGGAATATCGAGCGTCCGCGCGAGTGACAAAGGCTTACCGTTGTCAACGCTTTCCGCCCGAGCCAATGCGTCGAGATTTTTGTCCACAAGGTCGGCCAACCGCATCATGACAGCGCAGCGATCCTCTGCTGGCATCGACGACCACGCAGGAAACGCCGCGCGAGCAGCAGATACTGCGGTATCAACATCGCGCCCATCGCTGTCTGCTACCTGCGAGTACACCTTCCCGGTGGCCGGCTCAACGTTGTCGAGGTATTCACCCGAAACCGGCTCGACGGTTTCGCCATTGATATGGTTCAGAATTCGCTGCATGGCCTATCGATACACCCTTCAACAATGCCACAGTGTGACACTCAATGTCGCGACACGATCGCGCCGGTGCGCCAGCAAGACCGCGTCCCATTCAAGTGAACTCGGCCACAAGTCAACATTATTGGCCAACACCGGACAACACACAAACCCCTCGCCTCCAGGCGCATTCGTCCGCCCAGAATTGCCACGCAAGTCGATTCGGCTGTTATCGGCCCCAGATTGTGCCCCATAAACCGCCTTCGACCCCACCCGCGAACGCCGCCACATCGTACCGTTAAGTAGGGGTATGCGCCTGCCGATTCAGACTTGAGATTCCATGTTTTCGGGCCAACGAAAATCGACGGAGCGTGATCGCCAATGTCGCAGGATTCATCCATAGGCTTCGACGAGCCAACTTCGCTGGAAGACGCAGAAGCCACGTCCAGCCGACCGCAAAAAGAATCGCGGAGCGACGACGGCCGTCAACGCAAGAATAATTCCCTCATCAGTCTCGATGAGCTGCGTTGCGAATTCATCGAATCCATTCGCGCCGGCATGACCGCGATGGATGACATCTACTCGGCAGACGGCATCCTGCTGCTGTCAGCTGGCTCGCGCATTACCCCGCGATTCCTGCACCTTCTTCGCGAACGCGGCATCTTCCACGTTCAACTCGGCGCTCCGGGCACGATCGCAGAAGCACCGGTCGACGTCACCGAAGACTACGAACTGCCCATCGACATCGGGTACGAGTTCCAGACCCCTAGGACCCGGGCGCTCGACAAGAAGCTCGACGGCGCGTTGATGGTACCGGTCAAGATCAATTCGATCAGAGGATGGCGGCGACCTCGGTTGTCCATCGATGATCTTAAGAACGAAGCCGCCCAAGGCGTCGAACATCACGAAGCCACCACGACGGCTGTCTCGGACATCTGCGACTCGCTTCGATCGGGTCGAAAGATTTCGTCGAGCGATTTGCGCAAGCACATCAACCACTTCGTTAACATTTCGACGTTTGACTTCGATTTGCTCCCGCTCATCGTTGCGATGAAAAACAGCAATGACGAATACCTTTACGACCACTGCGTCAACGTGGCGCTGCTGACGCTATCACTCGCAGCGCAGCTGGGACTTGACCGTGAAAGTGTGACGGAACTGGGTCTGGGCGGGTTGCTTCAAGACATCGGGATGATGCGCGTGCCCGAATCGATTCGGCTGTCTGCTGGCGAACTGGGCGGACGCGAATGGCACGAAATCCACCTGCATCCGCTGCACACCGTTGAGATGCTGTCGAGCCTGACGGGCATCCCCCAATCGGTGAAATTCATCGGATACCAGGCCCACGAACGCATCGACGGCAGCGGCTATCCAAACCATCGCCGCGCCGAAAAACTGCACATGTACTCGCGCATCGTGTCGCTGGCGGACGTGTTTGCCGCGATGACCAGCGCACGACCGTATCGCAGCGCCATGCCCGCCTATGAAGCGGCGAAGACCATCCTCCTAAAAGGGACGGCCAACCATTTCGACCGAACGCTCGTGCGCGGTTTCCTCGACACCGTTGCACTTTTTCCCATCGGCAGCACGGTCACGCTGAGCGACGAAACCCTCGCCCGCGTCCTTCGTGCAAACCCCGACGCGCACACCAAACCAGTCGTCGAAGAAATCGGCGAAGACGGCGAGACCACCGGCCGCGTTATCGATCTATCAAATCAAGAAGAGTTGTCCGTCATCAAAGCCGGCTAGGTCGAATCGTCCACACGCGTGATCGCGGCGATGGATCATTCACCCCATACATCATTCACCCCAATTGTTTGCCGGGATTGCACGCAAGACACTACTGCGCGGCGATCAAAGGAAACTGTCCATCGTCAAGTGTTAGAAAATCTGGTCGAAGGAAGATCCGAAATTGATTGTTTGACAGTCATTCCGAGCCGGGTACAGCCAATTCCATTTCGAACAACAGACCTGGAGTGAACGTGTCCTCAATCGATCGACGCACGACAGTAAGTGATTGTCAAACTTCTGTTTGAATCGCGTCGATGATTGGCGTGGGGCGATTCAATATCAGTGCCCCAGTGGTCGGGCAGGAATTTGAAAGCGAGGCGGCAAGACCCTAGTGCCAGGTCGTGTCATCCCCAAGGAGCGATCGATGGTTGGGCTGATTCACAAGATCCTGTTTAACATGCTCGAATCGACTGCTGAACCCGAGGTCGCTATGGAGATTCGGCGACGCGCAGAGATCCCCGCGGAAAAAGAATTTCATATCAACGAAGTCTACGACGACGAAGAGTGGCGGCGGTTGTTCGCTGCGACGATCGACGTATTGAATATCACCCAGGAGCAGGCCGAAGAGGTGTACGCGGAGCACTTCATCAAAGACGGCCAGAAACGTTGGCCCGTTTGGTTCACCATGGCCAAGTCCGCCCGCGAGTTTCTCATCCGCCAACCGAAAATCCACAACGGTTTTGCGACCAGCCAACAGGACCCGGTTCTGAGATCGGCCATTGATGACAAGTTTCATGTCGAAGAGTGCGACGACGAACTCGTCATTCACTATCAATCGCCCAACAAGCTTTGCGGTTTGTACAAATCACTCGCAAACCAAGTCCTCAAGCTCTATGAAGAAAACGCGCAGGTGGATGAGTCATGCTGTATGAAGCAGGGCGCGCCTGAGTGCAAAATCCATGTCCGTTGGTCTTAGGTCTCGAGAACAGCATGCCAGAACTGCAATCGGCGCCGGCCAACAATCAAGAGCTCTGCGTTCTCATCGAACAGTTGGCCGATCAACTCTGCCCGGCCATTGACGGTAACTTCGATTTTTCCATACAAGTCTCCAGCCGCCATGAAGGCGTCGACAAACTCCAGATGCTGATGAATCTTGTTCTGGATTCAGCCCACAGGGCACTTAGCAAACTCAACACCACGAATACCGAGCTGATCGCGCTCAATGCCTCTTTCGAACTTGAAAGCGCGAAGGCAAAGCGGGCCACCGCAGCCAAGAGCGAATTCCTCGCGCGCATGAGCCACGAGATTCGCACACCGATGACCGCCATTCTCGGGTTTGCAGAAAGCCTTCGAATGCGCGAACTGAACGAAGCCCAGATGACCGATGCCATTGATACGATTCACAGCAATGGTCAGTACCTGCTGGGGTTGATCAATGACATCCTCGACATGACCAAGATCGAGGCGGGCAAGATGGAAATCGAGCACGTTGCATGCACGCCCCGATCAATCGTCGCTAAAACGATGGAGTTGATGAGTGTGCGCGCGGAAGCCAAGAAGATTGGTCTCCACGCTGATTTTGTCGGATCGATACCCGAAACCATCGTCTCCGATCCAACTCGGGTCAAGCAGATCCTTATCAACTTGCTCGGTAACGCCATCAAATTCACGGAAAACGGTGAAGTGCGTGTGATCGTTCAGACCGTGCCCGATCCCCAAGTTGATACAACCGAAGCGAGCGACGAAGCCCTCCTGCAATTCGATGTGCTCGACTCCGGTATCGGTATGACTGAATCGCAGACCCAGCGCCTTTTCAAACCGTTTGTCCAAGCCGACACAACGATGACCCGGAGATTTGGCGGGACAGGTTTGGGGCTGGCGATCAGCAAAGAACTCGCCAATTTGCTTGGTGGAGACGTCGCGGTCATTCATTCGCAACTCGGGAGCGGTACGCAATTCAGGGCGACCATTGCCACAGGATCGCTCAATGGCGTCAAGATGCTCGACGGAAACTCAGTTGAAGAATCTGAAACGCTTGAGCGTTCCGCCGGCGCTCAACCGCAGGATAGTTTGCTTGGAGCAAGAATTCTTCTGGCTGAGGATGGCATCGACAATCAACGCTTGATCACATTTGTGCTGGAGAAAGCCGGAGCCGAAGTCGAGGTGGCTGAGGATGGACAATGCGCACTATTCAAAGCCCTGAGCGCGGAAAGAAAGGGCCATCCTTTCGATGTAATCCTCATGGACATGCAGATGCCGGTACTGGATGGCTATCAGACCACAACGGCGCTGCGCTGCTGCGGATACTTGCGGCCAATCATTGCCCTGACCGCACAGGCGATGACCGGTGACCGTGAAACGTGCATCAATGCCGGCTGCGACGGTTATGCGACCAAACCCATTGATCGAGACCGGTTGATTGAAGAACTCAATTTCCAGATCAAGAGAGCGCGGTCGGCCTCACCGGTCAAGATTTCTATCTAGAAAAAATCGCCCGGTGGATTGGAAGAGATGATTTTCCCTTCACTGAAACGGAAATCAGAGCAATTCCGCGATTTGGACGGCGTTTAGCGCTGCGCCTTTCAGCAGTTGATCACCGCTGACGAACATGTCGATACCGCAACCGTCGGGCTGGCTGATGTCCTGGCGAATGCGGCCAACCAAGACGTCATCTTCACCGCTGGCATCAATCGGCATCGGGTAATGTTGCGGGCTTCGCTGATCGACGATGCGCACGCCCGGCGCTTTGCTTAGAACGTCGCGCACTTCGTCCGGTGTGATCGGGTTGGTGAATTGCAGGTTGATCGCTTCGCTGTGGGCACGCATCACCGGCACGCGCACGCACGTCGCCGTCACCTGAATCCCTTCGCAGTGAAACATCTTCCGCGTCTCGTTGACCATCTTCATCTCTTCGGTGTTGTAACCGTTGTCGCCAACGTCGGAGTTGTGCGAGAAGAGATTGAAAGCGTATTGGAAGGGAAAAATGTTCGGCGTGACCTGCTTGCCCGCGAGCACGTCGCGCGATTCCTGCTCAAGTTCGAGCATCGCAGCCTGCCCGGCGCCGCTGGCGGCTTGGTACGTGCTGACGACAATGCGCTTGATCGGATTGACCTGGTGGAGCGGCCAAACCGGCACGACCATGATGATCGTCGAGCAATTCGGGTTGGCGATGATGCCCTTGTGGTTGCGAACGTCTTCGGGATTGACTTCGGGCACGACGAGCGGTGTGCCCGGGTCCATGCGAAACGCAGACGAATTGTCGACGACGACGCTGCCCGCATTGGCTGCGATCGGTGCGTACTCCTTGCTGATGCTTCCACCGGCACTGAAGAGCGCGAGGTCGACGCCGTTGAAGCTGTCGGGTGTCAATTCCTCGACGGTCAGATCGCGTCCGTTGAACGCGACTTTTTTACCGGCGCTGCGCGCCGACGCGAGCAATTTGATCGACTCGGTTTGCAGATTTCGCTTGTCGATCAGCGACAAAAATTCCTGCCCGACCGCACCGGTCGCGCCCACAATTGCAACACATTTGAACATGACTTTTGACCTGTGAAATGATCGCCCGATATGATGCGTCGGAACCCCGCAACGCCGTCCGATCAAACTAACTTTTGCCCCATGATAGACGGTAGCAAAACCCCTCTAATTGGTCAACGACGGGCGTTGCGAACTGCGCTAAATTACTGTCATTTGAGGGGTTGACGCATGATCGGGCACATTGCTAGACTACCGCCCCTCGCTGGCAACGAAGCGCCTTCGGGACTTCGTTCAGGCTGCCCGATCCGGGCTGTCGGATGTCGCCGAAGTGACACGCATTGTCAGCGTCATAGGTGCGAGGTGGGATGTCTGGAAAACGGTCGACCTCAAGGGACACTGGAAGGTCGAGTGGACGCGAATTCTACAAGTACAGTGGACTTGGATTTGAATTCGTCGTCATCGTAGGCATCTTCGCCTTTCTGGGAGACTGGGCAGACCGCCGGTGGCAGTGCGACCCTTGGGGCTTGTTAGCCGGTTGCGGATTTGGCCTGACGACGGGCCTCTACTTCCTGGTCAAGGAATCGAACAAGATGATGCGGTCGATGGATTCCAAACCGAATCCGGACGACACGACTCAGCGCATCGGCGCCATCGACGATTCCAAGGGTGTTGGTCGAGAGGCAGACAGACAGGACGAGTCATGATTGCCCTCGTCCTATCAACCTTGACCGTCACGGGGATGTTGGTCGTTGCCGGTATCTTCGCGATCGGGCGATGGTTCCCAGATCAGAGCACGACGCCGCTGTACATCGCGGCTTCGATCAATCTGCTGGCCGGCTGGGTGGCGTTTATCCCGCTGGCACTGGTGTCTAGAAGTCGGTTGACCGACTACATCCCCCAAGCCGCAATGGGGGCGATGGTGATTCGGATTCTCATCGTCGCGTTTGCCCTCTTGGGCCTGATGGTTTGGGGAAAGTGGGATAGCTACACACTATCGATTTGGATGCTGGTCTTCTATCTGGCGCTTTTGATGGTGGAAACCATCTTCGCGTTGCGGCTGGTAAAGCAGTTTTTTTCAAGCGGTGAGAGCGACCAACAATGACGCACCTGACAACATTGATGGCATCAGCCGACCCGATGACGCACGTCCTTCCTCACGAAATCGCGCGTTTCGGCCCCTTCAGCTTCACCAACCACATGCTGATGCTTCTCATCTCCGCAGGGTTGATGCTTCTGATATTTCCGATGCTCGCCCGTCGATACACGGCATTGTCGGCTGGCGAACGCCCCTCGGCCCCAAGCGGGATCCTCAACTTCTTCGAATCGATCATGAATTTCATTCGCAAGGAAGTCGTTTACCCCTCCTTGCACGAGCACACCGATCGATTCCTGCCGTACCTTTGGACGCTATTCTTCTTTATTTTGTTCAATAACCTGCTTGGCATGATTCCGATGGACGCCATTTCATCGGCGGTCTTTGGCAAACAGCACCTGTTCGGAACGGCGACTGCGGGCATTTCGGTGACGGCTGGCCTTGCGGTCATTTCGTTCCTGGTGTTTCACGGGGCTGGCGTTGTCGCGCAATATCACCACGGCGTTGAACACGGCAAGTCGGCCGGCGCGGCATTCGTGATGGCTCCGTTCAGCTATCTGGCCAGTATGGTCCCAGCGGTACCGGGCATCATTGGAAAACTGCTGTTCCTGCCTTTGCTGGTGCTCGAATTCGCACTCAGTTTCGTCAAGCCATTCGCCTTGGCGATTCGATTGTTTGCAAACATGTTGGCGGGCCACGTCGTGTTGGCGTCGCTATTGGCGCTTGCTCCGGCCATCCGACACATGGCCGACGCGGGCGTTGCCCTGCCCGCCGTTCTGGGCTGTGCAGCTCTCAGTTGTCTCGAGTTGTTCGTGGCGTTTCTACAAGCGTATATCTTCGTCTTCTTGACAAGTATGTTTATCGGTGCGGCAGTGAGTCCGGATCACTAGTTTTGATTACGGCGCGGCTTGCAATCGTTTTATTGATGCGGTCTAAGAAATAATTGGAGGCAGTAAGAATGGGAACTTTCGGATTTTTCCCGATGTTGGCAACGGTTTTGATTGATGGCACGGGTCTCGCACTCCTGGGTGCTGGCTTGGGCGCAGGCTTGGTCACGATGGGTGCGGCCAAAGGCATTGGCCACTTGGCTGGTGCAGCCGTTGAAGGTCAGGCCCGTCAGCCGGAAGCAGGCGGTCGTATCTTTACTTCGATGATCATCGCCGCGGCACTGATTGAAGGTTTCACCTTCTTTGCTCTCGTGGTCTGCATGCAAATCGGTGGAAAGCTCGAAGCCGCATTGAAGCTTGCCAGCGCCGCAGCCGGACACTAGTCGTATTCTTGAGGATTCTGTTGGCCTTTACGAAGGGAGTTTGCGCGATGCGCTTCTCTTTGCGCCATGCAATGATTGCGACGCTGTGCTTTTCAGCCGTCGCCTTCGCATCAGGTGGTGGTGAAAACGTAGACCCGGTGTCGCCAGATCTCTGGCAAGCCGGTTTCACCATTGCGGTATTCTTGATCCTGCTCTTCATCCTCGGCAAGTTCGCATTCAAGCCGATCATGAAAGGGCTCAACGATCGTGAGGCATTCATCACCAACGCTCTGCGCGATGCGGATGAAGCCAGCAAGAAAGCCCAGGCCCAGTTGGCCGAGTACAGCCAAAAGCTCGACCAGGCCCGTGCGGAAGCCACCGCGATCGTTGAAGAAGGCCGCCGCGACGCCGAAGTTACGAAACGCTCCATTCACGAAGAGGCACGAAACGAAGCCGACAAGATGATCGAGCGTGCCAAACGCGAAATCGGCATCGCTCGCGACTCCGCTGTCCGCGAACTATGCGACCTCGGTGCGAAACTCGCGACCGACGCCGCATCCAAGATCGTCGGCAGGGAACTTTCGCCATCCGATCACGAACGACTCATTCGTGAATCGATCGACGAAATCAGCGCGCAAAACGCGTCGCGTAACTAAGGGTGTGTAGGGTCCGCGGTGCGGACCTTGGTCAATGACAGCGGTCCGCTCAGCGGGCCCTAGCGAAACGGATTCTGCAACAGATCATGGCTAAGTTCGAACACGGCAGCATCGCCATCGCAGACAGCTACGCCAAGACGCTCCTCGAGTTGACCGAGAAAAGCGGTCAGTCAGAAGCGGTGGCCGACGACTTCAGCGAGTTCGACAAACTCCTCAAGACCGACGAGGCGTTTGCGGAGTTCATGTACAGCCAGTCCGTTGATTCTGACACCCGTGAAGGCGTTCTCGAAAAGAACTTTCGGGGACGCATGAACGACCTGCTCCTCAGCACGATTCAAGTGGTCAACCGCAAGGATCGCTGCGAACTGCTCGAACTCATCCGCGAGCGATTCCGACTTGCACTTGAAGAAGCGCGAAACGAAGTGGACGTCTACGTGACGTCGGCCATCGCTCTCACGGACGAATTGCGTGACAACCTTCGCCAAGCCACGTCGTCGCTCACCGGAAAAACCGTTCGGTTCATCGAAAAGGTCGACCCTTCGATCCTCGGCGGACTGATCGTGCGCATCGGCGACGAAAAACTCGACAACAGCGTGGTCAATCGCCTCCGCGGTTTGAACGCGTCGTTGACGCAGAGGGCAACTGAAGAAATCCACAAAGGCCATGCGTTCGCGGAAGCGACTGGCTAACTGGTTGTGCAGGGTGGGCTATGCCCACCAACGATCTAGATATTTGCAGCGAACGAATGGTGGGCACGGCCCACCCTACTGATAAACCCGGTCGAGTTCGACCGCCGTTGGTTCAAACGAAATAAGCGAGTACGCGATGAAGTTCAAAGTCGATGAAATCTCCTCGGTCCTACGGGAAGAAATCAGCAAGTACCAATCCACGATCGATGTCGCCGAAGTCGGCAAGGTCCTTGAGGTCGGTGACGGTATCGCCCGCCTCTATGGTCTGAGCAACGCGATGGCTGGCGAGATGGTCGAGTTTGCCGACGGCGCCATCGGACAGGTGCTTAACCTCGAAGAAGGCTCGGTCGGTGTCGCGATTCTGGGCGACTACCTCGGCATCAAAGAAGGCGACGAGGTCAAGCGCACCGGTAAGCTGCTGAGCGTGCCGTGCGGTCCCGCGATGATTGGTCGCGTGGTCGATCCCCTCGGTCGTCCGCTCGACGGCAAGGGCAACATCGAAACCAACCTGTCGCGCCCGCTCGAATTCAAAGCCCCCGGTATCGCCGAACGTCAGCCGGTGACCGAGCCGCTGCAGACCGGTATCAAAGCCATCGACAGTATGATTCCCGTCGGCCGCGGCCAGCGCGAACTCATCATTGGCGACCGCAAGACCGGTAAGACCGCCATCGCCCTCGACACCATCATCAACCAGAAAGACACGGGCGTTATCTGCGTTTACATCGCGATCGGTCAGAAAGAATCGACCGTCGCCTCGGTGGTCGAAACGCTCCGCGAACAAGGCGCGATGGACTACACGATCGTCGTGTCGGCGACGGCAGCCAACCCCGCACCGCTGCAATACATCGCACCGTACGCGGGTGCAGCGATGGCCGAATACTTCATGTACGAGCAGGGTAAAGCCACGCTCTGCATCTATGACGACTTGTCCAAGCAGGCACAGGCCTATCGCCAGATGTCGCTCTTGCTGCGTCGCCCGCCGGGACGTGAAGCCTACCCCGGTGACGTGTTCTATCTCCACTCCCGTTTGCTCGAGCGTAGCTGCAAGCTCCTCGACGAGTACGCGGTGGTGCCGGCATCAACGGCTGACGACTGCCGTGATCGCAGCGTCATCGTCAAACACCCAGAAGGCCTGTCCGCACCGAAGGAACACCGTCCCGACGACGAAACCGGCGCATATCACCGCCCGGAAGGCAAAGAGAAAGCCGAAGCCTGGCTTGAGACGATGCCCAACAAGGATTCGCACAAGATTCACCGCTTCCCCGACTCGGGTGGCTCGATGACCGCCCTTCCCGTGATCGAAACGCTGGAAGGTGAAGTGTCCGCATACATTCCGACCAACGTGATTTCGATTACCGACGGTCAGATCTATCTCGAACCCGATCTGTTCTTCGCCGGTATCCGACCGGCTGTTAACGTCGGTATCAGCGTGTCGCGCGTGGGTGGTAACGCCCAGGTAAAAGCGATGAAGAAGGTGTCCGGTTCGCTGCGTCTGGACCTGGCGGCTTTCCGCGAGTTGGAAGCGTTCGCCCAGTTGGGAACCGATCTCGACAAGTCGACGCAGGCCCAGCTCGATCGCGGTATGCGAATGGTTGAGTTGCTCAAGCAGCCGCAGTACGTGCCGCTAAGCGTCGCCGACCAGGTCATCAGTATCTTCGCCGGTACCGGTGGTTTGCTCGACCCGATTCCGGTCGACAAGGTGCTCGACTTCGAAGCCAAGATGCTCCAACTCATTCGCGACGAGTATCCGGAAATCCGCGATGAGATCACCAACAAGAAAGCAATGTCAGACGATACGTCGGCAAAGCTGAAGCAGATCATTGCAGACTTCTCGCGTCGTTACCTGAGCGAGAACGCATAGTTGTAGTTGTAGGGTCCGCTGTGCGGACCAAGGGTGCCTATAAACGCAGGAAGCATGTAACGTCATGGCCAACCGCAGAGAACTCGTCAAGCGCCGCAAGTCGGTACGCAACATCCGCAAGATCACGCGGACGATGCAGCTCATTGCCACCGCCCGCTTCCAGCACGCGATGAACCGCGCCACTGCCACCAAGCCCTACGCAAGCACCATGGGCAAGATGGTCGCAGCCGCCGCCAAGTCGGCAGAAAAAGTCGACAACCCGCTGCTCAAGACAAACGAGTCCGGTGCGGACGCGCTTCTGGTCATCACCTCCAATCGCGGTTTCTGCGGTGGACTGAATGGAAACGTCCTCCGCCTGGCAATGGATACGCTCCAGGAAAAACGAGACGCTGGCGAGACGGTCAACCTCAATGTCGTCGGAAAGAAAGGGATCGCATACCTGCGATTCCTCGGCGAAGAGATGGCCATGCAGGAAGACGGCATCGATGAGCAGCCGGGCTTCGCGCAAGTATCCAGCATCGCCGACACGATGATGAACGCCTATCGCGATGGCGATATCAGTTCGCTCAACGTCTGCTATATGCAGTTCATCTCCGCAGGTGTGCAAAAACCCGCGATCATGCAACTGCTACCCATCGCCGGGATCGGCGGCGACGAAGAAGGCGAATCCGAAACAACCGAACCTCAGTCGACGGCAGAAACGAAAATCGATTTCTCACCGAAACCGGCTGAGCTGCTCAACGAACTGCTGCCCGCGTCGGTACGGATGCGTTTATTCCAGTGCTTCACCGAAGCCGCAGCCAGTGAGCAGGTCGCGCGAATGGTCGCGATGAAGGCAGCCACCGATGCGGCTGGCGACATGATTCGCGTGTTGACGCAGCAATACAACCGCGCCCGTCAGACGGCGATCACGATGGAACTGCTCGACATCATTGGTGGTGTCGCGGCGATTTCCTAAACGGATCGACGGAGCGGGCTTGTAAAACCGAAGTGTACGTGGTCCGTGCGCGGTTCGACTCGAACCGGCGCGCCCCACACAGATTTTTGGGACGAATAAAACGATGGTAACGACAGCCAACACAACGGGACGGGTTTCGCAGGTCATCGGGTCGACGTTGGACGCCGAATTCGATGAAGCCGACTTGCCGGCAATCTACAACGCCCTGAAGACCGAAGTCGAAACGGTCGTCCAGGGCAAGACGGTCAAGGAGACCCTGTGGTGCGAAGTCGCCCAGCACCTGGGCGGTGGACGCGTCCGGGCTGTCTCGCTCGGCTCGACCGACGGTTTGCGTCGCGGTGCGGTTATCGAAGACACCGGCGCCCCGATTTCAGTTCCCGTTGGTGACGCCACCCTGGGTCGCGTCTTCAACATGGTCGGCGACACCATCGATGGACGTGGACCGGTCGGTACTTCCGATCGCCGTGCAATCCATCAGCCGCCCCCCTCGTTCGATGAACTGACCCCCAAGACCGAACTCTTTGAAACCGGTATCAAGGTCATCGACCTTCTCTGCCCGCTCGTTCGTGGTGGAAAAGCCGGTCTGTTCGGCGGTGCAGGCGTCGGTAAGACAGTTATCATTCAGGAACTCATCGCCCGTCTCGCCCGTTTCCACAGCGGTTATTCATGCTTCGCCGGTGTGGGCGAGCGTACCCGTGAAGGAAACGACCTTTGGCTCGAAATGCAGGACGCCCAGATCGGCGACACCGGCAAGAGCGTGCTCGACCAGACGGTCATGGTCTTCGGTCAGATGAACGAGCCGCCGGGAGCACGTCTTCGTGTCGCGCTCTCCGCACTCACGATGGCCGAGCACTTCCGCGACACCACCGGAGCCGACACCCTGCTGTTCGTCGACAACATCTTCCGCTTCTCGCAGGCGGGTTCAGAAGTGTCCGCACTCCTCGGTCGTATGCCGTCGGCAGTGGGTTATCAGCCAACACTCGGTACCGAAATGGGTGAGTTGCAGGAACGCGTTACTTCAACGAAGGCCGGGGCTGTCACCAGTATCCAGGCGATCTACGTGCCGGCAGACGACTACACCGACCCGGCTCCCGCGACCGCGTTCGCGCACCTCGACAGCACGGTGAACCTTGAGCGAAGCATCGCCGAAAAAGGCATCTATCCTGCAGTCGATCCGCTGGCATCATCATCGCGTATCGTCGACCCGAACTACGTCGGCGAGCGTCACTATGCCGTCGCCCGTCAGGTGCAGTCGATCCTGCAGAAGTACCGCAGCCTTCAGGACATCATCGCGATTCTCGGTATCGACGAGTTGAGCCAGGAAGACAAGCTCACCGTGGCCCGTGCCCGTAAGATCGAGCGATTCCTGTCCCAGCCGTTCTTCGTCGCCGAAGTGTTCACCGGTTTCTCCGGCAACTACACCTCACTCGAAGACACGATCCGTTCGTTTGAGGAACTCTGCGAAGGCAAGTGGGACCACCTGCCGGAGCAAGCCTTCATGTACGTGGGCGCCATCGAAGAAGCAGCCGAGAAAGCCGAGAAACTCAAGAACTAATACAGGTTCATCATGGCCGACAAAACTTTTTCATGCACAGTCCTGACGCCAGAGCGCACGATCTTGAACGCCGAGGTCACGTCCGCGGTCATTCCCGCGCACGACGGCGAAGTCGGTATTTTGCACGGCAGGGCCCCACTCCTATGCCGCCTGGGGATCGGCATCCTTCGGCTTGAAGGTTGCCCCGATCCCGACCGCCTCTATCTCGATTCGGGCTTTGCTGAAGTGGCGAACAACAAGATTACCATCCTGACCGAGAATGCGCTGACGCCGCAACAAATCGACAAGGAACAGGTGCAAGCCGACCTTCAAGAAGCGCAGAAACGATCGGCAACCACTCAGGAAGATCAGGAGAAGCGGCAGAAGGATTTGGCCCGCTGCAAGAAAAAGCTCGAGTTGGTTTAGAATCTGTGCTTAACCGCCCGACCGACGGTTGGACGCAAGCGTTATCATCGAGTCAAGCCTCAATGATGCCTTCGCGAATCGCGAATCGAGCCAGCGAAACCCGATCGTGAATATCAAGCTTCTTCATCAGGCTGACTTTCTGCTTGTCAGCCGTCTTGTAGGAAATCTCCAACTCTTCGCACGCCTTGCGAAGCGACTTGCCCGCCACCAAAACTTTCATGAGCTGCTGTTCACGCGGACTCAATAAGTCCGAGCGAGTCTTGATGGAACTGCTGGGTTTGAAATTTCGAACCGATGGGTCGATACGGGCCATGAATTCTGCTGAATAGTAGTGTTTGCCGGCATGGACTTTGCGCATGGCCTCACAGATTTCCTCGAAGTTCCCGGATTGATGAACCAAACCGGGTACTTCAGAATCCAGGGCACGGCGAAGGTCGACATCGCACACGCGACGAGGAACGGCCACGACCCCCGTCTCCGGAACCTCCTGACGCAAACGCGCCACCGCGCCAAAGGCGTCGGTATCATCTTCAGCAATGCTGATGACTGAGATGTCTGGTCTGAGGCGGCGCGCAACCTCCACCAACTGAGCGTGATCACCGAACGATCCGACACATTCAAATTCGTGAGATTTACTGAACAGAAACCGCAACCCGTCGCGCAACAGCGCATAGGGATCAACGATCATCACGGTGACTGCCCCTGCAGAAATGGACATGCGTGAATCACTTCATATAAAACCGAACAGTTCTTCAGTGCCGAGCAGAATTGAGCAGCCCAGCGACGACGGCAAAGCTAGCCCGACCAAGGTCCGAATCACAATATTGTATGAACTTGCACACAGGGACCTTAGGGTATTTGACCCAATTGTCGCCAAATCACGCATATATACCCCAAACTAACAGCTATGGGCTATGAAATAGGAACTGCACAGATTCAAGTGGCTTGCAGAAGGTCGTGCAATGGATTTGTTCTTAATCTATTGAGACGAATTAACACTAATCCGCACACCGGGATCGAATATCGCGCAGATCGATTGCAGGCGATACAATGGCGAGGACGTGATTCATTCGTGGCTCGAATGCTCACGACACCTGGAGATTAAAGCAATTCGCGCGATCGTTCGATTGTCGATTTTGTTTACAATGGCAATGACCTGCCCAGGTTTAACACGATTTATCGCAGAAGGCGGAGCCCTCATGGCAGGGTGCGACAGGGAATCAACATGCTGACGATCACATTCCTCGGAGTTGGCGGCGCCTTCGCCAAACGCAACTATCAATCAAACGCACTGATCGAAGCGTGGACCGAGGGGCCCGGTGCGCAAAAAGCGCCGGATGACAACCTGTTGGTCGACTTCGGCTCGACAGGCCCGATGGCACTTCACGATCTCAAGGATGTGGATGGCTTTGAATACCTCAACGATGAGGGCCGAATCCACTTTCCGTCGATCAAGCGCGTCTTCATCTCGCACCAGCACGCCGACCACATCGGCGGTCTGGAAGAAATGGCTTTTGCGAACAGATTCATGTACGCCGCTTCAAACGGCGACGCAGGATATCGACCGCAATTGATCAGCAGTGCCGACATTCTGGAAAGACTCTGGGACCAATCGCTGAAGGGTGGGCTTGGCGTCTTAAAAGACAAAAGCGCAACGCTTCAGGACTATTTCGACGTGCGGGCGTTGGCCAACAAGAATCCTCAGGAAATCGCATTCGATATGCTTCAGAATTATCGGTTTTCGATATTCCCAACCGATCACTTAAGCATTCAACGCAAGTACGATTGGCCGAGCCTAGGCTTGTTCGTCACCGACACCAAGTCAAACGCATCTGCATTCTTCTCGGGTGACACCAAGTACGACTACGAAGCCTATCAAGCGATGTTGCACGAGTCGAAGGTCATCTTTCACGACGTGCAGTTGTACGAGCAGCCGGACCCGGTACACGCTTTGCTGAGCGAGCTTTGGAATCTGCCCGAAGAAATCAGGCGAAAAACGTACCTGTACCACTTTGATGACACGTGGGATGAACCGCGTTTTGACAGCGTGCGCGAACAGTTTGCCGGATTCGTCGCCCCGCGAAAACGCTACACGATCTTTGAGTGAGCGTGCAAAACAAAGAACGGTCCGCGAAGTCTTGATCTTCGCGGACCGCCATTATTTGCGATTGATTCGCTTCAAGTTGCGATGACCGTCAAACGATCGCAACTCAGACAACGCTAGCTTTGGGCGGCGCCAAAAGTCTGCCGGGCCCAGTCAGCCGTCACGCCTTTCTCGGCAAGGGCCTTGGCCACGTTCGACTTCTCATCACGCAAGAGTGCGATCAACAAATGCTGCGGTTCGATTTCGCCTGCACCGAGGCGGTTTGCGGAATCGACGGCCAACACCAGTGTGTGCCAAAATTTTGGCGAACGAAACGCCTTCGACAATTCCTGCTGATGCAACCACTCAAACTCGCCGTGGCGCGAATGGGCGAGATCGTGCGAGTCGTCAACGCTCGACCGCAACATGCCCAGCACCTTTTCGCGTAGTGGCGATGACTCAACGCCCTGCTTGCGCAGCACTTTCGCGGGAATGCCATCTTCGTAACCGAGCAGACCGAGCATCAGATGTTCGGTGCCGATGTACTTGTGTCCGAGTGAGCGGGCTTCTTTAACCGCCAAGGCAATGACGTCCTTGGTGCCCTGCGTTTGCGCGCGGAAACCAATCCCACCACTCCCATCGCCTTCGCCCAACTCCTGAGCCACCTCGCCGCGAACACGCTCGAGATTCACATCGAGAACCCGCAACGCTTCGGTCGCAACGCAATGCCCCTCACCAATGATCCCGAGCATGATGTGCGCGGGGGCCAGGTAACCATGTTTGAGTCGCCCAGCCTCCTGGTTCGCCAATGCCATCGCGTGGCGTGCCCGGTCAGAAAATCTCTCTTGCATGACTGATTCTCGCTTTCTTGGATCCATATCCCAGCCGCGACTTGACCACCAAAACACGCTTGATTCGGCTGGCGACTCGGCAGTTTAGCGTGTTAACTCACACCTGCAATGGACTCCGCCAACCGCCGATTTCGGGTCACCCGACGGGCAAGGTCAGGACCGGATCGGTGCGGTTCACCTCGCCCGTTTGAAGCATAAATAGCTGCCCGAGCAGCGAAAATGTGGACTTCGAATCCTCGTCGTCATCCCGGATGTAGAACCAGCGTCCACGGTGCCGGACCGCGACGGCAGCCCCCCGCGGCTTGGTCCGGCTGGTATGGACGTGAAACAGATCGTCGAGCACGTTGGACCACTCGAAGGGCGTCCCATCGGGGAGTCGCGTCTGGGTCGCGAGCCCATCTTCAATGTGCTCCTCGGGCACATCCACGCTCTGCGACAGGAAGTAGAGCACCCCCATCAGCGAGCGCGTATCCAGCCCGATCTTGTCCCGCGTTGTGCCCGGCTTACGAGCGTCGGCAAGCTCCACTTCGTCCACGATATCGAATTCGTCGCGGCTCCGATCGAGCGAGAGCAATTCGCGAAACCGAGATTGCGCGGATTGACTTGTCGATGTGTCGCTGAGCTGCATCACCAACACACGGCGCGACGCCACCAGGTTGACGCTTTCCTTGTCGCCTGCGGTCGCGAACCCCACGCCGGACTTGGCGGCCGATATCAAATCGCCGCTGGAAACCTTATCGCGCGGAAGCTCGAACGATATCTGGCGGCGGCGCGGAATGTAGGTGATGTTCATCGCGCCAGACGCCCGCATGTCTTTGATGAGCGCCATCACTTCAGCAAAGGACTCGTACTTGGGGGCGCTGCCCGGTGTCGGACCCGATGCGGTTGGCGCATTGGGCAGCCCATTGAGCGCTTCGACTGATAAGCGCAACACACGGTCCGAACGCCACCCCGACTCGGCCAACAACGAGATGTTCTCAACCGAAATCGGCATCAACATCCGCCGCAGAAATGCCTCGCCGCCCAGCAGCGAATACGTAATCGTCGGTTTCTCCGAGTAACCCAATTGCCCTTTCAACTGAAGCACGTTGGGGTTGAGCGCATCGCTGCCGACGTTTTCATTCAACGTACCGACGGCTTCTGCCCCTTGGTCAAATTGAAACTGCGTGGCAATGCTCGTCACCCCCAGGAAAACAGGCAAATCGCGATACCGTAGCCGCACCAGGTTCACCAGCATCTGCTCCGAGGTCGCCACCCTCAGCGCATCGCTGTACTCCGATTGACCGACCTTAAGGGCCTTGGGACCGAACTGACACCCCGACAACAACAGACCGAGCACAATCAGCATTCCGCCGCACAGACGAGCCGGACACGTGTTTTTCATGACAACCAACACCTTCCCTGGATACATGGACTTGGATTTCTCAAAGTACAAAGGCCCGACCGATCGTATGGCAAGCGCACTGTTTCCGCAAAATTTTCACGACGGAAGATGGCGTCAACCGTCGCTCGATTGTGATTAGTCGGCGCTCAAGCTTGCGACTATCATACGCGATAAGGACGTACCAAAACCGGCCACATCAAACGGAGGTGCAACATGACACGGCGCATGACAACCCTGGGCCTGCTGGGATTCATCACCCTTTCATCCTGCGCGATTCAATCGCAAGCGGAAGCGCCCGATGAATTACGAAAGTCCAAAGCCGAATTCAAAACCGATGACGGCGTCACCATCGTCGGCGACTACTACCCGCCAACCGGACGGGCGATTTCACCCGCCGCGATCCTGCTCCACATGTACAACCACGATCGATCCACCTGGGCGCCTTTAATCAAACCGCTCCACGAAGCCGGGTTCGCCGTGCTCGCGATCGACATGCGCGGTCATGGTGAAAGCACCGAGCCAGCCGACATGAAGCTGGCTGACCGCGTTCAGGAACGCGACCCGAAACTCTTCAACGACATGCACAAGGACGCCCAAGCGGCGATCAAATGGGTGCGCACCCAACCCAACGTCGATCAAGAGCGACTCGTTTTGATCGGCGCCAGCGTCGGGTGCAGCGTCTCGATCGACACGATGGCCCGCGAGCCCTCCGTCGACGCCATCGTGTGCATGACGCCCGGAACGAACTACCTTGGTGTCAATTCGACCGAACACATTCTAAAGACCGGCAAGCGCCCCATCCTCCTGCTCGCCACCGAGGTCGAACGCGAGGCCACCGACGCATTGGCCAAGTCAGCCGACAACGCCACCGGTGAAATCGTCGGCAGCGGCAGGGTCCACGGCACGAACATGTTCGGCAAGATCGACGGGATCGAAGCCAAGATCACCGCGTTCGTCCGAGACGCCGTCCACAGTCCATAAAGCAACTGCCAAGGACGTCCAAAGAGCAACTGACAGGGATGTCATCAAACCGGAAAACGCGCACCATGAGCAAACGATCCACCCCACGCCGCAAGGAGGCTGGCGGACTTTCGTATCGCATGCCCAAGCTCTGGAATTGCTGGGGATACGATGGGCCAACCGCATCCGCTGGGCGCGAATGCACGGTTGAACCCAAGCACTACTTCACCGCCCTCCTCGATTGGATCAACGGTCAGTCGCATTTGCCGAAACGCATACGCGGCAAGAGCCTGTCGCAGATTCAACGACGCAAGATTCAGCGCACACAGCGCGGCGGGGATTGGATCAGAACGTCGGTCGCGTATGGCATGCTGATCCGAGCCGCAACCGCGTGGGACCATGACGGTGATGGCAAGTTGGACGCGCGCCCGTTTCACGACATGGGTTCATTCTGCAAGACGATCCTGCTGCTACCGCACATCAAACGCCTCGGCGCCGACGCCCTGTACCTGCTGCCCGTCTGCAAAGCCAGCAACGCCTACCGCAAGGGCGAACTCGGCTGCCCTTATGCAACACAGGCTTTCCTTCAACTCGATCCATCGCAAAATGACGGAACGCTCGGGCCGCTTATCGGCGACATCAACGAACAATTTCACCTTCTCGTTGAATGTGCCCATCGCCTGGGAATTCGCGTTCTGATCGACTTCGCTCCGCGCACCGTCGCCCGCGATCACGTGTGGGTGCTCGATCACCCCGAATGGTTCTATTGGATCGACCGCCGGTTCGACAAACGTTTCGCCGCGCCGTACATCGACAACGTGCAATACCAAAACCCAAGCGCCCAAACGCTCGGCGATATTTACAACACGCCAGCCGTCAACCGCCATCTCAAGAGATTCCGCTTCGATCCAAGCAAAACGCATCCCGAGAAGTGGCAACGTTTCGTCGCACAAGAAAAAGCGCGTCCCCGCACGGGCGTCATCAGCCGCATCGCCAAGACGTTCGGCGTCACCACCACCCCCGGCTACACCGATGTCATCAACGACCCGCAACCGCCATGGTCCGACGTCACCTACCTGCGACTTTATGGCGACCACCCAACGGCGTCGGCGAAGTTCCTGCGCGACCCCCAAAGTCAGCCGCCCTACATGCACTTTGACGTCGCCAAATCCAGCATATTTCAAGGGGTCAAACCGCACCGCCTGCTTTGGAACAAGCTGGCCAACATCATCCCGTTCTATCAGAAGTTCGGCATCGACGGCGCCCGCATCGACATGGCCCACGCCCTCCCGCGCGAACTCGAAGCCCGCATTTTAGGGAAACCGCGTGAGCGCGATCCGGATTTCTGCTTCATCGCCGAAGACCTCGGCACCGACAACCATGCCAAGGCGAAAGAGACGGGTTATAACCTGATGATCGGGCCCAGTTGGTGGATGCAGCCGCGGGCGCACGAAGGCATGCTGCACGAAATGGTCGAAAAAATCGCGCCGCTTAAGATTCCCGTGTTCGCGTCGGCAGAGTCACCCGACACGCCGCGCGCTGTGACGCGTCATGGCAAGCGCAAGTACGCCAGGCAGATGACCGTCATCAACTGCCTGCTGCCCAACAGCGTCCCCATGATCAACAGCGGCGCGGAAGTCTACGAACGCCAACCGCATAACCTCGGCCTCGACGCCAAGCCGAAAGATCAATTCGCCCTGCCCAAAAGCGACCCGTATTACGGCAAACTGGCGTTCTTCGACAAAGCCATCCAGCACTGGACCAATCAGGGCGCTGACGAAATGTGCGCCACGATCGCAGCGGCCACCGCGCTTCGCGAGCGGTTTATCAAAGCGCTGACCAACCCCAAAGCGAGGCTTAACCCCGTCGTCAAAGGCAACGCCAAGAGCATTTTGGCCCTTGGATACAGACTCAATTGGACCGGCACAGCGCTGCTCGTCATCGCCAACCTTGACTACAAGCGATCCCTCCGCACAGCGCTTTCGGGACTCGGAGCGCTTCGCACACCTTGCGAGCTGCTCATGCACCTCGCGGCGAAACCGCCAACGATCGCGATGAAACGATCGACGATCACAGCGAAACTCGCACCAGGCGAATGCGCCGTCATCCACCTGAAAGGCAAGTCAACCAAACGCACCCGATCCAACTGAGCGCGGGCTATTCGTCGGTCATATCCACTTCGATCTTCAGCGCCGATTGCTTGCTGCTTCGTTCGCCAAAGTGAATGTACCCAACCGGATGCGCCCCACTCGGCGCTTTTGGCAGCGAACCATCGAGTTGATACTTCACGTCGATGGGCACATGCGGTACGAAATCGATCTTCGTCGAATCGCCTCGGGTCACTTCCAATCCAACCGCGTCCGCGAGCATGTGATCGATTTTGACGGTGATCGGCGTCTTGCGTTGATCGTCGGAAACGGCGAACGCACCCGTGATCTTAAGCTTCAAACTGCTGCCCGATTTCGGTTTGGACACGGTGGCCGAGTACAAGTTGTCGCTGAAACCCGCATCGAGAAGATTCTTGCCGTTCGAATCTTCAACCGCCACCGCAATATCCGTCGTTTCCGCGTAATCCTTGAACGACATTTCCAGGTTGATGCGCACCGCATCAAATTCGTCGCCCAGTTCAATATCGTATGTCAGTACATCCTTGAGACCCTTGAACGTATCTTCGGTCGTCTTGCGGAATCCTTCGATTCGACCGCTGGCCGACGCGAACAACGGCGTATCGAATTCATTCGTCACCGTGACCGTCCCCTTGGTGCCCGAAGCCCACTTCGTGATCGGGTTCTCTGACGCATGCAAACCGAAGAATCGCACGTCCAAGTCGTAGGGCCACGACTTGTCGGGGCGGTCGGCCACCACGTCCAATTCCCAGACACCCGGCATCAACTCATCATCCACCGTCCAGATCAGCTCGCGTTTGCCTTCTGCTGAATTCAAATGATAACTGCGTTTGCGGCTCTGATGCCCGTTGGGGTCAAAGATGCGCTCGATCGACGCCTTGGACGCTTCACCCTTGGGCGCCGACAAGGTCACGACCATCGCGCTCGCCCCAGGTGGAACGGAAACGAAATGCCGATCCGGCGCCCATCCATGAACGACCTGCTTCTCAAAATGCAACGAGTGATCTGTCTTGGCACTGACACGATGTGGCACCACAATCGTATTGAGCATACGGAACGCAACCTGCTCACCCCACAGTGCATCGACAGCCGCCACGTAAACGCCGGGCTCGGTCAACTCGTCAGCCACATAGTCCACGAACACCGTCGCTGACTGAACGCTTCGCAGGTACACGCTTTCCTGACGCAAACGGCACCACGGGCTACCCGACCGCAACGTGAACTTGCGCGTGAACGAGGTCTTCGTCGAACCATCGATGCCCGGTGCGAAGATCGGCTTAATCGTGAAGACTTGCGGTTCGTCCTTCGGGAAATACGTGCTGCGCCAATAAGCCGCCGACGATGTTCCCTCGTACGCGCTGGGACATGGCGTTGAAACGTCATAACCGATGATGGGGTCGTCATTGGCGGCGTTGGCCAGCTTGGCAAGTTGCTTCGCGGCGTGGGTCGCGTTGGGCAAACCGAATCCAAAATCGAGCGCCGTTGCGTTCTTGAGTGGCAGGCACGAGTCGCACAGGGCGCGCTTCACGTCACACGATCGGATCGTCGCTTTGGAGTCGGCGTTGAGCGTGTGACTGATCATCAGGGCGCAAAGTCCCGACGCGTACGGGCTGGCCATGCTGGTGCCTGCCCAGTAATCGCCCCGCATCGTCCAGCGAGGCACCGTCGAGGTGGACCAACCCGGGGTGGCGATGTCCGGCTTGGCTGTGTCACCTCCGCGCGACGTAAACACCGTCGGAATGGGACCATTAATATCATACCCCTGCACATCGCGGGCGGAGTCCGGCGCCAACAGCGCCCCGACCGTGATCGCTGCCGCCGAAGCAGCTGGCGTCCCGACCGTCGACAAGCCTGGCCCGATATTTCCAGCCGACGTGCAGAAAATCAGATCCGGGTACTTGTGCAGAATGTCATCCATGAACGTATCGATCGCCGAACGTCCTTCGATCGTGGATGCCACCCCGTACGACAAATTGCACACGACCGGCACGCCATGTTCGTGCGAGTACCGCGCCGCATACTCCATCGCCTTCTTCTTCGCATCGGTCGTGCTGATGCCGCCGATCGCGTTGTTGCCGATCTTCAAACTGATGATCTTCGCGCCCGGGGCGACGCCGTTGAATCCATCCTGCCCGTTGATCTTATAGCCAGCCGCAATGCCTGCGACGTGCGTGCCATGTGCACCGTCGTCGTAATGCAACACGATCTTGCTCTTGTTCAAGAAGATGTTCACCGCGAATGACAACGGCACGATCTGCTTTTCGGGTGTTGGGCGCGACAGCGTGAACGAGTCGTAAGCCAGCTTGTAATTCTGGATCGGAACCTCGTCGGCGAAACTGCGATCGTGATTGGTGTCGACGTAGCAGATCGCCTGATCGTCGCCTTCGTTGGGCATCGCCGAAACGAGAATGCCGAACTTGTCGTCGGTGCTACCATTGTCATCGAGGTCCGGGATCGACGCGTTCACAAAGTCCTTTTCATCGAGACTGCCAAACCAGAAACGCCGCTCATCTTTTTGACCCGCCCAGTTCTTCGGAAGGGCATACTTGATCGCAGCGCCCTCGTCTTCGAAGTTCACGATCGAACCGCCGTCTTCGTCGCGGCGGACAATGTGCAACTCGATGTCGCCCTCACCGCTGAAATCCTGAACGTCGACAACTTTGACTGCACCGTCCGGTGTGTGGGTCAAGCCGGGAATCGAGGGGTCCACCCCCGTGTCCAGAACGGCGATGACCACGCCGCGACCATCATCGTTGGGATGACTGGCAAGGAACTCGTTGACGCCGCATGTGTCGAGCGAAAGCTGCGTCCAGGATTCCGGCCCGCGAGCCTGTGCAATGGCAACCGCAGCCACCAGCGTGAATACACCCAATGACAAACGCATTTTATTTCCTCCTCCAAGGGATTGAATTGCTGAATCCAGAGACTGTAACCCCGATGGGCCAATCGTTTCAACGGGCCCGCGACAACCCCTTACAAAAAAAGCCCGCAGACCGGAGCCTGCGGGCATCTGATTTATATCGGTTTTGACCGCTGATCCAGGAGTCAGTCGAAAGACCCCCAAACCGCGCGACTGTACCGCACTACTTCATTCGCACGACCCAATCGCCGGCCGGCATCAAAGCGATGTTCTCTTCGTGGAGGATCTGCAATTTCGTCAGTGCCGTTCCCAAAGCGGCTGCCCGCTGCGGATCGAGCGAACTGAGCATTGGGAGCACCATGTCCATCAACGGCGAGCCGGAGTTGAACAGTCCCTGCTTGGGAGTGAGCGAAACGCTCACGTTTTCACTTTCCTTACCACCCAGTTCATCGCCGAAAATCTCAAAGATGTTCTTCGGGCGCGGCAAGACTTTCAACTCATAGTCACCCAGGCTGGCCAGGTCTGCCGCCGACTCGATCGCATCGCGCATCGATCCCAACTCATCGACCAGACCGAGTTCAAGCGCCTGCTTACCGGTGAACACGCGCCCACCGGCCATCTCGTCAATCGGCTTGGTCAACTTGCTGCCGCGATGCTCGGTGATGTGGCCTTTGAAGATTCCATAGACCTCTTCCATCCAGCTGACGATGCGTTGGCGTTCATCGTCGTTCCAGGCGCGGGCGGTGCTCATGATCCCAGCCTGCTTTCCACGCTGATATGGATGCCAGTGGATACCCATCGAGTCCCACATGCCGGTGGTCACGACCTTACCGCCAACAACGCCGATCGACGCGGTGATCGTCATCGGATCGGCAATGATCTTGTCAGCCCCGCACGAGACGTAGTAGCCGCCACTGGCTGCGACGTTGCCCATCGACACCACCAACGGTTTGCCAGCCGCTTTCACCCGCATCGCTGCGTCGTAGATGATCTCGCTCGCCAGCGCCGATCCACCGGGCGAATCCACGCGGAGGACGACAGCCTTCACGGAATCGTCGGCTGTCGCTTTATCGAGCGCCTTGCGAATGCTCGTGCTCTTGGCACCACTGCTTCCACCGAACGGGCTGACCTCGTCCTGCCCCGTGCTGATCGCACCTTCAACGTAAACGATTGCGATTGACGGATCTTTGGATTCCTTCTCGCCCGACATGAGGTCGCCGATCATCTGGAAGATGGCGAATGGGTTGTTGAAATCGATGTCGGGTCCGGACTTCTTGCCGAAACCGTGGACGAATTTGAGATCGTCGCCATAGCGCTTTTTCAACTCAGCGACCAGATCCTGACGATGCTGCACGGAATCGATCAACCCGAGTTCCAGCGCCTTCTCTGCGGTGTACGGTGCGTTGTCGATGATCTTCTTGACCTTCGCGGTGTCGCCGTTGAAGCGCGAGTCGGCGATGTTCTTGACCATGCCGTCGTACAAACCGTCGAGCAGCCAGTTCATGTTGGCTTCAGCCGCTTCGCTTGGTCCGTTGCGTGAAAGTGTTTCGCCGGCGCTCTTGTAGTCGCCGATGTGAACGATGTCGGGTTCGACGTGAATCTTGCCAAGCATGTCGCGGAGGTACAGGCCTTCGGTGTAGAAACCGAGCAGCCAAACGTCACCAGTCGGCGTGACACTGAGGTGCTTTGCAGCCGACGCGAGGGTGTACATGCCGGTTTGGAGCGAATCGACGTGGACGTAGACCGGTTTGCCACAGGTCTGCATGGCCTCGCGAAGTTCTTCCAACTGACCGAAACCCATGCCCGGCGCGCCGACGGTCATCAAAATCGCTTTGATCGAATCGTCGTCACCGGCTTTGTGAAAGCGCTCGATCAGACCCTTGAGCGTTTCCGGCTGATTGCCAAACGCAAATCCCATGTCGCCCATTGGGCGCTCAATCAGCGGGCCGTTCAGGTGGAAGACCGCCACCTTGCTGGTTTCCACGCCAGCCAGCGCCGACGACGCCACGAAGGTCGCGGCCAAGCACGCCGTCACTGCTATTTTACGAAATGAAAATCTCATCGAATTGCCTCCTTCAGCAAATGAAGTGCATAGGTATTCAAGACCACCGGCCACCAACTGCCCAGCCCACATACGTCACTAAGAACTGCCTCAATTCCGTTGCGGCGTCCAGCGTGCCACGGGCTGCTCGCCAGCCAGTAACCACCGAAAGCGTCACGTCATAGACGTATCAGGATCGCCCCGGAACACCATGCAGTCTACAGCGCTTTCGGAAGAAATGCCCCAGCAGAAGCATCCAAATGACAATTATCCACACGCGCCGACCACATCAAACGGCCCGACAAACGCATGCAAAAACCGACATAATGCGGAGAGATGAAGCACGGGTGCCCCGCCCTTGAGCGAAGCGGAAGGGTGGGGGACTGAAGATATGCAAGGTGCGCCACGGCTCAAAAAACACGACGAAGCAGAACACAAACCCAAGTGCCAACAAGCGTCACGGAATAAACGCCATCTGGAAGAATCCGAAGTCACGAAGATCAACATCGGCATCCGAATCCAGATCAAGACAAGCGCAGCCGACACCCAACGCCGCACCCGGACTGGTCAGGCAACCGTCAAGAATCACATGATCGTCAAGGTCGGCATCGCCATCGGCATCGCAATCGCCAAGCACAAACTCGTAGGCGCCCATGTCAACAATCGGCGAAGCGCCCACACCCGTGTCAGGCGTCGTGACGTCGTCCACAAACCGCGCATGGCCATCCAAATCAGTCAGCGCGCCGATTGGCACTGCCGAGTTGTCACCAGCATCGATCGCCGGCGAACCCGGCAGCAGTCTCAGATTATCGTCTTCGGTCCCGGCGATGTTATCTGGCCCATTGGAATCGACGAAGCGAGGATCGACAGAGGTTACGCCGGGCCCACCGAGTTCTTCAACAATACACTTCACAAAATTCCCTATGGTGCTCGCCGATTGAGTCGGGTAGTTGTCCCAAAAGATGCAATTGGTCGCATTAAACGACTCGAATGAACCAGAGCCAATCGCTCCCGCATGCGACCCCAACGTGCCCGTGCTGATATTTCCTGCAAATGAGCAGTTGATCATCGTTGGAATACAATTGTTGAAGTACAAACCACCGCCATTGGTCGACTCGTACCAAGTCGCCATGTTGCCGCTTAGCACACTGTTTTCCAGAAGCAGCGATCCGGAATCACAATGTATTGCCCCACCCGACTGGGACATGTTGCCTAAAAACTGACATCGATTCACATAAGCATCGCACTCGTCACA
>JAUIEW010000218.1 GCA_030429365.1 Phycisphaerae bacterium
CATGCACCAGCTGCTGGCGGCAGACCCCGGGGTTTCGGCGCTGGCGCGGGCGTGCCGCCGGCTGGCTATGGAGCTCCGCCGCCGCCGCCCGTCGCCGCCGTCTATTGCCCCGCGCGAGCCGGGCGCCAGGTGAGGTGGCGGGTTCCCACGGGGATTGATAGGCTCCCGCCCGCATGATGAACCAGCGCCGTACGCGGTTCCCCTTGGGAGCCGTCGCGTCCGCCTTCGGCGTGATCCTGGTCGTCAGCATCGTGGCGTACGGCACCTTCTGGCTGCTCGACTTCGCCGAGGTGCTGCAGGCGCCCGGGCCCTTCGAACTGATGCTCGACACCCAGGCCGGCGAGGCCCTGTCCGGCATGGGCGAGATCATCGTCGCCGTGCTCGGCATCGCCCTGACCGTCGCCGCGATTATCGTCGAGCTGGCCTCCCAGCGGTACACGCCGCGCATCGCCGACCTGTTCCCCTCACTCGTGACCGCGATCATCCTCCACGGCACATACAACGCCGCCGTTGTCGGGCTGGAGCGCCTTTATCCCTGGATTTTTAAGTGATTGAGCTGCAGGTGAATTGCGAATGGGCGCGGACCGAAACGCCCTATCCAACCTCAACGCCATCTGCGCCTTCAAGGACCCGCATCACCAGTCGCTTGTGCGCCCCGACCAGATCCTTGCAGATCAACTCAACGCGCTGATTCAGTTCGCGCCGTTCACGAATCACGCGACGAACGAGCCCACGCATTTTCTGATGGCGGCTGGCCAACTCGCGATAAGCCTGGTAGTCCGCAAGCGCCTGGTCCATCGATTCGAGCAATACATCGATGTCCACGGGTTTTGAAAAATAGTCGACCACACCAGCCCGCATGGCCTCAACCACATTGGCAACGTTCGGATTGCTGTCGAGCATGATGATGGGCCGCGGATTCAACTCCGTTAAGCGCATCGCCATCGTCAGCGCGTCCATCCCTTCCAATTCGGTGTCGGCTACAACGATGCTGTGCGGTTCGAGCATGTCGACATCGAGGGCATCCTCGGCCGTCGCCACGCACGTGATGTTGCAATTGAATCGCCCCACGAACGCATCGATCAACGTCTCGATCGCCCGGGGATTGCTCTCGACCAACAGAATTTTTTGCGGAATCGCAGAGTCCACGCTTTCGCCCCATTTGATCCGACTCGGCGCATGACAGCGCCAATAAGGATCGCAAAACTAAGTTTCCAATGCGTGTGGCGAAAGCGTGCAGAACGGCTTAATGGGCAAGCGGCTGAGCCGAAGAGGACGGCAAGGCAAATCTGACTGTCGTACCTTCGCCATCCGTGGACTCGATCCAGAGTCGCCCTCCGTTGATCTCGACGTACCGCGCTGCCAGGGACAATCCCAACCCCTGTCGGCGTCCGGCGGCGCGATGCGAGAAGAACGGGTCCAAGGCGTGTTTGCATACGCCTGGGGACATGCCTCGTCCGTTGTCACTAATCGCCACGACGATCGTGTCATCGGTTGAGGCCGAGGGTGAGTTAATTTGTATGTTGGGCAATTCGCCCGATTTGGTAGCGCAAGGTCCATTTTTCTGGCGAAGGGCTTCGACAGCGTTCGCCATGATCTCGTCCGCTGACGTGTCCAGTTGTCGTTCGTCAGCAAACACGACCAGATCTTCCGCGTGCAGCCGGATCTGAATCTGATCGGCATCCAGGGCGCTTCGCCGATACCAGCGTTGCCGAAGGCGATTTGCCCAATCGGACAACCGAATCCGGACAGGTTGGGGCTGAGCGGGACGGGCGTATTCCATCAAATCCATCACCATGTCGCCCGCCCGACGGGCCTGTGCGGCGATCAGTTGCAGGTCGGCTTGCAGGGTTTTGTTCTGTGGGTCGGCTTGGAGTAATTGTGCCCTGCCCGCGATGATCGCAAGCGGATTGTTCAATTCGTGAGCCGCGCCAGCAGCCAACTGCGCGATGCGGCTGATCATCTCTGTTTGCACGGCTGCCTGTCGCTGAGATGCCTCCTCCTTGGCTGCATCGCCAATTATGCTCGCCTGCGACTGAAGCCTGCGTCTCGATAGCATCGATTCAAACGCAGCTCCCAGCGCCACAGAAATCGATCGCTGCGACGCCGAATCCAACCGATTCCATCGCCAACCATCGTCGTCGGTTGAAAACAGAATCCCACCGGGCTGCCCCGACCCGCACTGAAACGCCAGACAATCGATGGGACCCGGCCCAAGAAACCGCACAAATCGATCCGCCAATTCAGCGTATTCAGTGTCGTCTGCGTTTTGAATGCGAATCGTCTCGTCGCCAACGGCTGACCGTCCCGCGTAACCCGTCACTGGGGACCGCACAATTGCCCGCTGACTGTCAACGACCGGTTCGGCAGCCGGCGCGGTTCCATCGACCGTCGCTGTCCCATCCAATCGACACGTGCGAAACTGCGTGGCATCGACTTGGGCAAAGACGACCATCCGCGCAACACCCAAGAGGTCAAAGACCATACCAGCCGTCTCGACGCACAGCCCATCGACGCCGGACACACGCCCCGGGAGTTCCGCAACCTGCAGCATGAATCGATACAGATGGGCCATCGATACCGCACCGACATCGTCCTTGACGTTGGCGGCAGGTCGAGCCTGTTCGCCACGCACCGCCCCGACGTCTGCGGGGGTTCGATCCAATCGATTCAGTTCTCGTTCGATGTCGCGAACCAACTGCTCTTTCGCCTGGAGCAATTCGCGATCATTTGCATCGGATGGCCGCGACATTGTGTGACGTGCGCGCTTCAAGATCGCTTTGGCATCGCGGACGATCGCAAGGTGACGAGCGCAGGAAACATCGGTGGCTTCCAGCTCCAGCGGCAGGGCGTCACCTCGGGCAACTTGCTGCAACACGTCGGGCAGCAACCAACGAGCGAGCAGGGAACCGCCGACAACCGCATGATCCACACCGCACGTATGCGTTTCGACCGCAAGCACATCGCGTTCGCCGCTTCGCATTGCCCGCTCAACCCGTTCCATGGCTTTGGGAAATTCGACGGCGAGCACCAAACTTCCAACATCGCCAAGCATGCCGCAGGCAAACGCTTCGACAGGATCGACGCGCCGCCCCCGCAGGGCGATCAATGCCGCAACGCACGCCGTTTGAAAGGAACGATGCCCAATCGATTCGATGCGAGCCCACGATCGCGGGTCACCCGCCAACAAGCTCTGCAAAGCGCGCTGGTGGAAGACGATGGCAGCCAACCGCCGTATGGTGCGTTTGCGATCGGATTCATCGGCTCCGGCCAAAGACACTGATCGGGATTCGTCAACCCGTTCGAACACATTGCGCAGGACGGCGCACAAAGCGTCCGACCGGGTTGCGACTCGTTTCGTGAATCGGGAAATCAGGGCGCCGATTTGTTCGGTGAGCGGCGAATCATCGACGACAGCGTCATTAAATGCGCTGACGGATCGCCGCCGCGGGTCTTGCCCGGCTGATTTGGAATGGAGCGATGAATGTGAATGCGGCGGCGAATCCGATTGAGTTACCGCGCGCATGGGAACGACCAATCGACAAGTGCGTTACGAATGACGGGGCGACCTGCACCACAAACATGGAGGCACCCCGTCAATCAACATTCCGATAATCACATCCCGCAAAGGTGCAACATGCGCGGGAGTCACTGACAGCAAGCCAAACTACAGACGCAGCATCTCGACCATCATGTCGATGACATGCTCAATCTCAAACGGCTTCTTCACGAATTCGTCAGCGCCAGCCGCCCGCAATTCTTCGATCTCTTCGGGGTCGGCGACACCACTGATGATGATCACCCGCATGTTTTCGAATTCGGGTTTGGAACGAACCGTCTTGCAGACGATGTTGCCGTTGATGTCGGGCAACTTGTAGTCGAGCAGCATCACGTCCGGGTGGAACGAGTGCGTGAGCATGCCCGCATCGTAACCGGTGGTTGCGGTCTTCACTTCAAAGCGACCATCGCGCGAAAGAATCTCGCTGAGCATATCGACGATGTCCTGATCGTCGTCGACCACCAGCACGCGCTTGCGGCCGGTCGCGAGTTGATCCAACGGGATCTTGTTTTCCTTCATGAAGTCGATGAGGTTGTCGCGCGGGATTCGACGGAAGCGCGAACCGGGCACGCGAAAGCCTTTCAACCGCCCGCTGTCAAAGCAGCGAATCACGGTCTGCTGGCTAACCTTGCAAATCTGGGCAACTTCACCCGTGGTGTATACGCTTTTCAGCATTCGAGAGCCTCCATGCAACGCCTTCGGCCGACGCGCTGGGGATTCGACCCTACCTAGAGCACCTATACTCGCCATAACGTACATCCCCTGTAGTCTGTGGTCAATGTTTTTGCCTGCAACGAGAATTGAACCAGGGGCGAATCAGTGCAAATCTCCCGCAAAATCACAGGTACGGGAGACGCGCAACTGTTTGGCTCAGATCGACTTTTGACGACGGAGGCACACGGTGAGCACCATGATGTCCGCCGGCGTGATGCCTGAGATCCGACCAGCCTGGCCCAACGTTGTCGGTTCGACCGCTGCGAGGTTTTGCCGCGCTTCAGCTCGCAACTCGGTCATTTTGGCATAATCGGCATGTGGGGGTATTTTCATCGACTCCATTTTCCGAAATCTTGCGACCTGCCTATCTTGTCGCGCAACATACCCAGCATAACGCGCATCAACCAACACCTGTTCAAGAACAGAGCGCGCGAATTCGGAACAACCATTCGATGAATGTGAATTTAGGGCGTTTGAAAAATCATCAAGCGTTGTTTCTGGGCGCTTTAAGAAATCACCCAGCTTACCACCGGCATGTGGAAGCGAGTTGGCGACGCGCTTCAACGCTTGAATGTCGTTTAGCTTTTGCTCGAAACGATTCCAACGCGCATCGTCGACCAAGCCGAGCGTTCGACCGATCGGCGTCAAACGCTGGTCGGCATTGTCGCTGCGCAGCGACAATCGATACTCAGCCCGCGATGTAAACATGCGATACGGTTCGACGGGTGGCTTGGTAATGAGATCGTCAATCATCACGCCGATGTACGCCTGATCGCGACGCAAGACCAACGGCTCACCTTCGCGAAGCATCTGCACGGCATTCACGCCCGCGACCAGGCCCTGACCAGCCGCCTCCTCATACCCGCTGGTCCCGTTGATCTGTCCGGCGAAGAAAAGCCCGCCCACCCGCTTGCTCTCCAGCGTCACCCGCGTCTGCCACGTGGGGATGAAGTCGTATTCCACCGCGTAACCCAACTGCAGAATCTCCGCGTTTTCCATGCCCGGAATCGTCGCAAGCATCGAACGCTGAACGTCTTCGGGCAGCGACGTGCTGATCCCGTTGCAGTAAATCCGCTCGTTGTCGTACCCCTCGGGTTCGAGGAACAACTGGTGACGCGGCTTGTCTGAAAAGCGAACGACCTTGTCTTCAATGCTCGGGCAATACCTGGGGCCGGTCGATTCGATCTGCCCCATGTACATCGGTGCCCGGTGCAGGTTGGTGTGGATGTGCCCGTGCGTCTCGCTGTTCGTGTACGTGATCCAGCAAGGCATCGACGGCTGACCGATTGAATCATTGACGAACGAAAACGGGACGGGCGTTTCGTCGCCGTCCTGACGTTCGAGCTTGTCGTAATCGAGGCTGTCGCGATGCACACGCGGCGGCGTTCCGGTCTTGAGTCGCATCAACTCGAAACCGAGCGCGGAAAGGTTCGAACTGATTCCCATTGCCGCGGCTTCACCGACGCGGCCGCCGGCTTCCTGGCGTTCACCACAGTGCATCAACCCGCGCATGAATGTTCCGGTCGTCACGATGACAGCCGGCGCCACGAGCCTGCGACCGTCTGCAAGCACCACGCCCGAAACTCTTTTCGCGGCATCACCGTTATGCGAAGGTGCGTCGACCGTTTCGATTTCATCGACCAGGCCTTCAACGATTTCAAGATTGGCGGCTTCGGTGAGTATGCTTTGGACGGCTTGGGCGTAGAGCTTTCGATCGGCTTGAGCGCGCGGCGCCCAGACAGCCGGTCCCTTGCTCTGATTGAGCATGCGAAAGTGGATGCCGGCTTGATCGATCGCCCGCCCCATGATGCCACCAAGCGCATCGACTTCGCGAACCATCTGCCCCTTGCCGATGCCTCCGATGGCGGGGTTGCACGACATGCGGCCGATGGCCTCGCGCTGCATCGTCACGAGCGCAACGGAAGCGCCCATGCGAGCAGCCGCCCAAGCCGCTTCCGTACCCGCATGCCCTCCGCCAATCACAATGACGTCGTAATTCGATGCCACAGAACCAAACCAGTGAAAACCATCACCGTGCCACTGCTCTGTGAGCAGTGAAAAAGCACAAGAGGCAAGATTGTAGCAATCAGGAATTGAATGAACAGGCGACCCAGCTAGCCGGAAACACTGCTATTTTCCCGCGAGAGCGATAAATACCCGACGCTGCAGAGGATCACCGCCCCACCGACCATCGTACTCCAATGGGGCACCTCGCGATGAAACAGGTACGTCCACACCGGATTGAGCACCGGCTCCAACATGATGATCAAAATCGCAAGCTGCGCGGAAACATGGCGCACGCCAGCCGCATAGATGACATACGGAAAACCAAACTGCACCACGCCCGTCAAGATCAGCCAGCCGCCAATCGAAACCGTCAATTGAATCGGTTCAAGCAAAAGCGCGACAGGCAGCAACAAAACACCCGAACCCGCACAGCAAAGAAACGCCAGCACAATCGGATCAATCGCCCGCACGCGTCGAAACAAAACCACCTGCGTGCCAAACACCAGTCCGCTGAGCAAACCGATCAACATGCCGAACAAATCGGTCTCGTATTGCGCCAGAAAAATCAGACCAACCGCCGCCATCGACACCGCCAGCGCGATGAACTGCTTCGGGTTGGCCCGCTCCTTGACGATCCACGGCGACAGTACAAACACCCATGCCGGCGCGGTGTACTGAAGGATGATTGCGTTGGCGGCGGACGTCGCGGTGGTCGCGAGCACAAACGTCCCGCACATGCCAGTAAACATCAGCACCGTCGCGAAAATCCAAAACGGTTCCTCCAGTCGTTTGAACCTGCGATAGGCAAATGGAAGTAGAAATATCGCGGCGACGAGCGATCGAAACGAAGCGATGCTGCCGGCACC
This sequence comes from Phycisphaerae bacterium, assembly GCA_030429365.1. Lineage (GTDB taxonomy): Bacteria > Planctomycetota > Phycisphaerae > UBA1845 > UBA1845 > UBA1845. The sequence goes on from JAUIEW010000218.1 coordinate 7,147, forward strand.
GAGCCCCGAAGCTTCCAGCAGTTTGATCAAACCGCCGTTGAGGCTCCACAAAGTCGCGGCGATAAGGAGCAGTATCGTCCCGTTGCGCGTGCGCAGATTTTCAGAGTTGGAATCGTCACCGGTCACGGTTTGCGGGGCGCGTTGTCGCACCCATCCGCGAGAATGTCGCACACTTTTTCGTGAAGCTTGTTGTACGGACCGCTCGGACCTCGAAATCCATTGAAGATGACGCTGAACGCGTACCAGCAGTTTTCCTTCGTCCGCACGTACCCGCTGAGGGATCGCACACCGCGGAGGTAACCGGTTTTCGCGAACACGTCGGCATCGACATCGGACATGCGGCCTTTGAGTTTGCCCCCGGTGCGATTGCCCGCGAGACTTTCCTTGAATGTCTTCGACTTGGGGTGTTTGTGCATGTATTGCAGCAGGCGGGCGAGGTCGAGGGCAGTCAGCCGATTGCTTCGACTCAGACCGCTGCCATCGGCGACCACCATGTTCCGCACATCGCAGCCAGCCCGTTGCAACGTCGGCAAAACAGCCTCACGACCGTTCGCCCAACTGCCAGCCGACGGCACGCCGTTTTGGCGTTTGGTCCATTCGCGCCCCAACCGTTTGAACAACGCTTCCGCGCACATGTTTTGACTGTCGTGACCGATGCGCTGAAGCACATCGGGCAGCGGAGTCACGTGTTCGGCGATGATCCGCAGGTCGTTGGGCAGGCTGCCATTACGCGTGCGCACGCGTTCGAAGCGCGTCTTACCTTGAAGGTGAATGTCCTCACCTGCAAGCGCTTCGCGGATTGCGGTGGCGGCGAACAAACTCGGTTGATACACCGACACCGATTGAAGCGTCACCTGCCGACCGACTTTGCCGCTAAGCACCAAGTCGGCGGTACCAGGTCGCCGCCCTATGACCGGAACCGACTTGCTCGAATTCGACGTCACGCAATCGTTGATCACATTGAGCGCGGACGACGATGGAAACATCGACCAGGCGCAGGCATCCCCGGCATTGCCGCTCGGCATGGCCGTCATCTCGACGCAGTTGTCATTTAGGTTGAGTCCGCCAATCGGCGCGCCGTACCATTTCACGCGGTCGGCGGGCACCCAATCGGGATGGAAATATTCCGCATCGAGGATGGTGTCGTCGACGATGAAGTCGCCGGGAATGATCCACGAGTGGGCTGCATCACCGCCCATGCTCGGGTTGGTTCGTTCGCCCTCTGCTGCCAAAGCGTTGGCCCACGACACGACAAACTTCATCGGCTCCACGCCGGCTTGCTCAGCCAACTTCGGATCACCCAGCGCCGGGTCGCCGTCGCCGATGACGATCAGGTCCTGACCGCGGGCAGCCAGGGTCGTCCGGTAGACGCCTTGCGAGCCGATCGTATCCAAAGCGGCGGCCATCACGATCAACTTCTGGTTGCTCGCCGGTATCAGCGACTTCGTCTCGTTGAGCCCGAAGACCAGTTCACCG
>JAUIEW010000452.1 GCA_030429365.1 Phycisphaerae bacterium
CAGGGTGTGCTGCTCAATGGTGGTGGGGCCATTGCCTGAAATCGTGGTTGTGTAGGTGAGTTCCGTTTCGATGGTGAAGTCGACTTCTGCCGTCAGTCCGTCGTTGGAAATCATCGAGGCGCTGTGCGCGGTTCCATCATCCGACTTGAACGAAATCGTCTGCGTGCCCCCGCCGCTGTGCGCGTACTGAACGCCGCCGACATTGTCGCTGCCCCCGACCGACCAGGTCACCGTCGAGGCTGCGTCGAAGCGAGCGTCGAAACCTTCCATCGGGTCGAGCCACAAAAAGGTGCCTTGCGCGCCGGTGCGAGAACGCGGTGAGGGGATGCCGCGGCCATGCATCAGGTAGGTGACCGTGAACGTCAACCCGTGCGGCCCTTCGCCCTGGACGACGAAGCTGGGCTTCCACGTGAGCAGTTGCATGGGCGGGCCGATGCGATCGTCTTTGCGCAGGCGGAGTTCGCCTTCGGCGCCGACAGGAACTTTGAGGGCGTATCCGGTACCGGTCACGTTGGTGGTCTGCAGAGCCGTCGTCTTACCGATGTCGATCGTCACAGTGCTGATGTCGGGTAAGTTGCCCGGTGCGTCGCCGATGATGAGTTCGGCATTGTCTGGCGAGCGGGCTTGGAGGGCTGCGTTCCCGATTTCGTCGAGGAAGAAGTCGGTGATTGCGGGGGCCAGCGTGAGTATGGGCGGAAGCTCGGTTGTCGATTCTTCGGTTCGATAGAAGAGCGCGGCGCCGCGGTTGGTGATGATGCCGTCGGAGTATCCCTTGGCCGCCATCGCGGCATAGGCTTCGGCGATCGACATGTTCATGATCGGCGGGACGTTCTTTTCGAGAAACGGAATCTGGTTGGCCGACAGCTCTTCGTTGCTGCCGGTCAAGAGTTGAAAGAGATTCAGCGCACCCCGAAATGCCGCGACGGGATGGACGCGATTGGTCCAAGCCACGTAAGTTCCGCCATTGCAGCGGGCGTCGAGAGCATCTTTGAAATGACCGCCAAGCGACACGTCAAACCCGCGACATGAGTTGATGAACATAAGCGTACGATCGGGAAAGTTCTTCTTGTCGTACTCGCGCATGAAAAGCGGTGTGACGCAGTAGAATTGTTTCTTTTCGGTCGGTTTGTTGGGTGAGCGCAGGGTCGCGTTCATGATCATCAGCCGCCGACAGTCGACGTCCTTTTGATAGGTTGCGCGGTTGGCGTCGGTGACTTCGGTGGTGGTCAGCAACCACTGGTTGCCGGGCGATCCGAAGCATGTGGGGACCGGGTCCGTCGGGTTGAGCGGATCGGTCGTCAAGTCGCGAATGCTGGCCGTCCTCCATCCACCGTGCGATTCGGTGTAGATCACGCCGTAGTCGGACAGGTGCGTGAACATCTCCACGGTCAAATCGGTTTGCGTGACGCTATATCCGATGTCGGTGAGCATTTTGGCGATGAGCGGGCGATTGTCCTCGTGCGGCCAGGCGTCATGAAACGGCGCCAGTCCGTTGGCGAGAATGGCTTTGTTGCTCGCGGGCATGAGGAAGCTGGAATCGGGAAACACGGGGGCGATCTGCGGGCGCTGCACTTTGGCGACTGGTCGCAGCGGGAAGCTGATCGGCGCGATTGCTTGGTCTGCGTCGTCG
>JAUIEW010000219.1 GCA_030429365.1 Phycisphaerae bacterium
TATTGCGGTTGTTGCATCGGTGTTGATGTCGGCGGTTGTCTGTTGCCTATAGCGGTTGGCCAGGATGATGGATCCGTGTTGCAGGACGGCTTCTTTTGTTCTTCTTTGGGCGCTGCCGGCTAGCTTGTCCCCTCCCACCAATACGTCTAAGCAGTGTCTTCTTTCGAAGCAGAAGAACGGGCCTTTTGCCGCCCCGCTGTCGTCTGATTTTCCGCAGCGGTTGGCGCTGACGTTCATTGTTTCAAACGCGCTTATGATTGCATCGTGGGCGCGTTCATAGAGTTTGTTTGGTCCGCCTTCGAGCAGCTTATGATCCAGCGGGACTGTGATCGAATACGTCAATTCCTGATCGTGCAGAATCGCACCACCGCCTGTTTGCCTTCTGACCACCGCGAGGTCGCCGGCTGGCGATGGCAGTGCTTGATAGTCGGCGTACTTTTGAAAGTAACCCAGCGAAATCGTCGGCGGGTCCCACTGATAAAACCGAAGCGTGGGCGGTGATTCGCCGCGGCCGACGCGATTGAGCAACGCTTCGTCGCGGGCCATGTTCTCGGGACCGGTGAGCGGACCGCCGTGAATGATTCGCAGGGTGGATTTGGGCATGGGGACTTTGAGTTTGTAATTGTTCGTGAGGACTTCGCTTCTTCAAGCACTGGCTGACTAGCAGCCAGTGGCACACTGACGTTGCAATTCGCCCCGGTGTGCCTGCGTGCGAGTTCTATTCAGGTCGCCAGCGGACGTTGGGCTTGCGGTTGGCCCCGACTTCATCGAGCCGGCCCACCGGCATATCGTGCGGAGCGCTTCGCAGCAGTTCCGGTTGCTCGCGGGCTTCGTCGGCCATCTTGATCATCACTTCGCAGAACCGATCGAGCGTCGCGAGCGACTCGGTCTCCGACGGTTCGATCATCAAGCAGTGCATGATCGGCCAACTCATCGTCGGCGGATGGATGCCGTAGTCGATCAGGCGCTTGGCGAAATCGCGCTCGTTGACGCCGAGGTCTGAAAACTCCGGTACGGTGATGAACTCATGTGCATAGGGCGCGGGAAACGGCATCGGATAGCGATGCTTGATCTGCGCCGCGATATAGTTGGCGGCTAACACCGCGCGACGCGACACGCGACGCAAACCTTCCGGACCGAGCGAACGAATGTACGTATAGGCCCGCACCAACACGCCGCCCTGCCCATAGAAACTGCGAACGCGGCCTATGCTTTCCGGACGATCGTAATCCCAGGCAAACGTCCCGTCGGACTTTTTGATCACCTGCGGCTTGGGCAGGTATGGGCTCAACCGTTTGCAGACGCCCACCGGACCCGCACCCGGACCGCCGCCGCCGTGCGGGGTGCTGAACGTCTTGTGCGTGTTGAAGTGCATCACGTCAACGCCGACATCGCCCGGACGAATGATGCCGAGTGTCGCGTTCATGTTGGCGCCATCGTAATAAAGTAGCGCCCCTTTCGCGTGCAGAATGTCGGCGATGTCTGCGATCTGATCGTCGAAGATACCGCACGTGTTCGGGTTGGTGATCATCAACGCAGCCGTGTTTTCATCGACCTTGGCACGAAGGTCGTCGAGATCGACGCGTCCATCACTGCGCGAACGAATCTTGGTGCTTCCCATCGAGCAGATGGTGCAACTGGCCGGATTCGTCCCGTGGGCACTGTCGGGGGCGAGGACCATGCGGCGATTCTCACCGCGAGCGCGATGGTACGCCTCGATCATCATCAGCCCGGTCATCTCGCCATGGGCGCCGGCGGCTGGCTGCAGACTCACCTCAGCCAACCCGGAAATTTCCTGCAGAAAGTGTCGCAGTTGATAGTGCAATTCGAGCATGCCCTGCACGTCGGACTCGCGTTGATACGGGTGCAGGTGCGCGAAGCCGGGCATCGCCGCGACCCGTTCGTTGACGCGCGGGTTGTACTTCATCGTGCAACTGCCGAGCGGATAGAAGTTTTCGTCGATGCTGAACACGCGATGCGACAGGCGCGTCATGTGGCGGACGACGTCAAGCTCGCCAAGTTCGGGCAGATTCGGTTGGTACTCCGAGCGCAGATGCTCGGGCAGGTTGGCATCGCTCTGCGCGGACGGCACATCCGAATTGGGAAGCGCCACGCCGCATGCACCCGAAATACGTTGTTCAAAACTAAGGGGAAAATCGCTGGATTGTTCTGCCAAAGGTGCGACAGCCATGTTCAGACCCGCTCCGTATTTGTGAAACCCGCGCTGCGGAATTCAACCCGTAGGGTCCGCTGTGCGGACCGAATGTCGTTCGGTTGAATCGTATCCGCATGGTTTGGTCCGCACAGCGGACCCTACGTAACATGCCAATTTGATTGTGGGCATTATAGTGCGATTGTGATTGGAACCCAGCCCCGTCGGGACAAAAATGCCTCACAGGTCAGGACGACTTGGTGCCCTGTTGCCGTTTGGTTTCTTCGGCGAGGATACGGTTTTCTTCGGTGGTGAGTGAGTCGATGCCGTGGGCACTGACTTTGGCCAGGATGCGATCGACCTCCATCGCCATTTTCTCGCGATGTTCGGCTTCACGGCGCTCGCGGGCTTCCGCTTTGGCCTGGCGGCGACGCTCGAAGTATCCCGGCCGCTTGGGTTTGTCTTCAAACTGGTTTTCCAGCGACGTATATCCTCCGGAGAAGTCGTAGCCGAATTCGTTGTAGTCCCCTTCCAACTCGCGCATCTTGGCCATTCGACGCTCGTTGTAGCATGTGAGATACCCGAAGACGGCGACCATGATCATCATCATCGCCCCGGTGAAGAAACCGGCCACGCCAAGCGCGATCGAACCGACCATGCCGATGAACGTCACGGTCATCATCGATGGCCCAAAGCCTTTTCGCGGCCAGAGAAATGCCTGCAGCATCCGCCCGCCGTCAAACGGATAGACGGGCATCAGGTTAAACAATAGGACGACATAGCTCAGTCCGAAGACAACCCGCAGCCAGCGCTGCACATTGTCTGACCAATCGATGTTCAGATTGATCGGGAGAAACGTTCGAAGCGGATTCCATGGCACGGCGCCCCAACCGGCAATGGCGATCAGGATCGCCGCCGCAATGGCGCAGATGATGACGTTGACCATCGGTCCGGCGACAGTCGTCAACATGTGCGCGCTGGGTCGGTGCGGCGGCCGGACCGAGGCGAGTCCACCGAGCGGCCAAAGCATGATCTCGTCGGCTTCTCCGCCGCTTTTGCGCGCCCCCCAACAGTGACCGAATTCGTGGAGCAGTACGATGAGAAAAAGGATGACAACCGAACCGAGCGCATCGACAACACCGCGCAGACCCACGCTTTGGTCGGCTTTGACAAAAGCATCGGCCACCAGATAGAACGCCCCGAGGATAAAGAACAGGTGGAGGCGAATTTGAATGCCGAATAGTTGGCCGATACGAAACGACCAGTTCAGCGGATTGTCTTTGTTGCCGGTGCCAAACAAAGTAGCTCTTCCTCGGTCCTGCAATGTCGGCCAACGATGCAGTTGGTTTCGCAGGGTGGGCTGTCCCCACCATGTTTCATGCATTCAAACGACGGTGGGCACAGCCCACCCTACCAAACGGCGACTAGCCGGTCCTTGCCTCTTCGCTCTTGGCCCGATCGGTCGCTTCCTTCAAAGCTTTTCGCTCCGCGTCCGAGAGGCTGTTGATCCCTTTGGCGTAGACCTTTTCCAATATACGGTTGACCAACTCCGCATCTTCTTTGCGTTGCTGGACGCGTCCCCGAAACGTGGTGTTGCCGGTTTTTTTTGAAGAACCGCCAAGTAGCTGCCCCAACCAACCGCCTCCCGGTTTCGAAGCACCGCCCAATCCGCGCGGTGAACCGCCAGCCCACGCCCATCCGCCAGTCCTCGCCCACCAGACACCCACGATCAGACCGGCTAAGTGGCAGATGTCACCGCCGTAGTTGCTCCCTTGGGTCATGATGTTGTAGACAAACCACACCAGGTACACGATCACCATCGTGCGGATGCGCACGGGAAACAGGAAATACACCAGCACTTCGGCGTTTGGAAAGTACATGGCGACGGCGGCCATGATCGCCCACAAACTACCCGATGCCCCGAGCCCAAAGGTTGTCGGGTCCATCAACTGCGCAGCGCCGGCCAGCGTTAGCACGATGTTTCCGGCGATACCACCGATCGTATACACCACAAAGAACTGTTTGCCGCCCCATCTCCGCTCAAGCACGGGTCCGAAGAAGTAGAGCATCAGCATGTTGAAAAAGATGTGCGAGAAATTGGCATGAAGGTAGGTGGCTGTGAACAATCGCCAAATCTCGCCATGAAGAACGCTGGACGCCTGCATCAAACCGAAGCCTAGAATCTTCAAACCGAACTCGGTGTTGGGACGCGAGAGGAAGTGAATCGCGATGTTCGCGACGATGATGCGCGTGACCACGTCCCACGTGCCCATACCGGACCCGCGGTACATCGGTCGCCTGCCGCTGTAGTACGTTTGCTCGTTTGCGTAATCGCGATCCTGCCAACCCATTCGGTTCGTCCAACCCTTCTACTTGGCTTCGTTCATCTCCCCCGCGTCTGCTACACGCGGGCGTTGCGCTTGGCGTCTTCTATTGCAAAGTACGTTCCCAGCACTGCGATGGTTTTACCGTCGAGCAGCTTTCCTTCGATCAGATCCTGTCGAATCTTGTCAGCCGCCACGATCTCGACATCGATCTCTTCGCTGTCATCGAGGTCCTGTCCAACATGCGTCAGACCGCGGGCGACATACGCGACCATCCGCTCGGTGCAGATGCCCGGTGACGTGTAAAACTCGATCAGCGGTTCGATCGTCTGAGCCCGATATCCCGTCTCCTCGATGAGTTCGCGATGGGCACATTCCCTAGGATCTTCATCGGCTTCCAGCGTGCCAGCCGGCAACTCGAAAAGCACTTGATCCGCGGCAAAACGGCGATTTCGGATCATGACGATGGATTCGTCGTCGCAAATCGCCAGGATTGTGACGGCTCCCGGATGGACGACGACCTGCCGATCGACCTCGCGACCGTCCGAAAGTGCAACTTTCCACAATTCGACGTCGAACTTGGGCGTATGAAGCAGTGAACGTTTTTGAGGCATGGGGCCGATGCACCGTTGTATTGTAAGTCAGAGTCGACTGGAGACAGTCTTCATTCAAATCGCACACGCGATTATAGGGTTCGGGTTGGTACCCGACAATTGACGGTGAATGCGGGCAGCAACCGGCAAACGCTTGTCGCACCGCGATTTGCCGAATAATATTGCGAACGCTCTGCCCCGGCGCATCGGGTGGCGTTCGCGCAACTGGGGCATGTTCGCCCAGGTGAGGGAACAGACTTCACAGAAGGTGGCGGGCGAACCACGACTACCTGTCAGACGACGATTGAATGAGCAAACAGCAGGTCATCATTCTGGGCTCAACCGGTTCCATCGGGGAAAGCGCGCTCTCCGTTCTTTCGGAGTTGGCCGACTCGTTTGAAGTCGTCGGATTGTCCGCGGGGACCCAGTGGCAGAAACTCGCCCAGCAGGCGCGCTATTGGAATCCAAAATTCGTCGCATTGGCCGACACCGCCCATCAAGAGGATCTGAAATCAGAACTCCCGGGCGGGTGCCAGTTGATTGATGGCGACGATTCGCTGACACGATTGGTCGAAGCCGTCGATTGTGACTGTGTGATTTCGGCGGTGGTCGGGGCAGCCGGTCTTCCTGCGACCCTGCGCGCGGTGCAACTCGGTCGCAAAGTGGCGCTGGCCAACAAAGAACCGCTTGTGATTGCCGGCGAGTTGCTGATGAAGACCGCCGAGCAGACCGGTGCGGCAATTCTTCCGATTGACAGCGAACACTCAGCCGTCTTCCAGGCGTTGCAAGCCGGTCAGCACGATGATGTGGAACGCATCGTTTTGACCGCGTCGGGCGGACCGTTTCGCGACGCGACCGTTCGCGAGCTTGAAAATGCCACAGTCAAAGACGCGCTCAATCATCCGACCTGGTCGATGGGGCCGAAGATCACGATTGATTCGGCGACGATGATGAACAAGGCGCTCGAGATCATCGAAGCCCGATGGCTTTTTGATTTTGAGAGTGAGCAGATCGAAGTGATGATCCACCCGGAATCGATCCTCCATTCGATGGTGGAATTCTGCGACGGATCGGTCATCGCCCAGATGGGTACGCCTGACATGCGCACGCCGATTCAATATGCGCTCACGTATCCGCGGCGCTTCCCCTGCCCGGCCAGTCGGCTGTCGCTGACCAAGCTTGGGCAACTGACGTTTCACGAGCCTGATCCAGAACGCTTTCCGTCGCTGCGATTGGGCCATCAGGTGGCGGCTGAAGGCGGTTCGAGCGGTGCGGTGCTCAATGCAGCCAACGAAGTCTGCAACGAGTTGTTTCGGCAAGGCAAGATCGGTTTTTGCGACATTGTAAGATTGACCGAAGAGGTGTTGAACCTACATGACCGCATCGACGCCCCGTCGCTCGATGAGTTGATCCATGCCGACAATTGGGCGCGGCGCGAAGTCGAGACCGTGTTGGCGGCAAGCCCGATCAGGAAAGAACGCTGAAACAAGAAAGCGATTGCATACGTTAAGGTGGGCCATGCCTGCCATTTTCTAGACATTCAAACGGCGGTGGGCACGGCCTACCCTACGCAAACTGCGAAGTGCATTTGCGAATAAACTTGTACGAAAGAAAAACAACACGATGGATAGCTCAACCATGATTTGCCAGGCGATGATTGCAGCCATTGACGAACCGAATTGGCTTTTGAAGGCATGGTCCTTCTTCCAAATCTTCGCAGGGTTTTCGTTCATTATTTTCGTCCACGAACTCGGACACTTTGCGGTGGCCAAATGGTCAGGCGTGCGCGTCGAGCAGTTCGCCATCGGGTTCTTCCGCGAGATCTTCGGTTTTACCAGGGGCGAGACGCGCTACTCATTCAACCTGCTTCCGTTGGGTGGATACGTCAAGATGCTCGGCCAGGAAGACTTCGAGGTCGACACGACGGGCGAGTTGCAATACCGCGACGATCCAAGGTCGTTTGCCAACAAGCCGGTCGGTGTGCGAATGGCCATCGTGTCGGCTGGCGTCATCATGAACCTCGTTCTTTCGCTCGTGTTGTTTGTGGTCATTTTCTCAATTGGCAAGGACGTGCAAGCGCCGCGCGTCGGCGCGACGATTCCCGACCGTCCGGCGGCGGCGGCAGGCATCGAATCCGGCGACGTGATCAAGTACATCAACGGTTCGAGCATCGACGAATTCACCGACATTCCCATGACGGTCATGCTGGCCAAACCCGGTGAACCGCTCGAATTCATCATCGAACGCAATGGCGAAACCAAGACGATTAACGTCATTCCCGAAGTGAACACGAAAGCCGACATTCTGCAGATCGGAATCACGTCGCCGCAGGTCGCGAAGCTCGTCGAAGTCGGACCGGGTTATGATCCAGAAAACCCGCACCACCCGCGCATCGGCGACACCGTCGTCATGATGGGCGATACGGAAGTGACCAAGGAAAACGCCAACTCGATGATGAATTATCTGGCCATCGATCCGCTGCGTTTCAGCAAAGTCGAGGTTGATCGTAACGTTCCGGGCGCTGGTTCGGGCAACAAGACCGAGCGCGTCACCGTGAACCTGGAGCCAAGAATCGCTCTGCGCCGGCTCGACACCGATGTGGTCACCCCGCACCTGCTCGGGCTCGTTCCGTTGATGCGATTCAGCAGCATCACCCCCGGTGGTCGCGCCGATCTTGCGGGCATCGAAGTTGGTGATGTCATTTTGAAATGGGGCGACATCGAGAACCCAACGTCTGAGCAGATCGACAAGAGTATCCTCAAACCGCACAAGGATGATTGGGGCCCGGTTGAGCGCGACATTCCGGTCAAACTGCTCAAACATGATACGGGCAAGGTCGTCGATACAGCCGTTCGTCCCAAGATCAAAGTCGTGCCCATCCTGCGAATTCAAAAAGGTACGCCCACGATTCAGGCCCAATATCAGATGTTTGCCGATCGCTATCTTCGCGTTGGCTCCGTCATCGATACGATGATGGGTGAAGAAACGCCGGCAGCGAAAGCGGGCATCCCGGCGAACGCCATCATCACCGCGGTCAATGACCAGCCGATCGACACTTGGGTCCAGTTGACCGAGGCGTTTCGAAAGAATGCGGGACAAGATGTTGCCGTGACTTACGACCTGGGCGACAAACAAGGGTTGTCCGCAACGATGAGCATTCCCCATAGTCTCCGCACGAAACTTGGTCTTGGTCCCGAGGCGAGCATCGTTTCAGTTGATGGCAAGGATCGCATCACCGTTGAGCGCAATGGCAAGAAAGCCAAGCTCGTCGTCAATCAATCGTTGGCCCTCAATCAAGTGTTGAAGGACTCGGTCGGTAAAACGGTCGAAGTGCAATATCGACCCGGACCGCTTGCCGGGACCGAAACAAAACTGGTGCCGATCACCGACGACATGCTCGTTCCCTGGGTTGGTTCGACGGCGTACACCGTGGATATCGTCAGCGGCGGCGAAATGATCGTGCTGCGCAAAACGAATCCGATCGAAGCGATGGAACT
>JAUIEW010000005.1 GCA_030429365.1 Phycisphaerae bacterium
TCGTCCAGACCCATGTGACTCGCAATGTAGGTAGCGTGAAACTCTGCATCTTGACCTGATTCATTTTTGATATTCAGCATCATGGTTCCGTCACGTGGGGCAAGATCGTTGTCATCTCGGAAGCCCATCTCCTCTGTTGCGTGATCCGCGTAACCCGCCATCATCATGCCGCCGAATCCCGAGGCACCGCCAATACGGCCAGCGACATCGTTGGCTCGAGCGGCCATGCCACCCGCGGCTTGGCCTTGGAAATGAGGGCCCATCATGCCCATACCATTTCCGTGCCGGTGACCACCGGGGCCACCGTTCTGAAGGTGGAACTGCATGCCCTGACTCTGAATGATGAGCTCTTCGGCATCGCCGTCGCCATCGAGATCGTCCACATCAGGCATCAGGAAATGCTCGTACTCGCCGCCGCACTCGAAATCCAGCCCAAGAAAACCAGGCACAGCCATCGTGTTCGGTACGGTGTCGCCGCTCTCAAGCGTGCAACCAACTTCCCCTGGCGTTTCCATTGGTCCCATGCCAACCATTTCCGCGCAGGGGATATTGACGGTCATCTCGCCGCCTGAATTCACGTCTACGTTCATCATCTGTTCGGCAAGCCCTTCGTGGCGCGCAAAGTAACTCAGTCGGAATTGGCAGTCTTCGTCTGATTCATTGTGAAGGCGTACAGTCATCTGGCTGTTCGATGAGGCGAGATCCGTCGAACTGTTGAAGCCCATCTGACTTGGGGCGTGGTCACGGTAACCAGCCATACCCATGCCACCGAAGCCATTCACGCCACCAACACTCGCTGCGACACGTTCCGCTTTGGCTGCGACATCATCGACATTGGCATCGCTCGATCCAGGTATCGCCATACACCCCCCCATCAACAATGAGAAGGTAACGAGCCCAGTCGTTCCGATCGTTCTGGCAAACATTGAGAATCTCCAAATAGGCTGAGGTACCTGCAGACCGTCGATTCCGACGCGGAATCGGCGAGCGAGGCAACGCGTAAATCACGAAACTGAAGGGCGCTTCGACTCTTGGTTGAAGCGCGTTCTAATGCACAACATGATGCCCTCCAGACCCGGCTCTGCGATCTCATAGAATGCGCAGCGTCCTTCCCGCCGGCTCGTCAACAATCCCCGGTCCTTCATCAAAGACAAATGTTCGGAGGCCATGTGACTGGGAATTCCGCACGCCTCTGCGAGTTCACCGACGGTGTATTGTCCCCCGAGAAGCATCTGCACGATGCGAAGCCGATGCGGGTGAGCAAGCGTTCGCAGGCAATGGGCGGCTTGCTCTAACGTACCAAGGTCGAGGAGTTTGTTGATCTCGGCGCGGGTCATTGTATCGACACATCGTCACATCTCGACATTTTAGATAGCTTAATAGCGGCAGCCGAGTTGCCGCAGTGACGCTCACGATCATCCGTGTTATTCCAAAGATTCGATGCACGGCGCCGTGCTTTTCTTCCCGATGATTTAATTTTTTCTTGGGTGGTCCAGAATCGGTAAACACCGATGGCGGACAAGAGCATTCGGAGTTCCGTTACGGAGCGAGATGGGAATGCACGAGCTAGTGGCCGTGGCCATCGGAGGGCTTTGATCGAGGCGCGATGGCGCTCATCACGCCGGCCAGTTGATCATCGTCAGTGATGCGACTCAGAACACAGTGGCAAGTTGATGGGTCGGTCAAGTGCACCATTCGCCACTCGCCAACCTGAACGGAGTGTCCTCGGTGCTTTCCGACGACACATGGATAGTCAATGTGTGTGCCAAAATTCTCTTGCTTTACCGGAGGGTGAAAAATCGTAGCTAGAAACTCTCCATCACCGCGCGTGTAGGATGCGGCAATTCCCTGCGAGCCGCCGAATTTGAGGCGGTACGTTCTCGCCCGCCGCCACTCGCCCGGTAGCTCGGCGGGTATCTCGAAATCTAAATCCGGGGCGCTGCGCCGAGCGTCGGCAGGGTCAATGGGCCGACCGTTGTGGTGTGTGATGAAGCGATCGAAAGCCTCTACAGCACCCTTTGAGATTGAATCTAGCAAGATGGCGAAGTCGACAGTGGCAGCTTGTGCGGTTGCGCCACGAGTTATCCAGAATGCCGCAAATCCGACAAGGCCTATGGCGGCGGCAATGCTCGCGGCTGCCCGGAATTTTCTGAAGTTGCTCGGTCCAGGAATTCGCCGGAGATGCTCCGGGTCGGTAGACGACGCCGCGGAATCGAGCGAAGTCTCGATGGACTCCCAAAGCCCTGGCGGCGGATTGACGGTCTTGACCGCAGCAATCTGGTCGTGGATTGAAGTAAGGGCTGCGAGCTCAGACGTACAATGTGGGCATTGTCGGACGTGGCTTTCGATCTCGGTGCGCTCCTTCTCGGAGAGCTCCGCATCTAAATAACGGCCTAGTTTTTCAAGTTCAATGCACGACATGGCAGGGCCCTTCTAAAACTCCCCGTCTCGTCCCCTACAGTATTTGATGCTTGGAGGGGGCATCTTCTTCCGGAGAATAGCTGTTTTTTAATACGAATCGAAGCCGCTCGCGTGCACGGTTGAGCCGCGATGCCACCGTGCCCTCAGCACAGTCCAGCGTCTCTGCAATCGCCCGGTAGTCATGCCCCACATCGTATCGGAGCAGGAGCATGGTTCGATCAAGAGGTTCGAGCAAGGCCAGAGCATCTTCAATGTCCATTCGCACGTCTGCGGCCTGGTTGTCAGATACCGAGTCAACCGCTTCAGTCGCAGGTCCTGACGTGCCAGCGTCACGGCCTTTCCTTCGAAGGTATTGCAGCGCCTCCGTGACTGCAATTCGATGAATCCATGTAGCGATGGCTGCCCGGCCATCGAATTGACTGATCCGCGTGAAGACTTTCAGATAGGTCGCTTGAGCAAGATCGAGCGCTGTCTCGGGCTCCCTTGTCATGCGCAGCAGGAGCCGATAAACACGAGTTGACGTCTGGACATACAACTCATGCCTCGCCTGTCGGTCGCCGCGGCGACATCCATCCAGGATCTCGGCTTCGGTCATTTCCTCGACTCCGCTGGTGTCGCGGGTAACTTGAACACAACACCCGCAACAGGCGGAAGATACAGCATTTTGCAGGCACAGAACAGGGCCTGCCGGTCATCACAATGGGATACATGCCATGCATTGGAAGAAAAAGAGCTATCTCGCACATCGCTGGCTAGGGCTCCTGATCAGCGTTCAGCTTCTGGCTTGGAGCGTTGGCGGACTGGTATTCAGCCTGATGGATATCGAAACCGTGCGCGGAAATCGTGATCGAGTGACGGCTGCACCGTCGGTCATAAACCCACTGGCCGACATCCTAACGCCGGAACAAGCTGTGGCAGCGGCGAGACGCGCATTGGGCGATGTCGACGTGAGCGGACTCGTGCTGCGCTCACGCGAGAGTCAGCTCGTTTTCGACGTTCTGGGCGTTGAGAGTCGACCGCTCGCGGTGGTGAACGCAAGTGACAGCAGGGTATGCACTGATATCGGAGCCGAAGAGGCCAAGCGAATTGCCATCGCCGACTTCCAATTCACGGCCCAGGTCGAAAGTGTGGAGTTGATCGAGGATGAAGCGCCTCTCGAATACCGTGGAAAACGATTGCCCGCTTATCGCGTGATTCTTGATCACGCGAAGGCACCACACATCTTTGTCTGCGCGGTTACCGGCGACGTGCAGGCGCGGCGCAACAGATCGTGGCGCATCTTTGACTTCTTTTGGATGCTTCACATCATGGACTATGGCCAACGTGAAAATTTTAATCATTGGCTGTTGACTGGCGCTAGCGCGATGGCTGTAGCCACATCGGCGACGGGTATCCTGCTTTGGGGGCTGCGGTTGAAGCGCAGAAGGCGAGCGGCAACATGAACGATGAGCAGGCATTGTTATCATGGCCGCCTCATTTTCGCTCAAAGGCGAAGAACGTGACATCATCATGGAATGAGCTTGATTGCTGAAACGCGACCACTCTATCGACGATTGCCACCACCTGATCCTGCAGACTGGCATCTGCGGTGCCTTCAATAGCACTCTGCAGACGATCGCGCCCGAAGATTTGCTCGCTGTGATTGAATACCTCATGAACGCCGTCAGTGAACAAGTACACGCGGTCACCCACCGCCAGTGTGCTGCGCGCGGTTTCGTAGTGCGATGATTCGTCGATACCGAGAGGTAAGCCTCCGCAGCCCAGTCGCTCAAGCCGTCCATTCTGTCGCAGCACCATTGGGGAATCGTGACCTGCGGAGATGACCGAGAACCGATCACCGTCAGCGTCGATGCAGAGCAGGAGACTGGTTGCAAACTCGCCTGGATCGCCGATCTCGACCAGTTCGCGGTTCATTTCATTGGCCATTTTCTCTGTGTCCATACCCGCCCGGGCGCATTGTCGAAATACCGTTCTTAGCAATGCGGTGTTGAGTGCCGCCGGAGTGCCGTGTCCAGACACGTCAAAAAGCGCCACCATGATCCGTCCATCGGGGAGTTCGACCACGTCGAAAAGATCACCACCGATACTCTCCGCAGGTTGGAAGAACTGCGCGAAATTGAGTGCTGGGGAGTCCGGCAAGCGCTTGGGCAACAGGCTGCGTTGTATATCGCGAGCTCGCTGCATTGCGGCTTGCTGAGCACGGTCGTAGATGTGTAGCTGGTCTGCCATATCGTTGACATTCTTCGCGAGGAATCGGATCTCCCCAGATCCGCGGACCGGCGCACGTGCCAGAAAGTCGCGTGAACCGATGGATGCGACGCTGCTGCACAGGTCTGCAAGCGGTCGTCGCACCCAGCGGCGAAATGCAATCGTGCTGCCTGCGAAAACCACGAGGACAAGCACGGACGTGATGGCGACTGTGCGATTGCGCGTTGCCGCAATCGCAGCACGTACCTTCTCCAATGACTGGGCTATGATTAGGCGCTCTCCACCCGCGAACTTGGTGGTCGCGGCGAGAAAGGGGTGGTCATTTACGTCGAACACCAACTGGGATCCATCGACTTGCGCAATCATAGCCGCTTCGAGGTCGTCGTCCGCCCGATCATGAGCACGCGTGACAATGTCGCCGTTCGTGCCGACAACAATGATGTGGTGGCCGGGCGATGCCGTGGGCTCCATCTGGTGGCAGTAATCATCGACGAAATGTTGGAATTCGTGTGGAGACGGAAGTTGGGCATGGGCGACGCGCAAAACGCGCGCTTCTTCGGCGAGGCGTGCGTGAAGTGTAGTCACTGCGCGTTGGCGTTCCGTTCGATATTCAACCAGAGCGAAGACCACGAAAACAACGGCCATCAGAATATTAACGATCACTGCCCCTCGAAAAAACAGTGTATCCCACCAAGGGATCAGCGATGTATTCATTACGGTAACACCTTCGTTAACGTGAGAGCTGCTGTCCCATTTCCAAGTCGCCAAGGACGGTTTCTTCTATTGATTGGATGCGACGGTGCCCCGAATCCTTCCAATTCGGTCGCGGGCGATCGGCATTTGGCGAAGCTTTGCGGAATTGGCACGGAAGAAACCTGTGTCCAGATTCATCAAATAGAATAGACATGTGTGCAAGAGCGAGAAGAACACAACATCGGGCGCGCGGTCACCGGAAGAACTCGCGGAGTCGAGTTTGGCTTCCATTGACGGTAATCGCCGGGGGACTGGCTGTGGCGGGAGTGTTCGGTTGGCTGGCGTCTCCAACTCCTGTCGTCGATCCCGAGCTCCCCGCCTGGTTACCCTTATGCCCGGTGGGAGCCTTTCCTGTGAATTTCACTCAGCGCCTGGAGACCGGCGAAGGTGTCATCTTTTTCTGCTGCCCTCGGTGTATCGAAAAGTACAGAGCGGCACCAGAGGAATACAACGAAGCCGTAGACGCCCAGCATGCAGTTCTCGCGAAACTTCCAAGAGTCCAGGTGGCGTGTCCGATCTCTGGTGACCTTCCTGATCACACAATCTCACGTGCAACGAAGGCAGGTGACATCATTTTTTGTTCCACAGAATGTGCTGCCGAATTTGAAAGGGACGGTGATTCGTTGCCCAATCCTGCGGCCGTATTCACTTATCAGACAACCTGTCCCGTGAGCGGGCGGCCCATTGATCCAACGTGGGCGATCCCCGTGAAGGAAAGTGTTTCTGTCTATTTTTGCTCTGAACAATGCATGTTGCGCTATCGGGAGTCTCCGGACCACTACCACGACGCCCTTGTAACGCAAGGATTTCGAGGTCGGTTTTGAACATGGAAGTGCGCAGTGCGAGTGCAGCTGCATAAGGAGAATCACAATGTTCTATCGAAACCCACTGATGATTGGATTCGTTGCAACTACGATTGCCGCAATCGGGATGCTTGGGTGTAGCCGGCCGGCTGAGGGATGGGTACAACAAGTTCGTGAAGGAGGGCGGGCGCCAGATTTTGAGTTTAGAGATGAAGAAGGTCGTCAACGGAGATTCCATGAAATCTGTGGAGAATTGACAGTTGTGATGTTCTCAAAGTGTCAAGGCACGACTCATGCCCCCGTTTCGCCGATTCTCTATGATCTGCTCACCGATTCGAAGCGCTACCCCGAACTTGACATAATTGGTGTGGCTGTGCATTGGGGTGTGGAGGGTTGCCCGGCAGGCGGTGACTGCCACTCGATCGAGCAATCCTGGCGCGTCCTGAGTATCTGCGACGGGCGCGGAGCGGTCCGTAGACTCTATGGCGTAGGCGAATCTGAAAGCTTGGTTCTTCTTGGTTCAGGTGGCCGAGTCCTTTCAGAAGCACCGGCGAGCAATCCGGGGAAGGTTCGCAATCGTCTCGCTGACGAAATTCAAAAACTGGACGCAGAGCGCATTGCGAGGGACATTGAGGACGGCTAGATGGGCGATCCTTCTGTCAAAATTCTCGACTTTTGGGGAAGAATCTTGCCCGCATGCGCATCTAATGGAGCAGAAGGATGACGGAGAAGGCGTGCGTGCGCCCAAAGGTTACGTCCCGATTACGAATGGAGGATCCAACGTGAATAGATTTGTGAATGGTCTGACCGCGCTGCTTGCGGCAACAGTTCTCTCAGGATTATCTTCACCTTATGCGGTGGCTGGCGATGGTCCCGACCATGGCAAGCACGGAAACGCAGGTCAGGCAACGCAGCCAATGTGCCCTGTCATGGGAGATGAACCGGCCAATCTAGCTATCAGCACGCCTACGGACGATGGCCCCGTTTTCTTCTGCTGCACTGACTGTATTTCGAAATTTCAAAAGAGCCCCGCCAAATATGCTGAAAAGGCTTCGGCGCAACGAAAAGCCCTTGACGGCCGTCCGCGCGTTCAAGTCACTTGTCCTGTGTCGGGCGACGCGGTTGATAAGAAGGTGTTCGCAGAGCGCGACGGAGAGAAGATCTATTTCTGCTGTTCGGCCTGCGTCTCAAAATACCAGAGCGATCCGAAAAAATACGCCGCCAAGCTAGCGAACAGTTTCACTTATCAAACCAAGTGCCCGGTCATGGGAAACACGATCGATCCGACATCCTTCACGAAACTCGCAGACGGTCGCACGATTTACTATTGCTGCGATGGATGCGAAGGCAAGTTGTTTGGGACGCCAGCCAAGTACGCCAAGAATCTCGCTACGCAGGGATTTCAATTCAACTGGTCGAAGGTGAAGAAAGCAGGCGATGTTGGTGAGGCAGCTCACAAGGGGGGGCATGAAGGACACGATCACAGCGGTCATGATCACCCGTGAAACGAACCACGACTCGAGAGGCCGCCCGCTTTCATATTGGACATTGCCCGTTCCTTCCCTATAGCCGGGAGCGAACAGTCGTGTGCAGAAGTCCTCGCACACGCGGTATGCTCCAACGTAGAATCGATCCCGTGAACCCAGAGGGACGCTGGAGACGAGGCCTGGTTGTAGTGGTAGTTCCGATTTTCGTTGCACTTGTCGCCACGCAAGTTCGCGCTGGTGAAGATGGTACGGGCTTGAACGCGATGTGCCCAGTGATGTCGGAAGAGAAGGCGGACTCCTCCATCACCATGCAGTACGAAGGGAAGATCATCGCGTTTTGTTGCGATCGCTGTGTGGAAAAGTTTGCAGCCAACCCGCAGCGATACCTTGGTCGCCTGCCGCAGTTCGCATCGGCGGAGCACGGGCACCCCGCACCGAATGAGAATGCACCCCATATGGGTCATTCGCCCAGCGGCGGGACCGATGAATCGGATGCCGGGGGTCGCACGCCGCTGTTGGCTCGCCTGCATCCTGCCATTATCCATTTTCCCCTGGCGGGAATCCCGCTGGCTTTACTGGGCTTCATCGTCTCTGTCGTTTCACAACGGGCTTCGTTTGCGCATGCAGACGTGCCCGCGCTCATCGTGGGTGCGACGGCGGCGGTTGCAGCTGTCATCACCGGCAACATGGCGCACGAGGCATCTAAGTTTGGCACGACTCTCGCCGCCGTCGCGGAACGGCATCAGATTCTTGCAACAACATCAATGATCCTCGCCCTTGTCCTTGTAGCAGTTCGAATCTGGCGGTGGCGCATGTTGACAGTAATTTGGCGCTGGATTTACGGCTCTGCTCTGCTTATTGAAGTGGTGTTGCTGACGATCACCGGATACCTTGGGGCCAGTCTCGTCTATGGTCCGGAACACTTGCGATGGTAGCGAACCAACATATGGTTTCTAAAACAAGATTTCGACCACAACACTTCGGCGCCTTTTGCTCGGCGATTATTGTTTGCGCCGCATCCGCATCGATGGTCGGTTGCCAGGCGCCGCAACGTTCAGTGCCTCTCGACGATTTGGAGACGAACCACAAAGACCGTTCCTTTCGTTCCAACCGACATGAAACCGCTGCCACCGAGGAGCCGACGGTCGCCGTACCACGCCTAGATGGTTCGTCCACGCTCGGCGATTACCTTGCCTATGCAGCTCTGAACAATCCGGGTCTCGAAGCCGCTTTTAATCGCTGGAAGGCCGCCGTTGAACGCGTGCCCCAAGTTACATCGCTCCCCGACCCGCGGTTCACGTATCGTTACTTCATCCGTGAGGTGGAAACGCGAGTGGGACCGCAGAAGCAGGCGCTGGGGCTTTCCCAGACATTTCCATGGTTTGGCAAACTCGCTCTTCGCGGCGATGCGGCGGCGGAAGCGGCCAATGCCGAACGACAGCGTTACGAAGCAATCAAGCTAGCCTTGTTCTACGAAGTTAAGGACGCCTATTTCGAATATTACTATCTGGGTAGAGCCATCGAGGTTGTACGGGAGAACCTCGAGTTGATCGAGTACCTCGAAAGCGTCGCCCGCGCTCGCTACAGGACAGCCGCCGCATCGCACCCGGATGTCATTCGCGCCCAAGTCGAACTCGGCAAACTCGAAGATCAGCTTAGCGCCCTGCGCGATCTGCGCGGCTCCATCGTGGCTCGACTGAACGCGGTCTTGAATCGTCCGACGGAAGAAGACTTACCGTTTCCCCTAGAGATTGTCGAAGAGTCCTTGGTGCAGAGCGACGCCGAAGTCTTGGCAGTAATGGCCGACCGGAATCCGGAACTGCGGGCGCTCGATCACCGGATCGAACAGGCAGCTTATGAAATCGAACTTGCCAAAAAAGAATACTATCCGGATCTGACCATCGGCGTGGATTATACCGACGTTGGCTTACCTCCCCGCGCACCTGGGCAGGGGTTCGCCAACCCTGCGGCGCTGCGCAGCGCGTCGCGAATCGGCGGCGGCATGGGCGATTTGATCGATGGGTATTCGATCGGTCGGAGTTTTCGTCGCGGTAATCGGCCAGGCGACGCAGGACAAGATGTCTGGATGGTATCGCTGTCGATGAACGTTCCAATTTGGCGCGATAAGTACGCGGCGGGTGAACGCGAAGCTCGAGCTCGCCGATTGGCTGCGGCGGGTGATCGCAGTCAACGCGAAAATGACTTGTCAGCCTCCGTCAAGCGGGCACTCTACGAATATCGTGACGCCCAACGCAAGATTTCGCTTTATCGGGACACGCTCATTCCCAAGGCCAAGGAGTCCATCGAGTCGACGGAGACAGCCTTTCGCGCCGGCGAGGCAACGTTCCTGGAACTTGTCGACGCCGAACGTTCGTTACTTGATTTTGCGTTGTCGTACGAGCGTGCGTTGGCAAATCAGGGGCAGTGGTTGGCAGCGCTGGACCGGTTGGTCGGTGACACGTTGCTTCGAACGACCCACGCGACCAATACAGAGCAGGCGCGCGGAATGAACTCCACGGAATCGAGCGTCAAGTGACGGACCCAGGAAACAACGAATCCATGCAAAAATGGAAAACCATTCTAAAGCGGGTCATGCGCGTACTTGCCCGAATGCCCGTCCTCATCCTTCTGATACTGACGTTTGTCGTTGGGTACAGTTTTAGTTCTGCCGTCAGTCGCAATCGGGCTCCAATATCGGTTGACGCAAACGCCGATCGTGATGCCAATGACATTGAACAAATCTGGACGTGCTCGATGCATCCCCAAATTCAACTGCCTGATCCAGGCAAATGTCCAATTTGTGGAATGGATCTGGTGCTCGCAGACGAATCACCGAAGCACGCATCGAACAAAGGGAAGACAAAAAAACAACCGCTGTATGCGTGTTCGATGTTCTGCCTACCGCCCCAGCCCAATCCCGGTAAGTGCAAAATCTGCGGGATGGACATGGTGGAAGTAGACGTCGAATCAGGCGCAGACGATGAATCCAGCGTGCAGCGT
This sequence comes from Phycisphaerae bacterium, assembly GCA_030429365.1. Lineage (GTDB taxonomy): Bacteria > Planctomycetota > Phycisphaerae > UBA1845 > UBA1845 > UBA1845. The sequence continues at coordinate 10,673 of JAUIEW010000005.1, forward strand.
TCTTTGAAGCTGTCGCCTACCGCGCAGAGCCTGGCGGAGATCCAAACTCAACCGGTTGCACGAGAATTCGTCAACGCAGAAATCCGCATGGTGGGAAAAATAGATTACGACGAAACGCGCCTCGGCTACATCACCGCGTGGGTTCCCGGTCGTCTGGAACGGTTGTACGTGGACTACACCGGTATTCCAGTCAAGAAAGGCGACCACATGGCTTACCTGTACAGTCCCGAGTTGGCCACCGCGCAAACCGAACTGCTCCAAGCGCTAGAGCGGTCTGGTGGTTCCACCGGACAAGGGTCACTGGTGAATAAACGGGCCGCAGATTGGGTGGAAGATATCCGCGACAAGTTCCGTCTCTGGGGATTGACAGACGAACAGATCGCCGAGATCGAGGCCCGTGGCACCGCGTCGGATTACATGACGATCTACGCGCCGATGGGCGGCATCGTAATTCACAAGACTGCGGTCGAGGGCATGTACGTCGAAACCGGTTCTCGCATTTATACCATTGCTGACCTCTCCCGTGTGTGGATTCAACTTGATGCTTACGAATCCGATCTGCAATGGTTGCGCTATGGGCAGGAAATCGAATTCGACACTGAAGCGTATCCGGGCGAGACGTTCACCGGTCGTATTGCCTTCATCGATCCGATCCTCGATGCGCGAACGAGAACCGTCAAGTTGCGAGTTAACGTAGAAAACCCAGACGGTCGTCTGAAACCTGAGATGTTTGTCCGCGCGATTGTCCATTCTAAAGTCGCCGAAGGCGGACGCGTGGTTGATGCGGAGCTGGCCGGTAAATGGATCAGCCCGATGCATCCGGAGATTATTAAAGACGAACCCGGCATGTGTGACGTATGCGGTATGCCCTTGGTTCGGGCTGAGTCTCTGGGATTCGTATCGGTCGAAACAGGGGACGCGGTTGCTCCGCTGGTGATCCCAGCGTCAGCGCCGCTAATTACTGGTAAGCGTGCCCTGGTCTATCTTGCTGTGCCCAACGAACCCGGAAGGTTTGAAGGGCGCGAAGTCACGCTCGGTCCGCGCGCTGGCGACCACTACATTGTGCTCGAACACCTGCGCGAAGGCGAGCAGGTTGTCGTGAATGGAAACTTCAAGATCGACAGTGCGATGCAGATTATCGCCAAGCCGAGCATGATGAATCCCTCGGGAGGTGGGCAACCGCCAACGCATCAACACGGTGATACACCGCCACCCGATTCTGCCGAAACGACCTTGCCCCCTCCACGCGCAGCTGTTTCGGGAACGGTTGAAACGGTTCCAAGCCCAGCCGCGTTTGTCAATCAGCTTGAGCCGGTTTTCCTGGCATACCTGCAGTTACAACGAGCGCTCAGTCGTGACGCACTCGACGATGCGATCGTCGCAGCGAAACAGATCGACTCGGCCGCAGAACAGGTAGATATGGGGCTCCTTGTCGGAACTGCCCACAATGCTTGGATGAAAGAACAAGAGCAGTTCTGTTCGCTCACCAAACAAATCGCGACATCATCATCGATCGAAGACGCCCGTTTTGGATTTGCGATGTTGTCGGAGAGCATGATCGTGATCGCCAAGCGATTTGGTTTACCTTCAACGCTGCACCGATTCCACTGTCCGATGGCCTTCGATGGTCGGGGCGCAGACTGGCTGCAAACGAAAGAGAAAACGGAGAACCCGTTCTTTGGGTCGGCGATGTTCCGTTGCGGTAGTCGAGAGGAAACGATTGCGCCCTCCAGCCGTATCGACAAGGACGGAGGCGCGCATGGCCAACCCTAAGGACACCCCTCACCAGCCACCGCCATCGTTTATTGGTCGCGTCATTCGATTCTGCCTGGAAAACAAGCTGGTCGTCGCCCTGTTCGTGCTCTTCACGGTGGGCTGGGGGCTGATGGCCGCTCCGTTCGACTGGGATCTCGGCGGCATACCACGGGATCCCACTCCCGTGGACGCCATTCCAGACATTGGCGAGAACCAGCAGATCGTGTTCACCGAGTGGATGGGGCGCTCGCCGCAAGACGTGGAAGATCAGATCGGTTACCCGCTTACGGTTTCATTGCTCGGGATTCCGGGCGTCAAGACCATTCGCAGCTATTCCTTTTTTGGCTTCTCCACGATTTACATCATCTTCAAGGAGGATGTGGAGTTCTACTGGTCGCGTTCGCGCGTGCTGGAGAAGCTCAACAGCCTACCGAGCGGCACCTTACCAGCTGATGTCCAGCCTGCGCTAGGGCCCGACGCCACAGCGCTCGGTCAGGTCTATTGGTACACCTTGGAAGGGCGGGATCCAGACGGAAATCCAACCGGTGGTTGGGATTTGCATGAACTGCGAACTGTTCAGGATTGGTACGTGCGCTATGGCCTATTGGCCGCAGAAGGCGTATCCGAAGTGGCCTCAGTCGGTGGCTATGTGCAGGAGTACCAGATCGATGTGGATCCCGACGCGATGCGGGCGCATGGGGTGAGCCTCCAGGATGTGTTTCGAGCCGCGCAGATGTCCAATGTGGACGTCGGGGCGCGCTCCATCGAGGTCAACCGAGTTGAATACATCATTCGGGGCCTGGGTTTTATCGAGACGCTCGAGGACGTTGGAGACGCAGTCATCAAAGTCACCGACAACGTTCCGATTTACATTAAGGATGTTGCGGAAGTTGTCCTTGGGCCTGCACTGCGGCGCGGCGTTCTCGACAAAGAGGGAGCGGAGGCCGTCGGTGGTGTCGTCGTCGTGCGGTACGGCGACAACCCGCTCGCTGCCATCAAAAATGTCAAGAAGAAAATCGAAGAGCTTGCGCCCGGTCTGCCCAAGAAAACGCTCGCCGATGGGACCGTCAGCCAAGTCACCATTGTGCCTTTCTACGATCGCTCGGGTCTGATCTACGAAACTCTCGGTACACTGAGCGACGCGCTGCTCCAGCAAATACTCGTGACCATTATCGTCGTCGTGGTGATGGTCCGGCACTTGAGAAGTTCCGTGCTTATTTCCGGCCTGCTACCGCTGGCTGTGCTGATGTGCTTCATCGGCATGCGCTACACAGGCGTCGATGCCAACATCGTAGCCCTATCAGGGATCGCCATCGCCATCGGCACGATTGTCGATATGGGAATCATCATTTGCGAAAACATCCTCAAGCATCTGGAGGAAGCTGATCCAGACGAGGATCGTCTTGAGGTCATCTACCGTGCATCTTACGAGGTCGGTAGCGCGGTCGTCACCGCCGTCTCCACGACGATCGTCAGCTTCCTACCGGTATTCACCATGGAAGCGGCAGAGGGCAAGTTGTTCAGGCCGCTCGCTTTCACCAAATCCTATGCGCTGATTGCATCGGTCATCACGGCGCTGACCATTATTCCCCCGGCAGCGCATCTGCTGTTCGGTCGGCGACCGGCCACGCGAACGCGCCTGCGAAACGCTTTGCTTACCATGGCGATCGTCCTAGGATTGGCTCTAATTCTTTTCAAATCGTGGTATTGGGCTGGCGGTCTGCTCATTGTCGTTGCCGGATATTCACTGGTCGCATCGCGAATCCCAGTATCTATACGGAATGTTTCGCCGTGGGTGATGAACGCCATCGTGGTTATCGCGGTTCTGTTCATCTTGGCGCAGGCCTGGCTTCCCCTTGGACCGGAAAAGGGATTTGCCAAGAACGTGTTGCTCGTTGGCGGCGCCATCGGAGGTTTGCTGCTTTTTTTCCAATTCTTTATGGCCATTTATCCATTTCTGCTGAGATGGTCACTGGATCACAAGGGTACATTTTTGGCACTTCCCTTGGTGATCGTACTCTGCGGCGGAATGGTCTGGCGCGGATTCGACGGGCTGTTTGGTTGGCTTCCCGCCACTTGGAAAAGCAGCGATGTGGGTTCCTATTTGGCGGAATCATTTCCCGGTCTGGGCAAGGAGTTCATGCCGCCATTGGATGAAGGTTCGTACCTGTATATGCCGGTGACCATGCCCCATGCTTCCATTGGCGAAGTGATCGACATCTTGCACAAGCAGGACATGGCCTTCGAGCAGATTCCCGAAATCGATTCGGCGGTCGGCAAGTTGGGGCGCGTGGAAAGCCCGCTCGATCCCGCTCCGCTCTCAATGATTGAAACGGTGATCAATTACAAATCTGAGTATCTGGTTGATCGCAACGGCCACCGCCAGACTTTTCGATACGACGAGTCAGGAACCGACTTGTTTCGCAATGAGGGTGGTAATCCCGTCGCGGCACCTGATGGAGAGCCATACACTGTTCAAGGCAAGTTCGAACGTGACGATTCTGGACAAATCATCCCCGATGATGACGGAATACCGTTTCGACTTTGGCGACCGGCGCTCGACCCCGGCTTGAACGAGGGCCGTGAATCTTGGGACGGCGTTCAAAATCCCAATGACATTTGGGACCTGATCGTCGCCGCAGGAAAGATTCCGGGTACAACATCGGCGCCTCGTCTGCAACCAATCGCCGCGCGCATCGTCATGCTGCAAAGCGGTATGCGGGCACCCATGGGTGTGAAGGTTAAAGGCCCGGATCTGGCGAGCATCGACAAGGTCGGTCTGGAGATTGAACGACTACTTAAGGAGGTGCCATCGGTCGAGGCGTCCGCCGTGATTGCGGATCGCATCATTGGAAAGCCCTATCTTGAGATCGACATTGACCGCCGGGCGATTGCCCGCTACGGCATCAAGGTGCGCGAGGTGCAGGATGTGATCGAGGTGGCCATTGGCGGAAAGCGCCTGACCACCACCGTCGAAGGGCGCGAGCGCTACCCCGTCCGCGTGCGCTACCTGCGCGAACTGCGCGACAGCATCGAAGCCTTGGAGCGGATTCTGGTTCCCGCGCCAGACGGCGCGCAGATTCCCTTGATTCAACTCGCAGAAATCAACTACGTACGTGGACCTCAGGTGATCAAGAGTGAAGATACGTTCCTGATCGGATACGTGCTCTTTGATATGAAGCCGGGCTTGGCCGAAGTGGACGTCGTAGAGGAGGCGGACGCCTACCTTCGTTCGAAGATCGAGTCTGGTGAACTCGACATCCCAGCCGGGGTGAGCTTTGCATTCGCCGGGACCTATGAAAATCAGGTGCGATCTGAAAAGAGGCTGATGATCGTTCTGCCTTTGGCACTGTTCATCATCTTCATGATTCTCTACCTGCAATTCAAATCAACGTTCACGACCGGGCTGGTATTTACCGGCATCCTCGTGGCGTGGTCGGGTGGCTTTATCATGATCTGGCTGTACGGTCAGCCGTGGTTCCTGGATTTCAGCATCTTTGGATTTAACCTCCGGGACCTGTTCCAGGTACATCCGATCAACCTGAGTGTTGCGATCTGGGTTGGGTTTTTGGCGCTCTTCGGCATCGCCACCGATGACGGGGTGGTGGTGGCCACGTATCTGCGCGATTCATTCCGGAACCGAGCGCCCGAGACGATCGAAGAGGCTCGGCTGGCAACATTGGAGGCGGGAAAGCGGCGAATCCGTCCGTGCCTGATGACGACGGCAACGACTATTCTGGCACTTCTGCCCGTGCTGACGTCTGCAGGTCGCGGATCGGACATCATGGTTCCAATGGCTATTCCGTCGTTTGGTGGAATGCTCATTGAAGTGATCACCATGCTCGTCGTTCCGGTCCTTTATTGCGCTTCGACGGAGGCGAAGATCCGTGCTCAGGCTGTGGGCGCAGGTGAAACGGTCCAGGTTGGGTAAGCCAAACTATTGAAATCGGATAAGTTCGCAGAATGCAGATTTCTGGTCGTATACAAAAGCAGGTAGCCACAAGCAACGAGGCGGTGATTGCGGCGTGAGTAGAGTTGATGTGCTGCATTTCCATCCCTCTTTCCGCGTCGATTCACTGCTGCCCTAGTAAACGCCCGTATTCGTCCGGTGAACCGCGTTGGGCGGGATTGGGCCTGACCTGCTTATAGGCCAGGAGGCGTTCAATAATCGGTGTTGAGCTTGAGGTGGTTTCAGTCATGGTCCACCCCTCTCGCGCATTCGGCCATCCGAAAGAGCGACATGCCGTGGCATCGAAGTTTAACATGAATGAAACGCGTTAGGTGATCGACGCTTCTTGCCTTTACTGCGCCTTATTGGGGCCAGGGTTCTAAGATCGTGACGGATATCAACCATCTCACAATTCGCATGATCGGTTAGTTCATATCGGCGTAGGCTGAAACTCCCCGCAAAGCCAACGAGGACCAGATGACCACCTGCCTTCAGGAAACGACGACAGGGCGCGGAATAGCCATGGTCGTGGGATAACAAAACGATCGTTCTCGGGCCAGTCATCGCCACAAACCGACGACGAGCGGTTCGATTTCGGCTTGGGTGGGCCGTTAGGAGGTAATCGAATTTTGGCCGGACGTAGCGATCGACGGTTTGTCGGTGATTTCAGTTATGCTCTCCTCGTCATTCGGTCGCGGCTGGTCCGCGGTTCCAGGTCCGAAAATGGATGATTACTGGGCTGGATGGCTCCCCTAACGCATCCCCCAAGTTATTCATCGCGCCGGGGCAGATGGCCTTCTCGCTTGTGTCAGATTGGCGAGGTTGACTATAATGGCTTCTAGTGGAGAAGGCAGCCGGGCAACCTGCACTTCCAAGGTCAGAGTCATTCTTGATTCAACATCCGGCGGTACGCGGAAGGCACGGCGCTTCCATTCTGGGAGAGATGCCGTAATTGCTATTCTCATTGCTCGGGTTTTGTTGCGGGGGAGTGTCCGCTTCCGCGAGGAGAAGAATATTGTTTTTCGAACGAAGCAACAGAGTCACTGGAATCTTTCGTAAGTCATGCGTGCTCGTGATCGCTGGGCTCGTCTTCGCATCGGCACCACAGGCCCGCGCAGAATCTGTGGCTCGGCAGTGGAACGAGGTCATGTTGGAAGCGATCCGCAATGACTTCGCCCGGCCGACCATGCACGCCCGAAATCTTTTCCACACGTCGATGGCGATGTACGACGCGTGGGCTGTCTATGGCGAAAACGAACTCCCGTATCTCACCAATGAGATGCACCCACCCAATCCACTTCTCGTACCTGGTGGTCCAACGGCGATCAACGTGCAAGCCGCTCGCGAAGAGGCGATCAGCTACGCGGCCTATCGCGTCCTTTCATGGCGGTTTGCAAACTCACCTGGAGCGGGGATCAGCCTTCCCTTGTTCGACGGCTTGATGGACTCATTGGGATATGACCGGGACATCACCACGACCGGACTTAACACGCCAGCGTCTGTCGGGAATCGCATTGCACAGAACGTGATCAACTTCGGATTGGCGGACAATTCGAACGAAGTGAACGATTTTGTCAATCAGTTCTACTTCCCCGTGAATTCACCGCTACTTCCGGACCTCCCGGGCAATCCAAATCTCTTCTTCCCTAATCGATGGCAGCCGCTGTCGCTTCAGTTTTTCATCGACCAAAGTGGGAACCCAATTCCATTTGGATACCCCGAAGCGCTCAGTCCCGAGTGGGGTCAGGTTTCCGCCTTTGCCCTCAAGCCGTCTGATCTCACAATCTACAACCGAGACGGGTTCGATTACTGGGTCTATCACGATCCAGGTCCGCCACCGATGCTGGGAACGGCCACCGAAGCTGCCTACAAGGCTGGGTTCGAGCAGGTCGTTGAGTGGTCGGGTCTGCTCGTTGACACCAACGGCGCAACCATCGATGTCTCACCTGCGTCGCGGGGAAACAACACGCTCGGTACCAACGACGGGAGCGGATACGCCCTCAACCCGGTAACCGGTCAACCTTACGCGCCGCAGGTTGTGCCAGCCGGTGACTACTACCGTATCCTCGCCGAATTCTGGGCTGACGGTCCGGACTCTGAGACCCCGCCCGGAACTTGGTATGTGTTGGCCAACTATGTGTCCGACGCCCCCGGACTCCAGAAACGTTTCCAGGGACAGGGTCCGGTGTTGGATGACCTCCAGTGGGACGTCAAGCTCTACTTCGCTTTGGGAGCCACCATGCATGACTCGGCTGTCGCCGCTTGGGGCGTGAAGGGTTGGTACGACTACATCCGCCCGGTTTCGGCGATTCGCTACATGTGCGATTTGGGTCAATGCAGCGATCCCCAGGCAGCCTCCTATCACCCGCAGGGCATCAACCTGAAACCAGGTGCCATCGAATTGGTCACACTGAACACCACCACTGTCGGTGAGCGGCATGAGCACCTCGCAGGCAACGAAGGCAAGATCGCAGTGAAAGCCTGGCGAGGACCGGACTACATCGCCAACCCCGACACGGACACCGCTGGCGTCGGTTGGATCCTTGCCGAGAACTGGTGGCCCTACCAGCGACCAAGTTTCGTGACACCCCCGTTTCCCGGATACGTCTCAGGGCATAGCACGTTCAGTCGAGCGGGGGCCGAGCTAATGGCGCGATTCACCGGTTCACCCTACTTCCCGGGCGGACTCGGCGAATTCCTCTGTCCGCAAAACGAATACTTGGTGTTTGAAGATGGTCCGAGCGTCGACGTGACCCTGCAGTGGGCCAGCTACTACGACGCCTCCGACGAGTGCAGCCTCTCGCGGATTTACGGTGGTATCCATCCACCGGCTGACGATGTTCCTGGTCGTCTGATGGGCGCCGTCATTGGTGGCGACTCGTTCAAGCTCGCCGAGGATTACTTCGAAGGGACCGCATTTGAGGCGGTCAAGGATTGCTTCACCGGACCTGGTGAAAAAACCACCGGGGAATGTGTCCGAGCTGACCGAGATGGCGACTTGGACGTGGATCTCGAGGACTACAGCGCGCTCATGCTTGCGAACGAGTAAGCGTGTTTTCTATCGCACTTCTAAATCTGCCCTGCGCTTGCCAATACCGGCGCACAAGTGCGAGTAATTTGCGATTGCTCATCACGGTGTATTCCAGGTTTAATCGGGCGAACTCGCGCAAGGTCACGGCAAAGTCGAAGCCGGACGGGAAGGCCACCTCGTAGTCAAGCTGCCCAATTACGACAAGGGTGAGACAATCGTCCGCGCCTGGTTGGGCAGCGAAGATCGTACGCTTTCGGTCGTCGGCAATGGCGCATACGCCCCGTCACACGACGATTACGATGTGCATGCAGTCGCTCCGGACCCGCTACCGGGAAACGTCATGTGGTGGATCGAGATTGAAAAGCCCGATGGCACCAAGCTGGTCGGTTCGATGAAGTCGTCGAGGTGATTGGATTGCTTGGTGATTGTTGCCACTGCCCTAAGCCGGCTTCGGTGTAAACATTGAGTTTGAAATTCGGAAGATTCCGCTCTACGAAGCCTGGGCTGATGAAGTCGTGCGTTTACACGATGAATAAACTATGGGCTGGGCCGCAATTGCCCCGGGGATTTCCCGTGAAGATATCACCCGAATACGTTGCGATGGCCTACAAATTCGGAAAGACCGGCGAACCATATGGTCATCGGGCGAAGTCCAATGGCGATTTGCCTCCGCATATTCCGAGGGCCAAGGTAGGCTAGTACGGTGTACTATAATCCGAAGAGTCGAGCAAACAATGGACTTAAGATGTTCGACGGGGGTTTGCTCGGCACAAAATACTTCGTGCAGAACCGGTAATCTGGGGTCCCCAAAGTTGCCGGTTACGCCAAAGTTGTTTGGCGTAATGCGTCTGGCGACTAAGGGAACAACATGCGACTCCTTATTGGTCGATGCGAGAAATCGCCCGGGTATACACGATTTCGCACAGCGTTGCGTGAAATGACACACCGCGTGGCTTGGGAAGGCACTGATATGTTGATCTTTTGGAGGAGCGAGATGGGCCACCCGCACCAGAGGCGATCGAACTCACTGAGACGTGCTCAGCACTCCTCAGCGGGCGATACGGAGTGACCGTAGACTAATATAGACTTAGGTATATTTTTTGGGGCAGGTCAGTGGCACCAAGTCACCTATTCGCCTGGTGCCGGAAGAGTTTACTACGAGCGTTCCTCGCCGGTCCGCGAGGACTCATTCCTCGATATTATTGCAAATACCCTGTCAACGAATCGCTTGCTCTCGTCGGTATTGATCCGAGTTAGTTTGATTCCGACTTTGTCTTCGCCTGTACTTAACCGCATAACCTTGCGTCGCGAATACACGATGATGAGCAGGCAGCCACCGAGCTCAAGCAAGAACAAGACAATCGTAAGCGCTGTGGAATCGCGAAACGGCTGAAGCCGATTCAATGATCGGTTCAGCCAATACGCAACATTCTGAAAGAGAACTCCAATCAGCATGATCAGCCCAAGCGTGAATTGCGTACCGCTCAACTCCTGGCCGACCACAATTGCCTTGGTCCGATTCAGCCAAACGACCTCGAGGAGGTTATCTATGACCTTCTTCTGGAAACTGAATAACCGATGGGTGGTGAGGACCAACCGTCGTTTGTACCCGAAAATCCAACCAAACAAACCCAAGTCCCATATCCCGGCTTCAAACACGTCGCACACTTGCTCCCCTTGAAGGAGTTGGATGTCTGGAGTGTATTTCCCTTCAAATGTAATCTCACCAGTCCGGGAAGACGTTGGATCTATTCCGACTTGGCTCTCTCTTGCGGCGGATTGGAGTTGCTCCAATGCAAATGAATTCTTGGCCGCATCCTCAGCTTTTCTGCGCTCAGCCGCCCTTAACTCTCGCTGCTTCTGCGCTTTAAGTTTCCTTCGCTGATACTCTTTTTGAAAGGCGGCCAGTTTCTTTTCGGTTCCACAGTGGTCACATACAATTCGAAGATTGCCGTCCGGCTCAAGACCCTGAAGTTCGACACAAAAGAGTGCGTGACATTTCGGGCAAGCAACTTCGTTCTTTCGGTCGATCTCCTGAACCGTATCCTCCGCAAAGTGATCTTCATGCCATTCCAGTTGCTCCTTTACTGGGGAAACCTCTTCATAAAGAACAGCAAGCGCTGAATCGAGCGATTCCGGGATTTGCATCTCGGCTCCGCACTTCTTGCATCGCGCATTTCGTCCGGCATATTCATCCGGGACGTGGAGATTGTGAGCACACTCGGGGCACGCAAAATCGATTGGCATGGGTTGACTCCGCAGAGAATTCTAAGCACTTGCCTGGCACCGCTTTCCAAACGTCCTCAATTCATAGCAGTGCAAACACGTCCACGATGCATGTCTTGGACGTTCGATTAAAGAAAGGTGAACTCCAATGTCCTTTGTGCAACGGCATCCATGTTTGGCGCAGATCCCGGTGTTTTGGCCGTCACATCAAGCCCCTCGCCGAATTCCAATTGAGTTTGAGGACAACCAAGCCAGATCGACGCAAGTTAACGCATCGTACAATATGGCCGGATTCGCGTTCCTATTTCTTGCAGCAATTGAACATCAACAGTATATCACACTATCTGCAAACAACTATTTAAGCTAGGAATCCGACTATGCGAACATTCGGTCAAACGCGAAGTGTTCTGGCGTTTTGCTTTGGTGCGATCTTCCTCATCCATGCAAGTTGCACGCAACGTGCATCGCACGAACAAGCTGCACATCTGGACAATCGCCGCAACACCATGACGCATTATAAAGCAGCAAAAGAACGACGCTCAAGCAATAAGAGATCTAACAATCGATTCCAAGACGACCGGGTCAACAACTCTCAACGCTCATCAGCTTGGAAACAGTCAGCAAAGTCGACTACGGGATCGCGTTATTCGAATGGTGGCGATTCTCAGTCTCGCGACAAGAACAAGCGGGGGCCGGCGAATACGGGCACGTGGGCAAGCGACTCAATGGGCGGCGGGCAATCATCCCAAGCGTCGATAGATGCTAAGGCGTCTGCCAACTCGGGACATGCACCATCATTGAACAGTTCATCACCTAAGTACGCGGGTAAACATAAGTCCGAGCGAGAAAGTTCAATTGGCGCAACGGACGGAAGTGATATCGCCAATGCCAAATCCTCCAATGCGGAATCAATGAGTAATCGTGGGCAACGTTCAAACGGATCAGCCAATTCGCAAGAACGCAAACCGGTCCCGGTAAGACCGCCGCGAGAGGTTGAGATTTCCGAGACCGGTGCTCCCCAGATCGCCTACCCCGAGGCTCCTGTTGCACCAGCAGTTTCTTCCGCGCAGATCGATGCGCTGCAACTTCCGGCGAACGATCCAAGACGGCCAGTGGTCGGAATCTGGGAGCAAATCTCGGGAGGCAATAGCGCGGATTTCGCCGAAGGAAATTACAGCCGTACGGTTCTTCTGTTTCGCACCGACGGTATCTTGGAAATCGTGCGGTGGTACGGCGACAAGTATGAGATTCGAATTGACAGCAAGCTGTCTTACACCATGATTTCCGGCGGGAAGATTCGGTTGAATTCAAAAGGGAAAACAGGCTCAAAAAAAGCTTATTCGATTCCGCTCGGCAATGGAAAATCAACGACCGTGCGGCCCGCGACTGCGCGGTTTCCGGCTGAGTTGAAATTCAGCGCAAACGCCGACCAACTGGTTCTCGCGGAAAAGGTTTACCAAAAAACCGAGAACTAGCAGTTCATCACTGCGTCACGAAACCGGTGCCAGGACACAGTATCACGCTGGAATCAGCGCTCAACGGAATGACATCGTAATCGTATCCGCTTGCTACAGCGATTTGTCGTAAAGTAAGAAACGCATCGTAAGAATCGGGCAAAACGATCATGTAGAGAAAGTTTGAGTCCCGGGGTGCGAGTTCACGCAAACTGGTCCACCGCGCCGAGTCGCCAAGGCGTTCGTCGACGTTCATTCCAGCGCCCCGGCGCAGTTTGACCTGCGTGCAACCGTTTCCTACTTCAACGTAATCGATGTCCCTTCTTACGGCATCAATCACGGGCCGGAATCCGCCAGATTCTCCGTCGAGAATAAATAGACGATCTGATGACAACACCAGATGGACCGGCCGAAGCTGTGTTGCTTTTGACAGTGGTAGCCGCGCATTGAGTTTACGCACGGACTGTTCCCTTTGAATTTCCTTTTCCAACTGTTCCACTTCTCTCTTGAGATCACCTGTTCCTTTTTCAACCACCTGCATTTTTTGGTCGACCGTATTCTGTTTGTCTTGCATTTTCGCAAGTGCGTCCTTGGCTTCTGCGAATCGGGTTTTCGCTGCCTCAAGATCGGCCGCGATACGAGTCAGGATTGTGGTCCATTTGGTGTCGGGCTCGGTCACGAGGTTTTCCAAGTAAACAGCCAGATCGAGCTTTCGTGCTGTCTCGGCACTGGCCTCATCGAATTCCGTTTGCAGGGACACCATGTGGGCTGCTGATTTTGAAGTTTGCTGTGTCACTTGCCCCGCTTGCCCACCGGTCAGAAGGCACAGCAGAATTGCAATGAACATAATTCCACCGAACATGTTGGTGATTGTGTCCAGCATCATGTCCATGCTATCGTCTGCTTGAGAGCCTCGACCTCGCATCACTTATTCTCCGACGCGAGTTCGTTGTATTGAAGAACCGTCCAGTCTTCCGGTAACAAGTCGAGCCCTTGAGCAAATCCAAGATCGTCGATGAGTTCCCACATGGCGTCTCGCAGTTCGACGCCAGACGGCTTCAAGACCAACAGGACATAGTGTTGTTCCGCAGAATAACTCCGTAGCCACTCACGGACCGCTTCCATGCGCAGGGTTCGATCCATATGTGCCAGCGTAATGACACCCTGTTCGGATCCAACAACGCCGACGCGAATGGCATTGGCCGATGCGACGACCAGTAATGGGGATTTGGCTGCATTTTGGTTGAGAAAGTACGTGAGGCCGCGGTTCGCGCGTACAGCCCGAAGTTCCGCAACGAGCCGTTCCTTCTCCTGCTCCAATTCCGCTACTTTTTCGAGTTTGGCGCGCGTTTCGTCGTCCGAAACCGTTTCCTTTAGCGACTCAAACCCAGCCCGAAGCTCCTCATCAGCCTGCTTAGTTTGTTTGTACAGATCCGAAAGTTTCTGTCGTTGGGCAGCAACGTGCTCGATATCGACGCGCGAATCTCGCGATTCATCGAGCTTCTTTTTCGCCCGGGCAATGCGTTCATCTAACTGCTGCTCTTCAATTGTCACGTTTTGCAGATCTTGCTCCAGCGCTTCGGCGGCTGAATCCGTTTCGACTGCCGGTGGTGCGCTTACCATGGCGTTGGTCAAGTGAAGGCACATAAGCATGACAATGAGCAAGAGTATGCCAATCACCGCGGTCATGATGTCCTGGAACGCGAAGAAGCTTACCGGCTGCTCTTGTTGATGTCGTGATCGGCGCACCTCATCAGCCCCCCGAGTCTTCCAGTATACGAAGCCGATTGACAATGTTGCGTTGGCAGTACTCTTTGCAATCGTCAAGAAAGCCTTCCTCAGCCCGGCGCACGAACGTAAGTATCAACTGCACGCCAAGAGCACCGAGCAGACCTTGCAGGGTGGTTTCAAAAGCTACGGAAAGGCCGCCAGTAACTTGTTGCAGGGCGGGTTTGATCGTCTCGATATCGTTCGCAGCCGAAAGCACTTGTCCGAACTCCCCAATGGCAGCCGAAAGCCCAAGCACCGTGCCGATGAAGCCAAGCACCGGGATCGCCCAAACCAATCCTCGGACGACGGTATAACTCGAATCGAAAATCGCTTCGTCGGTGTTGGCTTGAGATTCGAGTACTTCTCCAACATCACTGATGCGCCTCATGTTGCGGAGATTGGAAAGCGCGAGCTGCACTCTGTTGAACAGGACAAAATCACGAGGCCGATCGACGCGCTCAAACATATCCTCCAACACCGATTCCACGTTCAAAAGCGAGAGCGTAAACGTCGGATCATCGGGAATAATGCGTATCCTTAGCGCTTTTCTTTGAGCTCGAAGCTTGAGCACTTTGCAACCGAGTATGAGCAGCGACCATGTCGTCAAAACCACAATGGCCCGGGGCACCCAACCGCGTTGCGTGAGCGATTGGGTGATGTAATGGTCCGGGATCAGGGCAAGCCCGCCATAGACCGCAACTGTGATGATCCCGGCAAGTACGATCACGGTAAGCTGAATCGGTTGCGTGTACCTACCAGCCGGCAGGCCGATTCGACGCTCGGGATCGACCCGATGAAACGCGAGCTGGGGCATGTGGCCCGATTCTTCATAGGCATATTGTTGATTGCGGTTTTCGCGCGGCATTGGTGGTCTCAATCGAGTAGCTCAACATCCATGGGGTCGTCGTCGGCGCGTGCAAATGACGGCGGCACGGGAGGTGGCTGCGGTTCTGCGGCATTGGGATGAACGGTTCTTGAGGCGTCCACTTGAGCCCCCGTATCCTCCAGGTATTGCCATCGAGGCAATTCGTGAAGATGGAGCCACGTTTGCTGATCGGCAGAAACGCGGTGCAATGGCCCGATCAATCCTTGATTGGCCTGCCGGGTGATTTCGTCGGCTGTAAATGGACCGCTGATTCGTGCGCGGTACTTGACAAAGAGTTGGCCATTCTCATTCATCGAGTACTACTCCGAGTTGGCGGCTTGCATCCAGGGCGGGCGCTGAAACAGCGGCGTTCCAACTGCGGGACGGTTACCCGGAACTAACGTTACTTCTCCATTCGATACATGTCCACACGGCTCAAAATCGATCCGACCGGAATCGTTGAGACGAACCACGCCGACTTCGCCGTCAGGAGTACCGTCTAGGATCACATGCGTATCGTCGTTTGTCCAAACGAGTCCAACAGGATTCAAAGGCTTCGCCCGCAAATGCAGCTTCTGAAAAGCTTCGTCCGATTGCTTGATCAAGGACTCTAAGTTCGGAAGTTCATTTAACATTTCGCTTGCGGTCCGGCTGGCATTCTTGACGCTCCCGGAATTGACATGGGGCCACGGAACTTCGTCGAGCGGCCACCGTCCGTACTCGGCTTGTTCGACCTTCACGAGGAACTCGCCAAGCTCCGTAAAATCAAGATTCTGAGGCCAGGTTTCCTGAAGGTGCCACGCAATCAAGATTTGAATCATTCTGAGTCGCAAGACAACATTGATCTTTCGACCGTTCGCAATCTTGCGGGCAAGGCTGAGGTGCGACGTCCGCCATTTGGATGGCCCAATACCCCTGAGGAATCTAAGTGCATTCTTCGCATAGGTTGCGATGGGGGCATCTTCGATTCTTGGTTTCGGCTGAACTGGGACTCTTTCCTGATCGCGCTTCTCCGGATCGTCGAGGCTTTCCAGGGATTTGATGACACCGGTCATTCGGCAAAGCGAATCGTCGCAACTCATTTCACCCAAAAGATAGAATTGCCGTCGATCGCCATCAGTTGCCTCGATCGTCGCTTGTTTGAGTCGAGCCATCCACGAAGGTGGCTCAAAGAGTTGTCGGAGCCGTGACGTTCCCGAGTCCTTTGGATCGAGCGCCTTGACGGCATGCTCAAAATACCCAGTCAACTGTTCGCTGAAATCCTTGCCGATCACCGAGTCAACGGTTCTTGCTGCTTGTGTCGTTGCGTCGAGACACGCTTTGGCTTTCTCGGCATTGTTGACACCGATATCCCCGTTCCACGTGTCTACAAGGGTGTTCCAATCGTGCAGTGTCCGCCACGCCGGCTCGTTCCGAAGCACCTTCTGCAATTCAACCGCTTCGGGGCGTTCCGGAAAGGTGTCGACGAACGTTTGTTCCGCTATCGCCAGCCTGGCGAGATCCGGAAATGAGTCGCGAACGGACCCGAGCGAATCGCCAGCCTCATTCAAACGGGATTTCCGATCTCTTCTGGCGCTTAGGTCTTCACGAAGCTTGAGAAGCTGTTCGCCAACGGCAGAGATGAGTTCATCCGACACGTTTTTTGTTCGACGCAATTCATCATACTGCCTGGCAAGCTGTTCGAGTCTTTTGACAGCCTGTTCATAGGGGAGCTCGCTCTCGATAATCTCGCGATATTCGTCGTTGAGTGTCGTAAACCGGGTTTGAAAATCCTGGTCCAGCCCAGATTGATGATCGCGTCTGGCTTTTGAAATTGCGTTACGCAGATTGGCGACATCGAGCTTCTCATCCTCGAAACGAGCCAGCCTTCGAGCCTCGTCCAACACGCTGTCTATTGAATGGTCGAGCGGATCCGCCACTGCGATTTGATTGATACAGGCTTCGAGATTGCTTCGCCTGGCTGCGTCCTGTTTAACCAGCGCATCGTGCTCTTCGCGCCGAGTAACGATCTCCGCTTCATTCCAGAGTTCGGGTTTGCCCCGCTGCAATTCATCGAGCAACTTCTGCGACTTTCTCGAATCTCCGCTTTCAAGTGCGGTGTCAAGTTGCGTCACCCAGGTGCCCAACGTTCGTGCCCGATCCTGCTCTCCGAGCCACCACCAGACGGATGTGCCTGAAATTGCAATCGCTGCGATAACGGCAAGTGCGATGAGCCTCGTGCGGACCCGGCTCTTGGACGAATGTTCGTCTTGGCGCGAACGATAACGAGACACCAACGCCTTGGGAATCTCCCGTTCGGCACGCTTCAATCGTTCGTAGAGCGGCTCAAGCACATTCGCCGGTTCGCCCGAGTCCAGCAATTCTTCCAACCGCGCGAGATCGTGTTGGAACTGGATCGCGGACTCGCGTTCGTTCTCGCGCTTGTGCCACCAGTTCAGTGGCTCCTTCGCGACATCGGTAATTGCGCTCGAAGGGGAAAACCGCGTGTCGCCGCTGAGTTGTTCCCATTCGACGACAGCCGTTCGCATCGCCGATTCGTTTTTTGCCGCATGCGCTTCGGACATTGCATTCGATATTCTTGCAAACTCAATCATGGCATGCTGATACTTGAGCTTGTGTACGGACTCCCCGAGGACCTGCAGCAACCGGTCAGGAGGTTGAGAAATCCACTCGCGGTGCATCAACTCGGTCTGGAGCGATTCAAGCGCCTTGAAATTCCGATCGGAAATCGCAAGTTTGGCCTCTTTTTCGATCTCGGTCAGCCGATAAGCTTCCAACTCGCCTCGTTGCGTTGGCCAAGCCGTGTTGTCCGGATCTAATTGCTCAAGCGTGAGCAGCATTTCAAGTCGGTCAGCGATTGGCGCGCTGGCCAGAGCCAGCATTCTGTATTTTGCAAGATGCGGAGCAAGCAATTCTTCGCGATCGTAAGCGTCACAAAGATCGGCGGCTGCGTCGAGGTCGGGACGCGGAACATCGACGATGCCATTGGCTTTGCAAAGCCGATCCCAGGAGCCCCATGCGTATCCCATTGAAAGCTGAGCGACCGTCTCGATGGCATCGGGCTGCTGTTCAACCAACCGCAACGCTTCGCATTGCAAACCCTTTCGCAACCAGGCATGCGCTCGATCGATCCGCTCATTTGCCGCAACAAGCGCAACCCGATACGCCCCAACAAGTTCGTTCAACTCGGTGGTTGATGCCAAATCAGGCTGCGCAACAATGCGCCTGATCTGTCGGCACAGGCTGTTCAGGGAACTGTTCATTCAGCGTTCCCTTTGTCATCATCTGAATTGCCATCGTCAGTTTCAGATTTGTTTGTTGCGGTTTGATCTGGCCTTGCTGGTATCTTGAATACAAGTTCGATGATCGGAAGCCCATAGGCGTTTCTTATCACCAACGTTTCAGTGAGCTTGTCACCTGACCGAATATGCGAATTGATGCGACGCAGTATTTCAAGAATTGGTAATTCTCCTGCCTCTTCCCCGGGCAAGTTCCTCGATATTTCTACGTCTATTTGGTTTGGCTTACCATTCTTGAATGTGGACTCGGATATCGCAAGGACAGTTTCATCACTAGATCGCCCAAACCGAATGATCTTCTCCGACTCCTCTTTTCGTTCCTCTTCACTGAATTCCCATGACCACTCATTCTCAAAGTGCGGAATGCCGATACTCCAATTCTCAAATTTGCATTCATTGGCAGACCAGTCGCTTGGGATCGAGTTATTCTTACTGGCAGGTTCCGCAAAAGTTAATTCGCACGGAGAGGATGTTATAGACGTGCCAAGCCACATAATGGCAAGCGCGTAACCGGGTCGAGTTGGATGCTTGAAGTAGAATCCGCCTAGCGGCTTGGGTGTAAGACTAGGTGATAACTTCAATAACCTAAGTTTGATTGCACCCGCTTCAACGGCCTTAATATTAACAAGCGACTTTGGCGGCCCTACGTTTGACATCGAAGTGGTCTTGTCCGCATATAATTCGGCGCCTTTGAATTTCAGCACTCGATCTGTCACAGGGCTACCATTTGCATGAGCCAACGAAATGATTTCGAGTTTTCGATTAGCCGACATCCATTCAACCGGAATATCCGCTATCCCGTCGCTTGAGAAAATCGCTGGCGCAAAGCTGAACTGTTCCGGTTCTATTTCATCCTGCTCTGCAATTGCAATTGTAATTGGCGAGTTTACGTCCTTGCTCGCTGTGGGGGATTGCGCGTTCTCGAGCCGCACTTCCAGTTCTGCCTTCTCAATAGATTGCACGTCAGGCTGGTCGTCCTTGGCGATCGATTGAGTTGCCCGATCATCTGCCAATGGAATCTCGCCCTCATTTTCTTCCATGTGAATCCTGGTGGGCAGGGTGGCCACCGATGGACTGTTTGTGGATGCGTCTTCAACGTAGATGCTGGAGCCGGATGCCGATTCCTGCGCATTGTCGCCAACTTCACCGTCATCCTCGCGAACTTCGGCCATTTCCAATTCGGGTTCTGAATCGGGTACCGACGATCGAAATGCGATCGCACCAATAATGAGACCGAGAAGGAACGCAACCGCGCTGCATGCGGCAATGACCCGCTTGTCATTCTTGACTAGGATGACCGAACTCGGTGCCGAAGCAGTACGCTCCTTCGAGAGCAACTCCTCCGACAACGCCATCTGATCCAAGGCATCATCTCCACCAGGAGCCGCTTGAGGCTTCGGGGCGACCAGTTTCTGCGGTGCCGCCTGCGTCGGTTTCTTCAACGCAACAACGCGGCCGGCTCGCGCGTTGTTTGCATATTCGCATTCGGGCAAACTTGTTCGTGCCACAAGGTCGATGGTGTTGGAATCCGTCATTCCGGGTATGGCCATCGGGCTCTCGGTCGACGAAGGGACACACCGCAATGCACATGTTATCCCCGGATCGACTTCGCCCGTGACCGCAGTCGAGAAAGTCAGTTTCCACCTGGCGGCCGGCGGTACGAGAGCTGTTACCTCATTGAGAAGCTCGAGAATGGGCCAGTTTTCGGGATGCCTTAGATAGATTGGCCCGCCCGGGCGCTTGATCCACGAATGCAGCGGCCAACCGGCCCAACCTGCATCGCCCGTTAGTTTCTGCCACGTATTGCATGGACGCGCGACAACCTCTTGATTCGGCAAACCCTCGACAGCTTCGAGCAGCCGCGGTTCTTCAGCCCACTCCTGACGAAAGAGCCTGCTCTGCCCAAGTAGTGAGGCCGGACCTGCAGGACTTAAGGATTGCCCCGGCAATACAATGTGGTGCGCGATGCGATTCGAGCGTCCTGTGTAATCCGGCGAACAGGGTGCTATGCGCGACAATATACGCACGGTAGAATTGCCTCGCTGAAGAATCGCGAAGCGATTAACGATTCGCGAACTTTCACCGCCGGTTCCTTTTGACTGCGAGCTTTGACTATAACCCGAAAGTCGTTCCAGCGACTCGACCAGCCATGCAGGCATTCCCTTGGTGTGGGCAACAGTTGTAAAACCTCTGGTTCCCGGCTTCAGACCGCGAGGCACCGACGTGTGGATCAATTCCATGATCATGATCCGCCTCCACTTGAAGCTCGCGATGCACTGGCCTGAGGACCCAAATGCGGTTCAACGTAACCCAGCGCACAAGCAATCGGCGCGAGCACCCACTTGGGACGAATGTCTTGCGGACGATAGCCTTTTTTCATCGCATCGCCATCGCGAAATTCCTCTGCCGGCCCTCCGGTTGCGCTAACCGGAACGTAAATCACGCGGCTGAACGACGATTCAGCGATCGAAACGACTTCAGGTGAAGTCCTTGACAGCATCGCTCGGCAGTCCTTCGACGTGTATCCAATCGAATTGAAATCGAATTTACCGACGCCATTTGAATCGGCACGTACAGGTTCGTCTCCATTCAGCTCACGACCGAGGAGCGGTGCCCACACATCGGCCTTTGCAAGGACGATCATCAGAAGCGCTTTGTGTTTCTCATTGGTAGGCAGACCAAGCGACTTTCGGATCCGCACGATGGTTTCGTTGAGCACAAGCTCCTGACGAAGGGGACTGTCGTCGCAGTTATCGACTGGCTCTCCGGCAAGCGATCGAATTTGTGCACGGATACGTGGGTCCTGCGTCGGATCGAGTAGAAAGAAAACGATGTCCGAATGCGTTAAGTGTTCGGTCACCGGCTCGCGCATCGATTCGTTTCCAGGCAAGAAGTGCTCACCCGCGTTGTCGTATAAAACCAGTACGTGTCCACCAGCGCCATTGGCCCCAGGATTCGTAATCGTGAATTGAAAGGGCTTGGGCAAGGTAAGTACCTGCTCATCGATCCGGACAGAATGATATAGGCGCGAACTTGCTACGTCGGTTTTCTCAAGGCGCACTGGCTTGTCGGGCCGAGATGCAAGAAAGAGTTTCTCCTCTTGTTCGTGGAGCAATGTGTTAGCCGCCGGGTCGGCATCGGCAATCGTCCAGCCGAGCTGGGGCAACGCTCGACGCAATCCGTTGGTCATCGCCGCGAGGTAGTATGATTTGCCCGACGAAGGTGCCCCCACGATCGATATCGTGACGAGGGGAAGTTCCAGAATGGACCGGGGGATCTGCAAGTGACAACGCGGACAGGCAACGTCGCGGCTTTCCGATCCATTTGGATCGATCGCATGCCCGTTAGAAGTGAATCGGCTTGGCAGGAAACGAACAAACGCATCGTCACCCAGCACCGGATCGCCGCGGAGCGAGTCGTGCGAAGCGATAAACACGCAATCCCACGGACGAAATCGGTGCCAACAGTGCGGGCACCGAATCCACTTTCGCAATTTCAGTTTCTTTTTGGCCACTTCATCAAGCTCGCTGTGTATTGCAGATTTAATCGAGGATTACAGAGTCCGATTTCCAGTTGTCTCCGCCCGTGGGCCAAAGTGAACAAAGGTAGCTGGATCTCAAGAATACGCCAAATGCATTCTGCGCCTCAACCCAGGCAAGTACGGTGAATTTCGATGTATCAGCACTAAACGTCACGATGACGTCGCTATCGTTAAATCGCGGAAATCGAGCCGTCGACGGGGCTTTCAGCCTTCTCTTGACGAATTCCTGCGACATGATGTAAGCATCCAATTTGAGCTTTTCCGCTGCCGCCTCGCGCTGACGGCGTTCACGTTCTTCGGCTGCACGTTGTGCCGCAGCCCTTCGCCGAGCCTCAGCCGCCTCGCGCTTACGTCGCTCTTTTTCCTCACGCTCTTTTCGCTCGGCAACGAGCCGCGCCTTTTCCTTCTGCCTAATTAGTTGGCCGTCAAATAGTACCCAACCCTCTTTGAGTTTCTGCTGATATTCCTTTTCGCGTGCCTCGAGTTTTGATCGCGTCATTGCAACCGTGTCGGCAAGCTCCAAGATTTGAACGCTTTCCAAAGTCGTCACGTCAAGTTCTGTCGATGCAGTTTCCAGGTCGCTTCGCGCGCCTGAAAAATCGTATCTTTCGAATTTCGATTGCGCAGAATTGACTCTGTTATCGACAAGCGTCGCAAGCCTAGCACTTTCTTCTGCATCCCTGTGATCTGCGGCTTTGTTGAAATAAACTATCGCGGAAATTGCCAAGACAGCAACACCAATCATCGCCACCGTCAGCCGAACAATCCAATTCGGCGATGAGCGAGTGAGCATCGGCGCCGAGTCAATGTCAACTTCGGAGTACACAGTATCGTTTAAAGAACCGTCCGCGCTTTCATGAGTGTCCCCAGGCACTGTTGCAAGCGTCCCGCACAATGGGCAACGGAAACTACGCCCCGCAGCACTTAAAGGAGCGCGGAGTTGCTTCCCACAAACGGAACAGTCAAAGGAACATGTTTCACTCATTCTAAAGTGTTCGCATTGGGACAGCTGCTACGCAGGGCTGTTGGCAGCAGAATTCCAGACCAATCGAATTGTACGCGAGAGTGGCGATCACATTTATTACAGTAAAGTAGCAGTGCACTAAGATAGCAGACGACTCTTGCAATTGCACGCCCGCACAAGTCGTAGTCGCGCGACGTGCTGATTGTTAGCTGAATGACCGAATAGGTGCCCTCGATGCCAATCAAGTATAAGAAGAAATTCAGTTGCTGTCCGGCGAAATGGAGATAACTGCGTGGGGAGTGCAATTGCGACCCGTCCCTTGCGCCTGATACCGTGCCCTCATAATAGTGAAGACTTTTCTTGGTTCGCCAATGACTGCGTGCGAACCAAGTGGTTACTCAGATACTTCATCAATCGATCAAAACCTTCGTGCCTAAAGGCGTGTAACTGGCTTCAACTTCAATCCGCTGATCGTACAGTTCGCGGACTTGGCAGTCAGAAGAGCGGCAAACGGCCAACCGGGCTTGAGTCATGCAATTCAAAGGCCGCAGTTTCTGCGGAATAATGCAAAATGAAGAGTGCCGCACATTCCAGAGATACGAGCGATCCACTTTCGACCATGATTGAAGCCCTTGGGCTGGAAGTGGCCGCGATCAAGAAATCGGGCGGCTCCATATCAATTGAGCTAATGGCTGGCACGTTCGTAGCACTCACCGGCGGGCAGTACCTTTACAAGTTCCCACTGACTGAAGAACTCCAGTTGCGGGACGACACGCCGATCCGCATCCAGTTCAGACAGCAGGAAGTCGATGGCACCGTCGTTTCGCCGAAGGATGGCATTCTCGTCGTGGCCTTAGAGGAAGACCTCGGCCCGATGCTTGCTCGCGTTCGCCTGTTCGCGGACGACTCTTTCCTTGTGCAGCGACTGAAGGACCGGCTCGGTGAAGTCCAGTCGGGTGAGGCCCAGTTCAATGCAGCGTCGGCGGATCGCGTAATCGAACAGGGCGAAATTCAGGCGTGCAGCGCCGACATCGCGGATGAGTTACTTCACGGCCAACCTCTGTTAAATGAGGTGCAAGTCGAGGCGGTTCGACAGTCGCTGGCCAGCAATGCCACGTTCGTATGGGGACCGCCGGGTACCGGCAAGAAGACAGCTCTTGCCCGCATCGTTGAGGGGCACTACTTCGCGGGCAAGTCGGTCTTGTTGGTCTCGAACTCGAATATCGCAGTAGACACCGCATTGGAGAAGATGGCCGACCGATTGAAATCCGACGAGGGGTTTCAATCCGGTTCTGTGATTCGCTTTGGCCCCGTCGTCAAGGAAGAGCTTGCTTAGAAGTACGGTGATCAAGTCGTATTGGATAAAGTCGTTGCCCGCCTATCGAAGAGTATCCAGCAGAAACTCGCGGTGGTCCAGTCCGAGGCAGCCACGGTGGCACGGGATGCCGACCACTTGCGTACTGCGATCGCTCAGCACCAAGAAGTCGCAACGTTCGCCGAAACGTTGCCCCGTCGGTGCGAACGCGATCGCGCACGCCCCACCGGTTCAATTCCCATTTGAGACTAATCAAGAGGTTCGATCCAGCCGAGGTCGAATAGCACACGGTTTAAGAGGTGAATTGAACGTTGTTCTGATTGCGCGCCCAGACATGTCGACTAAATTGTGGCATGCCAAGTGATACTTGAAGACAAATGCCTGCTTTATGGTGCAACAGATAATTATCCGAATTCGTCCGCACTTGCGTGCAATATCAAACAGGACACAAGACCACCAAATACTTGGGAATTACCTGCAATACGGTTCCCCATTGAGCGCTATTGCAACCTTGTTGGAGCGATACGTTTGGGGCGACGAAAAGCCGCTGATAGCTAAGAAAACGAGCACTCAATGTTACAACCACGCCCGGCTGTGGTCGCCACCACAGCCGGGTCATGTTGTTTCAAATATGTCCGGCCTATCGGTGTGTGGTCGCCAGCGACCTGGACGAGCGGGCATTCCCTTGACCTTAATATAGGCGTCGTTCAATCCTCGCTCCGCCATTGCCCGCCCGGTTCGAAAAGCCTTGTTTGCAGTGGTTTCGGGCAACCCCAATCGGTTCCCTGCCTCCCGAATGCTCAGGCCACCAACAACCAGTTCAGCCATTGTCTTCGCATAGCTGATGCGCTTGGGCACCTTGAAGAGGTCCACCGCCATCGAAAAGGAACTTACGGACGCAATGTTGGTCAGAGAATCGTCACCGGTCCGGTCGTCCAGCAGCTGTTGCCACTCTTGGGGGAGAAGACGAAGAATGTTCAGGGTGAAATGTGCCCGCAGATGTAACGAGTCGCCATCAAATCGATGATATGGGACCGCACGTAATTTCCCATCGATCAGCCGTTTTAGGATGGGGGCAGCCTTCGAGTCAAAATCATCCAGAAGTTCACTTTGAATCGTTTGAAGAAGGTGCTGAATTTCTTCATTTGAGGGTTTTGGAATTTGTCGTTGATTGCGTTCGACAAGGAAGTCGATTTCCGATTTGTTTTCCTGCAGTTCCTTTTCGCGGCTACGCAGTTGGGCTACCAACTGAGGAATATCACCTCCTTTCTCAATCGCCTTTGTGAGGTTCGTGCAATTCCGCTGCAACTCGGTTTCCTTGCTTCGCATCAATGCGATCCGCCGATCAACCTCGGGAATTCCTTGCTCAACAAGCTGGATAACCCGGGCACAAAGTGCATCAAAGCAGCCCTCCTGTGCCACCAGCGCCTCGACAATTGATGCCGCGAGATTGCGGTGAACCGTTTCCAATTGAAGGACACAGCGGTTCCAACACCGCTCACCATTCTTGCGGTAGATGTTGCTTGGATGACGTGAATTGGCGCAACGATATATGTTCCCCTGGCGGTACATTTTCGCATCGCAAACGCCACAGAAGAAAAATTCTGAAAGTGCCGTGCGGCTGTTCCGATTCGAGGAGTGTAGCGGATTGCCGTTGCCTGAACTTGGATTGGTGTTGACGTTGCGTTGATCGATCGCCCGGTTCGCTGCGTCCCACAGGGACTTGGGTAGGTGGGCCAAATGCGGCATATCTCGATAGAGGATTTCATCGTCAGGTGATGGAACTTGAACGCTCTTGCCGAGCTTATATTTCTTCACGCTCCGACGCTTGCGGTACGCTTCGACGCCGTAATAGATCGGGTCACGAATCAGCCTGATGACGTTTGCTTCAGTCCATTGGGGTACTCGTGAGCGTGCGCTTTTTGGGAACCCCGACTCCGTAAGGTATTGAGCAATCACCCACGGCATGTTGTTGCTCGCGCACGTTTGGAAAGCGTGTTCGATGACTGGTGTCCAACGAGCGTCCTTCTGGTCGCGGAACGGTCCTTTGGCGGGTTCTCGATCTGTCGGCGGGACGGTGGGAACACGAACGTAACCCGGCTTCACTGCACCCACGGCATAACCATCGCGCCAGAGTCCTTCCATGGCGCGAACGATGCGCTTCCGCGTTTCGGCATTATCCATTTCCGCTTTCATGGAAGCGAAATGGCTGCCCATGCGCCAACGCTCTTCATCTTCGTTTGTGTCGATGTGGCTGTTGATGGCAATAACTCGCACACCCGCATCGACGGCCGCTTCGATTAACCCCATCGCCTGCGTGGAGTTTCGATACAGGCGCGAGAGGTCTTCAGCGACGATCACATCGCACCCACCCGATTCGATGAGTTCCCAGACCTGGTCAATGCCGGGGCGATGCGCATGTTCACCCGAGAGCGCTTCGTCATTGAGGAGGATAAGCTCCGCGTCTTCGAGACCCATCGTTTCAAGGTGTTTGCGGCACATGGCAACCTGGTCACCAATTGATCGAGGCGATTGCTGGTCGGTGCTGAACCTAGCGTAGATGACGATGCGGATACGGCGGCGTGATGATGTCGTTGCGATCGGGCACGCAAGCAAAAGAGGTGGTTTCGCAGGACAGGGTTGGCCCATGGGATTCGACGAATCGCTCGGCTGGATACCGATTTCAAAGCCCCACCGCGAAGCCCCATCATGGTGTTGGCCCTGATAGCGCGGCGTTGAACCAAAATAGACCAGAGACAATACTGCCAAAAATAACTTGATTGCGGGTGCGTTCATTTCGCAATCCTCCATTGCGTTGGAGGCGCCCGCAGACGGATTGTCGTTTGGCACAGTGTGCCAAACTTCCTGACTATTCGTGAGAATCCTTGACCTTTCCTGACCAACGACATCGAAACATAACGTTCGTCAAGAAAACAGGTTATGCCCCTAATCCGTTGCTAGTCAATGACTTGCAGAAACCGAGAAACCGAATCCCTCCCTCTCCGTTTTTTTCAATGGGGCGTTTTGTGGTGGCTTGGATTTTCCAGTCACCGCGACACGCCCCATTTTCTTTTGGGTCGGGCTGCATTTGGTCAACGACACGATCCGGCACTATCGTCAATTGAAACGTAAGAACTCGGCGGCGTATCGCGTCTTATGGTTTGGCGACGATGGGCCTTTGGTGGAGACTTGAAGATGGAACGTTCACACCGTGCATTTCTGGATGGCAATTCGCTCGCTGTGGCCGGCGCGTCCAACGATCGCGAGAAGTATGGCAATATCGTGCTTCGGCGGTTGGCGGCCAGCGGTCGCGAGGTGATGCCGATCAACCCCAAGGGCGGAACGATCGAAGGATTGGAAGCGTATGCATCGGTTGCCGATTTACCGTACGTTCCAGAATCGCTTTCGGTGGTGACGCCGCCATCGGTGACCGAGCATGTCATCAAGCAGGCGATTGCGGCGGGCGTGAAGAACATTTGGGTGCAGCCGGGTGCGGTGCATGAAGGTGCGAGCGCTGAAGCGCGGGCCGCAGGCATCAATGTCATCGACGACGGCGCCTGCGTGCTGGTAGTGCTGGGTTTGGAACACGTGCCCGACTGATCACGTGCCCCGCCCCCTGGCACAGTAAGTATCGCTTATTCGTGACTTCTCTTGCTTACGACGCCTGAATCGCTTCGGCGTGTTGCTCCGACGATCGAAGGTACGTGTTGGCGTATTCGCTGACTTCAAACACGACGCTCAAGACGACCGGAACGAGCAGGAGCGTAAAGACCGTCGAGACCGCCAATCCACCGACGACCACCGCGCCGAGACCTCGATACAGTTCGCTACCCGAGCCGGGCATGAGCACCAGTGGCAACATGCCGCCAACGCTCGTCAGCGTACTCATCAGAATCGGGCGCACGCGACTTCGAACGGCTTCTGAAATCGCCGCATTGCGCGACAGGCGTTGCGTTCTCTCGTCGATCTCGCCGTTAAGCAGGTTCAGCGTCTGGTGGACGATGAGGATTGCGTTGTTGACCACGACGCCGGCCAGGATGACGAAGCCGAGGATCGTCAACACGTCCATGTTCTGCACCGGCATGTAGCGGTCGGCCAGCGACCAGTGATGCACGAGCGCCAAGCCGACGAAACCGCCCAACGTCGCGAGCGGAACGGAGGCCATGATGACCACCGGATAAGTCCAACTCTGAAACAACACCACCATCAACAGGTACACCACGAACAGCGCCAGAAACAGCGAGCTACTCAGTACGCCAACGATCGTGCCGTCGCCCAGCAGTGCCTTGCGGATCGCCGCAAGGTTGCCGGCTGTCCCGGCTTGGTTGACGACAACCGACGGATCGATCTTGTTTGCCTGGCGCAGTTGGCCGACCGTCGCCGCGACTTTTTCGACTGCGGACTGAAGGGCCAACTCGGCTGGCGGGGTAAACTGAAGGGTGACCGCCCGCTGTCTGGAGACGTGCTTCACGCGAGCGGGTTCGCGGATGTACTGCACGTCAGCCAGTGATTCGAGGTCGACGGTATTTCCTTCCGGCGTGGCGATCGGCGCGTTGAGCATCGCTTCGATCGGGTTGGCTTCGATCGCGGATGGCGAAATGATCTTCAAGTCCTTCAGTTCGCTGCCGTATTGGAACTGTCGCGGGAGAATCCAGCCGTCACCATTGACGGCTACCGCGTAACCCACGTCGCGGCGTGACATGCCGAGGTCGCGCAACCGCTCATCGTTTGGCGTGACGCGCAACTCGGGCGTCGGCAACATGAAGTTGGCGGGTTCGGGTCGAACGGTTCCCGGACCGAATTCACCCATCAGCGCGAACATCAGCGACATCGCCGACGCATTCACCTTTTCGAGGTCGTCGCCAATCATGTCGATCTTGATCGCCGAGCCCGATTGACCACCATTGCGAAACAGAGGGAATTGGAAGGTCAAGCCGATGACGTCGGGCGCAGTTTGCCCCGCGACGGCGCTATTGAGCAGATCGACCGTGTCGATGATGCGCGAGCTATCCTTCGCAATGCCCGCGTGAAACACCGAACCACCCCACGCCACGAGGAAGTAATGGTCCAAACCCGGCGGGATGATTTCGCTGCCGTCGGCGAGTTTGATCGGCTGCCTTCGGTCTTCACCCGGCTGCCCGTTGGAGTTGGCGAAGGACTCGGCTTTGAATTTCCGTTCGGTGACTTCCCACACCGGTCGAATGTTTTCTTCGAGCCGATCGCCGATCTTGGAAAGCTGCTCAACGTTGTATCCCGGTGGAGGGATCAGAACGCCGAACACGATGTTGCGGTTTCCGCGCGGCAGGTAGTCCATCGGCGGCATGAGCAACGCGATTCCTGCGATCGTGCCCACCGCAAACAACGCGATGGTCGCCAGGCGTCGCGTCCACGATTGGTTGAGCCAACTGATCAACTTGCCAACGTGCGCGGGCAGATCGACGAGTCTCCGAAATCCGTTGCGAAGCTGCGACCAAAAACCCTGCGGTTTCAAAACCGATTCGCGAGCCGATGCGTCAACCGATTTCGGACGGCGCAGAATCAGAGCTGCCGCCGATGGAACAACCGTAATCGAAACGATCATGCTCAATCCGACGGCGGCCATGATTGCCAAGGCGATGTCGCGAAAAAGTTGGCCAGCCGTCTCTTCGATCAACAAGATTGGTAGAAACACCATCAGTGTCGTGGCAGTCGAGGCCACAACAGCCCCAGCCACTTCGCGCGTTGCTTCGACGCTGGCGGCACGTACGGACTTGCCCATCTCCAGGTGTCGGAAGATGTTTTCGATCACGACGATTGCGTTGTCCACCACCATACCGGTTGCAAACGCGATACCCGCAAGTGAAATGATGTTCAGCGATCGTCCTAGTCCGACCAGGATCGCGAGCGACGCGATGACCGAAATCGGAATGGCAATGGCGATGATGCCGATCGTTCGGAGTGATCTCAAAAACAATAGCAGCGTGATGACCGCGAGCGTACCGCCCACGTAAATGTTGCTTTGCACCAGCGAGATGGCATCGTTGACGTAGGATGATGCGTCGTACGTCTGGACGAGTTCAAACTCGCCGTTGATGCCCAGGCGCTTGGCCTCCTGCTCCAAGAGGCCGCCCTTCGAGTTCATCGCGCGAACTTCGTCCTGGATGGCCGACATCGTTTCCAGCAGGTTGGCACCGTGCGCGAGCTGGAAGTTGATAAATGGCATGAGCACGCCGCGCGCCCGCACCCACTCGGTCATCTCTTTGTAGGTCGGCACGATTTCGGCGACGTCGCGAAGGTACACAGGACCGGCTGCATCGCGACGAATCACCATTTCGCCAACGCGCTCGGGATCGTGGAATCGGCCAACCGCGCGAACGCGAATGTCGCTCTTGCCATCGGGCAGCAGACCGCCGGAGAAATTCTCGTTGGTGACTTCGATGGCGTTGATGAGCGCAGCGTAGGTGATGCCGCGCTGGGCGAGCGCCGCGGGATCGACGCGAATCTGCACCTCGGCTTCACGCGCGCCGCGAATTCCCACTTCCGACACACCTGGGATGCGTTCGAATCTTGGCTTGACGCGGCGGTTGATGAAATCGTAGAGCGTCGTCGCGTCGAAATTCGGATCGGATGAACTGAGTCCGATCCACGCGATGTAGTCGATCGATTCCGGATCGACATCTTCGATCACCGGCTCATCGACGCCGACCGGATAACCAGGAACCTCGCTGAGTTTCTGATCGACCTCGGCGACGGCTTGGCGGATGTCGGTCCCGGTGCGGAATTCAAGGCGAATGCTGCCCGAACCGGCTTGGCTGACACTGGTCATGGAGACCAACCCGGTCAGTTCGCTGAGTCGTTCTTCCTGTTCTTCGATGACGTCGGATGCGATCTCAGCGGCTGACGCGTTTTCCCAGAACGTCGACACCGAGACGACGACCGAGTCCACGGTGGGGGTCATCTGGATCGGGACGCGTGAGCCAGCCAGCAGCCCTGCCAGGACGGCGAGAATCACGCCAACCGCGACGGTGATGGGTTGTTTGACGGCTTGTTCGATGAGTCGGTTCATGCTTGGGGTCCTCTCCGACTGTCGGCAACGATATTCGTTAATCTTCCTTGGCTTGGGCGAGCGACGCCCCTGGCATCAACCGTTCATTTCCTTCAACGATGACACTATCGCCGTTTCGCAAGTCATCTGATTCGACGACGGCGCGGTCTTCCCAATTGAAGAGGACAGTGACGGGCGTTCTCGCAGCGGTTGTGTTCCCGTCCGGGCTTTGCATTGTGCGGTAGACGTATGCTTCTTTGCCGTTGCGAGTGACAGCCGCCTTGGGAACCGTGAGTTGCTTGGCTTCTTCGCCGGTTGGAATCCATGCTTCAACCGACATGCCCGGCGACATCAGATCGTCCGGGTTTTCCAAAGTGAGCACGACGCTGAAACTGCGCGCTTGCGGATCGACATCGGGAATGATGCGCAGATTGGTCGATGGAATCGTTTGCCCAACACCAATGACGTCGGCATAGATCTTGTCGGCGTACTGCGCGACGGGGTCGGCGAATCGCTCGGGAACTTCAAGGCGCGCTTCGATGGCCCCCGTTGAGACGAGCGTGACGATTGGTTCGCTCGGCACCAGCCATTCACCCGGATCGACGTGACGGGTCACAACACGCGCGTCGAATGGCGCTCGTACGGTCATGTCGTCGATTCGAATGCGAAGCAGTTCGGCTTGATGTTGCCCTTCGAGGATGGCCCGCTTGGCGGCTTCCACCCGCGCTTGGGCGGCGCCGAATTCCGACATGGCGACTTTGAGTTCGCGCGCGCTGGCTTCGAGCCCTTCGCGCAGATTGGTCAGGCGGTGCTTTTCAAACTCGGCGAATTCGAGTTCGGATTCTCGCTCGACCAGTTCGCTTTCAGTTCGCGCGACTCGCGCCAAGGTTTCTGCGAGTTGCGACTTGAGCCGTCGGGCGTCCAACTGTGCAATGACTTCTCCTTCGGCGACGCGCATGCCCTCGTCGGTCAGAATGCTGACCACTTGGCCCGCTTCCTGCGAAGCAACCGAGGATCGTGCGACGGCTTGTAAACTCCCGGTCACGCGTCGATGCTCTTGAACGCTTTCGATCGAAACGGACTCGGTGCGCACCGGTGTTGGCGCTTGTGCGAATGCCGGCGCTGCCACCATCAGTACCGACGCGATCGACGAGATCGCGATGAAGGTAGGGGACTTGGGTTTGGCGTACATCGTCATCGCTCCTTGCTGAATAGACCGGTCGTCTAGTGGGTATCCAAATAAAAAAGGTGCCTAAATACGCGGCAGCGTGTTGGTGATGCGTTCAATGAACTGATTGATCGCGTCGGTGTTTTGATCGATTTGCATGCGGAGCGTGCAGCCCTCCCATGCATTGACGAGAAAGTCCGCGAGTTGTTCGGGATCCTGGGATTCGCTGACCTCGCTGGCTGCTATGGCTTCTGTCAGCACCCTCGCGAGTTGTGCAGACCAATTGGAATACGCGTACTTGATCGCCAACCGCATCGGTTCGCTGAGTTGCGCCACCTCCAATGCCAGCTTTGCAATCACGCATTCCCGCATGGGGCCGTGTTCAACGTAGTGATCCCGCATCGCGCCGAAAAGATTCTGAATGCGTTTCAACGGACTCAGCTGGCGGTTGCTGAGATGGTCACGAATGAAATCCGCGTGGGCGGCGGCTGACTCTTCGATGACCGCGACGCCCAGGTCTTCTTTCGACTTGAAGTAATGGTAGAACGAGCCTTTGGGGACGTCGGCTAACTCCAGAATCTCCTTCAAGCCGCAACCATTGAAGCTCTTCGCGGCGATCGACGTCGAGCCGGCTTCGACAATGCGGTCTTTCGTGTTGGTCGTGGTCGGCGTCATCACAAGACAAGTATACGACCAGTCGTCTAGTAAGTCAAATCGTTGTTTTTTGCGCTCTGAAGCCTCTTCTGTATCGGGATCGGTCTCGGAGAGGCTGCGCTGGCACCTTCTGACGGCCCATTGAGATGCGAGCGTCTGGTTAGGGGAGGACCGTCAAGTATTGCGGCGGGACGTGGTCGGTCAGCCAGACCTGGTTGCCGGTGACGAAGAATTGGTGTTTGTCCTCGTGCATCCGTCTGGCGTCAATTGAAAGGAGCACGGGCTTGCCGTGTCGCATCGCCACCGCGAGCATCGTGTCCTTGTCGGTGGAAAGGTGCACGTGATGCCTAGCTCCCTTAAGCAATCCTTGTTTCAGGATTGAGTCCAGGTTGCGGGTGGCTGTCCCGTGATACAGCGTGTCTGGTGGGGTGGTGGTTTCGTAGCCGAGGTCGATGTCGACAGAGTGTCCTTGTCGGGCGCGAATGCGTTGGCCTTCATCGTCGAACTCAAAGCGCTGCTTGGTGTTTTCGGCAACGACCTGCTCGATGAGCGCCCGCGAATAGACTTGACCATTGCGGGCGAAAGCGTCGAGCAGTTCGGAAACAGCGATCCAGCCTTCCGGCTCCAGCGTGATGCCGATTGAATCGGGCCGATGGCGAAGCACGTAGCTCAGCGACTTGCTGATTTGTTTGAGATCTTTCGTGTTCATGATTTTTCTGACTCGATTGTCGCCCTAGCCGCGAAAGCGCCGGCTAGGAGTTTCATGTCGACTGTCATATGGTGGCACTTTTCGGAATCCAGCCAACCGGTAAGATTTTTCAATGGGACTTCGTGAATTCTGATGGACTCCGACCCGACTCCGCCGCCGTCGCCAACTTTCGTAAGTCCACGCGCCAGGAAAAACGTGATCGCTTCATCCGTGATCCCGGGCGAAGAATACGCAGTATTCATTCGCGTCCATCGATCGGCGACGTACCCCGTTTCCTCGGAAAGCTCTCGCTGGGCCGCGTTGAGCAGGGTTTCCGAGTCATCGATGTCGCCAGCCAACCCTGCCGGCAACTCGATGACCGGCGCATCGACCGGTGGTCGATACTGTTCGACGAGGACCATCCGATCGTCGTCGTGAAGCGCGACAATGGCGACCACGCCGGTGGCCTTGGTGCGCGTGGCGTACTCCCATCTGCCGCGCTTGGCCAACTTGAGAAAGCGTCCTTCAAAAACCGCTTCAACAGCGCTGTGTTCTGGCATCATGGTCTCCCCGTCGATCCGTCGTGCAGGTGTAAATTGGCGGTGTCCTTGCCGTCGATTTTGATCAAGCGGTCAGGGTGTTGGTATTGGGCGACGAGGTAGCGGGTCAGGTCGACTTTCAACTCCTGCATCGACTTGAGATACATGGACCGTTCCGCGTTCTTGGCGCGTTCGTGATCCATCTCCAATGCGTTGAGTTCTTTTCGAAACGCCACGGACTGCTGATGATCTTCGGCTTGCTGTTTACTCAGTTCTTCGTGGGTGAGGCGGTTCATGAGCTGTTCGTGTTCGGTTTGCTCACGTTCAATCTCCCGCTGCTGCTTGGCACGCTGGGCTTCACGAACGAGCTTCAAGTCGGCAAGTTCCTGGGCCTGACGTTCCGTTTCCGACTCGAGCTGCAACGCTGTGCGCGCTTCGATCGCGTGGTCGTGCATGGCCTGCAGCTTCGGATTGGCTTCATAACCGCGGTAGACGACCTTGTTGATCTGATATCCGATTCGTTCAGCCCGCGCGGTGAGGTTTGGATACGTTTCCAACGCACTTAGTTTCTCGGTGTCGCGCTTGAACACGATGAATTCTCTGCCGGCTGCGAAGTCAATCACATCGGCTGTGACCGCGTTGACAAAATCCGCCACCGGATCGTGCGTTTGATCAAGCATCCGGTCAATGTCGACCAACTCAAAGAAGATCATGGCCTGCACCGTAAGCAGTGCGTCGTCAGCCGTCCGTACGTCGTCCACATTGACGTAAGTCTGGTCGGGAATGACCCTCAACTTCGTGAACCGCAGCGCGTATGGAATCTTCTTACGCGGGTTGGCCGGGTCGGAGCCGTGCCAGACGAATTCGTGCAGCCACTCGTTGGGTTCCGGCATGTATTGAGCCGGTCCCCGAAGCACGCGGCACGACACGTCGTCATTGTCGCGACGATAGACGATGACGGCTTCGTTGGCGTCGAGCGGAACAAGTGGCTTGGTCCGTACCGATTTGTGCTTGATCGGGTCGAACCAGACTTCGTTGGGCCCTAGGATATGCACCGCCGACCCGTCGAGTTTCTGAATGATCAAGTACTCGCCAGCTTCCGCGTGATAACGCTGGAGCGGTTCGACCGATTCGCGGTACAGCCACAGTTTCTGTGGGCCGTCCACAAATCGAACGCATCCATCATTGCTCCAGATGGCGACCTTTTCGCCTTGTCGAATGGTTGTCAGTCCGATCATGGGTCACACTCCTTTCCGCGAGCCCGCGAAGGCTTGCTGAAATGGCTTGATCACGTTTCCGTTCGGTTTATCGAGGACGGCGAATACGACCTGCTCAAAGCACTTCGCGTACGCACCGTTTCCAGACAAGTGTTTGGCGAACAGTTTTGCGATGTCGGCTGGGTGATTTCGAAACACACCGCACCCCCACGCGCCGAGGACCAGATGTCGGTATCCGCAGTTGGCAGCGACCGCGAGCACCATGGCGATGCGCCGATCCATTGTGGGGATGATCTCGCGGGCGCGGTTGCGTTCATTCTTTTGGACCGCGCCCGCGTTGGCCGCCGGCGCCGTCAGGAACGCCACGTCGTAAGGCGTATCGAGCAAGTCGCCCGCATCATTTCGAAAGACGGTGACGTTTGGGCTTAGGATCATGTGGTCCGTGTACAGGGCCGTCCCGCATCGTCGGTTCACGTCGTAGTATTCAGACGCCGCACACAGCGATGCGTACAACCCGGACGACCGTGCGAGGCTTTCCTCTTGTGCCTGGCTGCCACCGAGAAATCCACCGCCGGGGTTCTTGGCGGACGCGAAGTTCAAACACAGCACGCGATCGTGTCCCTGTTGGACGACGAGACGGGCGGCTGCACTGAGCGTTGTTTCGTTTCGCACATCAAAACGCGTCTCGCCGGATACCAGTGACGGTGCGGTTGCGATCAGGCTTGCAAGTTCTTCCGGTTTGAAAACGCGCGTGATTGAGACGGACTCTGAAAGAGCCTTCGCGATGTTCGCGCGTGAACCGGGCCGAGGCACATATTCGCCGCGCTCGATGATGGTCAGCGTTTCCTGCGCGATGGTTTGTCGTGCTTCTCGATTCATCTTGCACCTGTTTTGCCTTCACTTGTCGCAGCCTTTGCGCCGGCTTGGCACATTTCCTCAATCGCGCGCTTGCAGTCGCCTTCTTTCAACTCAACGCCGCGGCATCCTTCGGTTATCAGCCGCGTGGCGAATCCTTCTCTGATGGCATCGAGTACCGTGAACTTCACGCAATAGTCGGTGGCCAAACCCATGACATCCACGCTCGTGACGCCGCGCTTGCGCAAGAGACTGGCGAGGACGGTTTCCTTTTGATGGCCGTTGTCGAAGAAACCGCTGTAGCTGTCGATATTCCTGTCGGTTCCTTTGCGAACGATTTCGTTGATGCGATTGCGATCAAGGTCGGCGCAGAGTTCGGCGCCACGCGTGCCCTGGACGCAGTGTGCCGGCCACAGAACCTGATCGAGCCCGTCCAGCTTGATCACGTCGCCCACCGAAAAACCGTCGTGTTCGCGGGCGAATGACTGGTGATCGGCTGGGTGCCAATCCTGAGTCGCCACAACGAATTCGTACGAAGGCATCAGGCGATTCGCAACGGCAATGACCGCATCCCCATCCGCAACAGCCAGCGAACCGCCGGGTACGAAGTCGTTTTGAATGTCAACGAGGATCAGGGCTTTCATCTTCAAATCTCAAAGTTAAAACCGCCGCGTGTCTTTCGGTCGTACTTGGCTTTGTCGAATCGGTAGAGCTTCGCCGCCCGGTGGGCCACGTCTTTTTCGATCTCTTTCAACTCGACAAGGATGTCCATGCTCAGGATTTTCTTGCGAAAGTTTCGCTTATCGAGTTCGCGGTCGAGCACGACTTCGTAAAGGTGCTGCAGACTTCGCAGCGGAAATTTCTTCGGAAGCAGTTCAAAGCCAACCGGTTGATAGCGGAGTTTGCCCCGCAGTCGATCCAGCGCCGTATCCAGAATCTGATGGTGGTCGAAGGCCAGATCCGGTAGATCGCTGACCGCAAACCACGCGGCATTGCGTGCGTCGGTGCTGGCTTGCACGCGGTGCCCTTCGAGGTTGACGAGCGCGAAGTAGGCCACCGTGACCACCCGTTCGCGCGGGTCGCGATTGAGCGCGCCGAAGGTGTAAAGCTGCTCGAGGAAGATGTTGGTCAATCCAGTTTCTTCCTCCAGTTCGCGGCGGGCGGCATCATCGAGGGTTTCTTCCACGCGGACGAATCCGCCCGGAAGCGCCCATCGGCCCGCATAGGGTTTCAGGTCGCGTTCGATGAGCATGACCTTCAAGTCGTCCTCGTCGAGCGCGAATACGACGATGTCGACGGTCAGTGCCGGTCTTTGGAATTCGTAGCTATAAGGCATTGTGAATCCTCTTCGTGTACTAGTCACACTTAGTATAGTGTCAAATGAACACTAAGGCAAGTGGTCGTTCGATTTTCATTCGTTGGCTTCGAATCATGCCGACACTTACGTCGATCGGTCGTCGTTTTCCGGCACAAGTTCCCTGAGTTCGCGGCGGAATCCACCCGAAAGAATCGGGAAGCGGCACCAGGTCTTGGGATCGAGGTTCTTGTCGTCCACATGAAAACTCGGGGCGAACCGTTCGCGTTTCCATTGGTTGCGGCTCCAGAGCTTGAAAAATCGCACCACCCAGTGGGTCAATATCTTCACATCGTATTGGGGAAACTGGGTTTGAAGATCGGTGAGCGCCTCTGCCGGTGATCGCTTCTGGCCAATCGCCTGATGCTCGATCGCGTCGAGCACGTCGTATGGCATCAAGTCGTCTTCGTCGGTCTGATTTTGCGATTGCGGCCTCAACTCCGCGGTTGGCGCGAGACGATTGACGACGCCGACGGCTCTCATCGGGCCTATTCCTGCGGGGCCAGTCTGCTCAAGCCACGATAACCATCGTCGAAGGAACGCCTTGTCGATGCCCGCGATGGGACTGATGCCGCCGCACGTGTCGCCATCCATCGTCGTGTAACCGACTGCCGCTTCGGAGCGGTTGCTGGTGGCGACGAGCAATTTGTTTTCGAGATTCGCCAACATCCAGATGCCGGGGGCGCGCACGCGGGCTTGGATGTTTTGCAGCGCGATGTCGTCTTGTTCCCAGGAGAGTTTGCGGCCAACCGCGCCCTCGATCATTTCGACGTAGCCGCGGTTCAAGGCGTCGACATCGAGTTCGAGGTGTCGGGCGCTGACCGCCTCCGCGACAGTGCGGGCTGCATCTCGCGTGGTCGATGAACTGTTGCGCGTTGCCTGGTAAGCGGTCGTCAGTATGGCGTCGGTCAAGCCGTCGCCGTCCTTCATCGGGCGTGGATCAAACGGAATGAAGCCGAACGCCTCGCACATCCGCGGCATCCCGAGTTCTTTGATTCCGAAGTCAACCATCAACCGGATCAACGCGACGCACGCCGTCGAGTCAGCCCCGCCGCTGAGCGACACCACGAATCCGCGCGAGCGCGATTTGCGCGCGTAGTCGAAAAGCCCCAATGCGATCGCCCGCGTGAATTCCTCTTCGTCGCGAGATTCGGATTCTTCCCAGGAGGCTTCGCGGTTGGGTGGCGCGGCTGGCTGCGCCTGAGGCAGTGTGAACTTGACATCGACGAGTCCGGCGTCTGGTTCGATGCTGGGTTGTCGGCTGGCGAGTTGGGCACGCTGGGTGCGGGTCGCGTCGATGTCCACGACTGCATCGGTGAGGTCGATGGATTGAAAGGAAAACCGGGGTCCGCTGGCGACGATGGTTCCCGATGATCCGATCAGTGCCCCGCCGTCGTAGATCGCTCTGCCGGCTTCGTTGCCGACAAGGTTGCTGTAGACGTAGGTGACGCCGAACGCGCGCGAACCGTCGGCAACGAGTCGCTTGCGGATGGCGTGTTTGCCGAATGCGAAGTGGCTGGCGCTGGGGTTGAGAATCACATCGACACCGCGATCGGCCAGGGACGATCCGGGTCGATTCGCAGCCCACGCATCTTCGCAAATTTCAAACCCGACGCGGACGCCATCCAGATTGAACACGAGGTCGCCGAAGGGTACGTCGGTGTCGTCGACATCGATCTGTGCGACAGCCCGTTGGGGCCAAGCGCGAAACCACCTGGGCTCGTAGTGCAAACCATCGCCAGCCAAGTGTTGCTTGGGCACAATGCCAACCACGCTGCCGTCCACGACGAAGACGCACGCGTTGAAGAGCAAACCCTGATGCATCACGGGCAGGCCAAGCGTCACGGCGATGCCGCGCGTGGCCGGTAACAATTCTTTCAGCACGCGCCGGGCCATCCGCCGGGTCGCCGGTGCGAAGAATGCGTCTTCGCAACCGTAACCGCAGATGCAGAGCTCCGGGAGGCAGAGCAGCGACACTTTTTTTTCGCGTGCCAAGGTGAGCGCCGCGCGAATGTTTTCTGAGTTGTTATCCCAATCTAGAGGCGTTTGATTGAGGATCGCGGCTCCAACGTGAATGAGATGCATTATTCCAACTCCGCCAATGAGAGGAATTGATCGCGTGCGTCATCGATCATGCGGGTGCGCAGTTTGTGCAACTGCGGTTCAAGCCCGACCGGGTATTCATGCGGATTTGCGAACCGTCGTGTGCCCGGGTGCAACTTTGCGATTTCTTGTTGAGCGCGCTGGCGCGAGACTTCGAGCGGCTCGTCATCGTAAACGATCGTGCCTGCTCGCGCGATGGGGACCAGTAAGTCGCGGGCGCTCGCGTTGGCGCTGATTTTCTTACGACGCGTGGGATCTTTCGGGTCGACAATCGCGGGGGATTTGCCGGCGCCGGTGAGTTCGTCAAAGATCATGTCGGCGATCATGCCCTGCCCATTTTCGAAGCGTCGGACCTGCAAAATACCGGGGATGCTGGTCTTGATGACCTGCTCGGAAAGCTTGAGGCGATGGGCCCACGCGCCGTCTGCTTTTCGAATTGCGCTGAGTTTATACACGCCACCCAATGCCGGCTGATCGTATGACGTGACCAGTTTCGTCCCGACGCCCCAGACCGCGATGGTCGCGCCCTGATGCTTGAGGTCCTGGATGAGATGTTCGTCCAGGTCGTTGGATGCCACGATCACTGCGTCGCCGAAACCAGCTTCGTCCAGAAGTTGTCTGGCTTCGATGCTCAGGTACGCAAGGTCTCCGGAATCGAGCCGAATACCGACCATGCGGTGCCCGCGCTCGCGGAGTTGGCGTCCGACTTCGATGGCGTTTTGCACACCGGCGATGGTGTCGTAAGTGTCGACGAGGAACACGCAGTTGTTTGGCATCGCTTCTGCGTATGCTTCAAACGATTCGGCTTCGTTGGTGAAGGACATGACCCAACTGTGGGCGTGCGTGCCTCTGACCGGGATGCCGAACAGTTTGCCAGCCAGCACGTTGGACGTTGCAGCGCAACCGCCGAGGTACGCTGCTCGGCTGGCGGATAGCGCGCCGTCGATCCCCTGGGCGCGCCGCAATCCGAACTCCAGGACATCGTCGCCGTCCGCGGCTGCACAGACCCGCGCCGCTTTGGTGGCAATGAGTGTTTCGAAGTTGACGAGATTCAAAAGTGCGGATTCAAGGATTTGGGCATGGATGAGGGGGCCGCGAACACGGATGAGCGGTTCATTGGCGAACACGGCTGACCCTTCGGGAATCGCGTCCACGTCGCAGGCAAAAGTCATTTCGCCGAGGTACTTCAAGAACGCGGGTCCGAAGAGCGGTTGGCCATCGTTTCCCACCAGCGTGGCCAGATACGCGAGGTCGTCGGGTGCGTAGTGGAATTCGCGGATCAAATCGACCACGCGGGCCAGACCTGCCGCAATCGCGTATCCTCCACCAAACGGCGGCTTGCGGAAGAAGAGATGAAAGACGGCTTGCTCGTCAGCGCGGTCGAGTTTCCAGTAACCGTGGGCCATGGTGAGTTGATAAAGATCGGTCAAGAGGCCCAGAGGCGTTC
This sequence comes from Phycisphaerae bacterium, assembly GCA_030429365.1. Taxonomy (GTDB): domain Bacteria; phylum Planctomycetota; class Phycisphaerae; order UBA1845; family UBA1845; genus UBA1845. The sequence continues at coordinate 51,891 of JAUIEW010000005.1, forward strand.
GGTATATGGCGTCTAGCTGGCTCATGGTCGGCTCCTTCTTAGTGTCAATATTACACTAAGTTGGCGTGGATGGCAAACCGGGTATGGTAAAACCGGAGAGGGCATGTTGCCTGCGTTGTTGGAATTCTGGTAACACTATGTCATTAATGGTTTTATGTGCGTTTCCTAGGTGTTTGGCGGCTGTTGTGAATCTTGACAGGATTCGGCAGCGGTTGTTCTATCGCTCCAGTGAGTTTGATGGTTTTTTCCGATCGGAGCTTGAATCATGTCTGTTCTGTTGAACGACGACATCGCGCATTTGGACATGCTCCTTGAGCAGGTGGTTCGCCGCGGGTTGGGCGATGCGTCATGCGCCACCTATGCGGAGTTGGTTGATCTTTGCAAACGCGCCCAAACTGCGGACGAGAGTTCCGATGCTGCCCAATCCAAGTCCCCGGAGCAGAACCATCTCAGGGATCAAGCCGCTTCGATCATCGCCAAGCTCGATGTGGCCGACATCCGCAATTTGCTCAAGACGCTCACGCTGCGATTTCATTTGGTCAACAAAGCCGAGCAGGTTGAAATCATTCGCATCAACCGGCAGCGCGAACGCGACGCCAGTGCCGAGAAACCGCGGGCTGAATCCATCGCCGACGCCATCGCCCAGTTGAAGCGGCGCGGTCTGTCGCTTGATCGCGTGCTGAAAGTCCTCAATCGTCTCGACATTCAACCGACCCTGACAGCCCACCCGACCGAAGCGCGCCGGCGCAGCGTGCTCCGCAATCAGAAGCGGGTGGCCAACGCGTTGCTGCTACGTCACGACAAAACCCAAGCGGCTGCGGAGGCCAAGCAAAACGCCGAGCAGATCGTGCGCGACGTGTTCTTGATGTTCGCCACCGATGAGGTGCGGGCGGAGCGGCCCCACGTGATCACGGAAGTGCGCAACGGCTTGTATTTTCTCAACGGCGCGATCTGGGATGCAGTACCGCAACTTTATCGCGACCTGGGCGGCGCGCTCGAAACGCATTACGACGCCACGCCGCCGATGTCGAGCTTCCTGCGGTACCGGACGTGGATCGGCGGCGACCGCGATGGCAATCCGCTGGTCACCAATGAAGTGACGCGCGGTACGCTTCGTGAGCTTCGACAAGCCGTCATCGATCAATTCATCGCCCAGTTGACCGAATTGCGCCACGAACTTTCCATTTCGACCAAGTGTGTCGACGTGTGCCCGGCACTGTTAGCCGCCATCGACGTGGATGAACAGCGTTGCCCGCTGAGTGAGTCGGATCGAAGCGATCTGCAGTTTGAGCCTTATCGCAAGCGTATTTTGCAGATGATCGCAAAGCTGCGCGACGCCCGCGGCGATGCCAGTGCCTACACCGCGTCGCAGTTTATTGCGGACATCGCGCTGATGCAGACCTGCCTGGATGAATGCGGCTTAGCTGTCATTTCGCAAGGGCGTCTTCGCGATTTGCGCGTTCGGGCTGAGGCGTTTGGATTGCATTTCGCGTCGCTTGATATTCGTCAGCATAGCGACGTGCATACTGCCGCCGTCGCCGAACTGCTGCGCATCGCCCGCGTGCACACCGACTATGAATCGCTTGGTGAAGATGGTCGTTGCCGGTTGCTTGGCGAGCAACTTGAAGATCCGCGTCCGCTGCTGCCGCGCGAGGCTGAAGTCTCCGAGGCGACGCGCGACCTGCTCGATTTGTACGAGACGCTTCGCGAGACCAGTCGAATCACCCCCTCGGCGATCGGCAGTTATATCATCAGCATGACGCACGACGTGAGCGACATGTTGACGGTGCTCGTGTTGATGAAGGAAGCCGGCTTGTGGCGGATGCGCGGCGGGCGGGTGGAGGCCTCGCCCGATGTGGTGCCGCTGTTTGAAACCATCGACGACCTCGAGCGGGCGCCGGAGTTGATGACACGACTTGTCACTCATCCGGCGTATTCCAAGCATCTGGAAGCGAGGCGCCGGCGGCAGGAAATCATGCTCGGTTACTCCGACAGCAACAAGGACGGTGGTTATTGGATGAGCAACTGGGCGCTGCAAGTGGCTCAGCGAAGGTTGGCGGCTGCGATGCATGAGCAGCAGATCGATTTTCGCTTTTTCCATGGCCGCGGCGGAACGGTCGGTCGCGGTGGCGGCAGGGCGAACAGGGCGATATTGGCCAGCCCGCCTGAAAGTCGCAACGGTCGAATTCGCTTCACCGAGCAGGGCGAAGTCATCACGTTTCGCTATGCGCTGCCCGCGATCGCGCGGCGTCATGTCGAGCAGATCGTTCACGCGATGATCATCGGAACAGTTGAGATCGGCGCAGAGGCACAAGCGGATGCATCGGGCGGCGGGGATGATGCGAAGATCATGAGTGACATTGCGCGGCACTCGATGGAGGCGTATCGCAAACTGGTCGAGCATCCGGATTTCTGGGCGTTTTACACGGGTTGTTCGCCGATCGAGCACATCAGTCGGCTGCCCATTGCGTCGCGGCCCGTGTCGCGCTCGGGTGGGGCGGTTGGGTTGGACAACCTGCGAGCGATTCCCTGGGTATTCGCCTGGACGCAGACGCGGTATACGGTTCCTGGCTGGTATGGGCTGGGAACGGCCATCGAAATAGTGACGTCTGAGGATTCGGGTGCGCTGGCGACGATGCAGCAGTGGTATCGCGAGTGGGATTTCTTCCGAACGGTGATCGACAATGCTCAGCAGGAGATGGCTCGGGCGCGGTTGATCATCGCGCAGCGCTATGCTGCATTTGTCGAGAAGGGATTGCATGAGACGATCGTCGCGGAGTTCGCCCTTTGCAAGAAGGCGATTCTGGCGATTACGGGTCAGGGAAAATTGCTTGATAACAACCGGGTGATTCAACGGGCGATCCACGCGCGCAATCCGTATACGGACGTGTTGAATCTGCTTCAGATTGAATTGATGACGCGCTTTCGTGATGGTTCGGATGATGAGGAAGCCGTTCGCGCGGCGCTGTTCTTGAGCATCAACGGTATCGCGGCGGCTATGCAGAGCACGGGTTAGGGCTTCGACGGTTCACGTTGAGGTTTCGCCGACCGAAAACTCTCAATGAACACTGGGTGGCAAGCACCCAGTGATGCACGTACAGGTTGATTGATTTTCAATGAAAAGGGGATGCGATGGGCAAGGCAGCAGCGGGGCAGGCGACGTGGTCGGCGGTTGAGGCGTACGTGAAAGACTGCGTGATCATGCCGGACGATGCGCTGGAGCGTTCGCTGATTAAGAGTGCGGAAGCGGGCTTGCCGGAAATTCAGGTGCCGCCGGGT
>JAUIEW010000220.1 GCA_030429365.1 Phycisphaerae bacterium
CAGTTTGAATTGATCAACAAGTCGCAGGCTCCGTGGACGACGGGTCCCGCACTGCTGCTGCGCGATTTCGTCCCGTTGGCTCAGGAACTCCTCACCTACACACCCGTGGGTGGTACGACGTTGATCCCCGTCACGGTGGCTGTCGATGTGCGCGGCGACTACGTCGAGGAAGAGCTAAGCCGCACCCCCGATGCACTGAACTGGAACCGAAAGTCCTACTCGCTGATCAAGAAACGCGGAACGATCACGCTGACCAACTACCGCAAAGAAAGTTCGCAAATGCGAATCTCCGCAAGCATCGGCGGCAAGGCGACAACAGCATCCGACAACGGCGCCATCCACGTCAACGACCATCGCAGACAAGACTGGAAGGGCCACAACCACGCCGTCATCAACAACCACAGCGACGTCACCTGGGATTTGAATTTAAAACCCGGCGAATCCAAAACCATCAGCTACGAATTTGAATTCTACGTCAGATAGCTCAAGCAAATAAAAATGCCGCGGGTTGCTCAATCGCGACCCGCGGCACTTGTCAATTTCGCTGACATTTGGATGAAACGTTTAATCTGCCGGTGTCACCTTGGGGACGATTCTCGTATTCGAGCAATCTGCCAGATCAATCTTCCAAAGTCTGTTTCCATTATTGAGGACTTCGCCATTATCCTCATTGCTCAAATAGATGATCGTGTCATCATTGAGCCATTGAAAATCATAGGCGTTCTTAAGCTCAAGAGGTTCGCATGCCTGACGAATGCCAGCGGTGTCAATGTCCAAGACCTCAAGCTTGGTGCGGGAGAATACGTCGCTTATTTCTTTATCGCTATTCAGATTGTACTCGTCTCGTAGCGCATGAAGAACCCTCGCCTCACTCGGAGAGAATGTCAGCCCGTCCGACACTTTTCCTTCCGGAACCTCCGGCGCAGGAACCCGATCGCCAGAGGGGAGTGCAATCAACCACCCTTTCGCCTCATCGACGTTGCGATGATCATAGATACGACAATCCAGCCACTTCCCACCTGCCGACATTGAGCAGTACACGGTGGCCATTTTACCTTTGGCCGACTCGAGAAGCGATGCGCTCGGCAATTCATCGCTTGCAACGATTGCAGTACTTTCTCCATCAACCAACGATTGCCGCACGATCTCGTGCCCAACGGTCTTCTCGCCGTAAATTGTTTTGACAAAGTAAGCGCTTTGGGCATCTGGCGAGAATGAAACAAGCCTTAGCTCAGAGGATGTCGATATCACCTGGGACGTGTTGGTGCGCGGTTCCAAGAGAGTAATGGTCTTCACTTCACCAGCATCATCCCAAGCTTGAACCACAACATGACCGCTCACAAGAATGGTGGGTTCAGCGTTTTCGAGCTCTTCACCGATGGATGTAACATCGCCACTTTCAATTCCCTGGGATATGATCTGGGTCAATGACTTGTTTCGATCCCAAGTCCGCCGGACGGCCAACAACTGTTTGCCATCGGGGGCCCACCCGATGTACCGCACGCTCGACTCGCTCTCCCATTTCTGGACGCTCGGGATTTCGAACAACTCTCCCTTCTCCAACGAGAGCACTTGAATATCGAGTTCCTTTCTCGGCTCGCCAGAGACGCCAAGTTCTGCGGCCAATCCTTCCGATCGTTGAAAGCACGCATCAAACCCGTGGGAAGTTGGGCGCCAGGCGAGCTTGCGTTCCCCCAAGTCCGTCGATCCGATCTCAAGGTCTCGGACGATGGTTCCATCAGCCGTTACAATGTACCCGTTCGTCTGGATGAGTCGCCTCAGCGCGATGACCATGATGTGCTTGCCATCGTGGGATGCGTGCGCCCGCATGACGTTGTCAAACGTTGGCGGCCCATAGGAGACCGGCCAGGACAACGCGATGCTCCCCGCGACCGTCATGACGGCCCCTGTAACCAGTACGACACTAAACCCGGTGACACGCCGTATCCACGCGGAATCGACAAAGGGATTTCGCAACCCAAAAAGTATCAAAGCGCCAAAAATAAACGATGCCGCTGCACTGATGAAGACAAGCGAAGCGGCTGCAATAGGCACTTCCGAAGCGAATATCTGGTACATGACCCAGAATGCAACGAGTGGAAAGTACAGCAACAGGCTGCTGATCAATCCCGCCACTCGCGTCGACGTGCAGGCCGTGATGGAAAAGAACCCCACGCCAAAACCGTAAAGGCAAACACCCGCAATCAAGACGGCCAAGTTAGCAGGAGACACCTCCAACGCTGGAAGAAAATCAAAAAGCTTACGCAACTCCTCGCTTGGAAAAGCGAACATGATTGTGCAAACGAATCCCGAAAAGATGGCCAACCCAATGAGGCCGGAGATGCACTTCACGATCCATATCTGAAAACGACTCACGGGCAGGCTGAACAGAAACTTGAACTGCCCTTTCATGAACTCTTCGGCAAACGTTCCATGCCCCATCGACAATCCAAGGTTTGGCAGAATGCCAATCAGGACGATGAAAGCACCCCAACTGCCTCCAACGAAGCGTAAGAGCAATGTCAGCAAACCAACGACAAGCAATGCCTTGAAGAAATGATGTTTCGTCTGATGATATTCGGCAATGATAATGGGGCGGATCATTCGACCACCTCTGCTTTCGCGCCCAAGTCCACCCACCCCTGCGTTAAGAACAAGAAGAGAGCGGCAAGCGACATGCGATGGGTTGTCAGTACGCCGTCTTGCTGAGAAACGATTTCGTCAACAGCATCCATCGACTGACTGCGAATCAGCCAATAGGTGCGGCCATGATGTTGCGCGGACTTGATGGTACATGCTTTGACTGCGTCGGGCGGATCGCCGGTCCATTCTTTCGCCTCGATCAACAACAGCTCTTCGTGAATTGTGGAAACGCTTTCGGAGAGAATGCTCTTGCCCTGATGGATGATGACCAAATCGGTCGCAATCTCGGACACATCGTCGAGATTGTGTGAGGAGAATAATGTTGTGATGTTCTGCTCGGTCGTTAGTTGCCTGATCATCTGAAGCAATTCATAGCGAGATGCCGGATCAAGACCGCTTGTGGGCTCATCCAGAATAAGCAGTTCCGGACAATGCGCCAGTGCGAAGATCAGCTTCACCTTCGCAACGTTTCCCTTCGAGAGGTGCTTGATCTTCTTCTCTGTCGCAACGGAAAACTGTTCGCAAAGCTTCTTCTGAAGATCGCGGTTCCAAGTCGGGTAGGCAGCCGCTCCCATGTCGAACAACACGTCAATGGTCATCCAATCATAAGGTTGATCGCGTTCCGGAAAGAACCCGACCCGCTGCCTGATTTTGACCGGATCAACCTGCGGATCGAACCCGAGAACATGAATCGTCCCCTGGTCGGGTGGAATAAACCCAAGGAGCGAGTGAATTGTCGTCGTCTTGCCAGCACCGTTGTTGCCAAGAAACCCAGTGATACTCCCACGCTTGATGGACATGCTCATTCCGCAAAGGGCCTGAACTTTGCCGAATGATCGTTTTAACTGGGAAACGGATATGACCAGCGAGTTGACCGGTGTCGCTCGAATGACGACCTGATCCCTTTGGCTACCAATATCGGTATCATTCATCTGAATGTCTCCGCGAACCGAAATGGGATTCTTGGTTCGTACAAAGTTCTATACTCTAAATGCAGCGATAATCCAAGTAGCCAACATACCAGACAAGCCGGTTCACGTGGTGGTTGCTGCAGGATAATGAGCGCGACGATTACCTTAAGCCAACACGCGAGCCAGCGCCTGCTCGACGGACTCGATTTGCTGCGGGGTTATCGTCAGTGGCGGGAGGAGTCGGACGACGGTTGCGCCGGTTGGGAGGGTGATGATGCCTTCTTCGAGCAGTTGCATGACGAAGGGGCGGGCTTTGGTTCTTAGTTCGATGCCGATCATCAAGCCGATGCCTCTGATTTCGCGGACTTTGCTCAGGTTGCGTTCGCTTAGGCGGCGTACGAGCATCTCGCCGAGTTTGGCGGCTTGTTCGTCGAGGCGATGGTCGATCATGTAGTTGATCGCGGCATTGGCGGCTGCACAGCATAAGGGGTTTCCGCCGAACGTGGACCCGTGCGACCCGATCGAGATTTCGACGCGGTCACCGCACACGACCGCTCCCATCGGCAAGCCGCCCGCGATCGCCTTGGCCACACACATCATGTCGGCAGTGACGCCCGCGTGCATGCTGGCGAACATGCGACCCGTGCGACAAAAGCCTGTTTGGATTTCATCGAAGATCAACAGCGTGCCGGTGTCGTCGCAGATTCTTCGAGCGGCTTGCAGATACGCAGGGTCGCCGATGTGCACACCGCCCTCGCCCTGCACCGGTTCGAGGATGACAGCCGCAGTATCCTTGGTGACAGCCGCTGCCAACGCGTCGATGTTGTTGTAGCTGACGAATTCAAATCCAGCCACCAGCGGTTCGAACGGATTTTTGTACGCATGGTTGAACGTGGCGCTCAGTGCACCAAGTGTTCGCCCGTGAAAACTGCGGTTGGCACAGACAAAGTTGGTTCTGCCGGTGGTAGCTCGTGCGAATTTGATGGCGGCTTCGATCGACTCGGCACCGGAGTTGCACAGGAACGATCGATTCAATCCATCGGGCGTGATCGACGCGAGCTTTTCGATGAGCTGCGCCTTGGCGTCGTTGTAGTATGTCCCCGGGCACGTGATGAGTTTGCCGGCTTGCTCGCGAATCGCTTCGACGACGGCTGGGTTGCAGTGACCGACGTTGGCCACGCCATGACCGGCTGCACAGTCGAGGTACTCCTTGCCGGTGTCATCCCACACGAGGCAGCCCTCCCCGCGCACGAAAGTGACGTCGCGCTTGGGATAGACTTCGAGTTCGTATTGACGCTGCAACTGCTGGTAGTCGATCGCGGTATTCATGGTCGTATCACCGTGCCCTGTCCATTCAGCGCCGAATCGATCGGCGACTCGATCCGAGCATCCGCAAACACAACTTCGCCGACGCCTTTGTCGATCGCCTCGACCGCGCCCATGACCTTCTTGCGCATGCGTCCCTTGGCAAACTCTTCAAACGCCTCCACGTTGCTGCGTTCGATCAACCGAATCAGCGACGACTCATCATCCACGTCGCGAAGGAGTCCCGGCACGTTGGAAAGGATGATCAACCGCTCAGCCCCAACCGCGGCAGCGATCTCTGCCGCCGCCCGATCGCCATCGACGTTGACCGGTTCAAAATCTTCGCTGAGCGCGGGCGGGCTGATCAGAGGCACAAACCCCGCATCGGTCAGCGTTCGCAGCAAACCATCGTTGACGGTTTCAATTTTGCCCGAATAGTCGTCGCGAATGAGCACCTTCTTACCATCTTCGACGGCGCGAATAGCCTTCTTGCGAGTTGCGGATAGCAAGCCGCCATCAACGCCCGACATGCCAATCGCATTGACGCCGCACGCCCTCGCCAACGCAGTCAGCGACGTATTCACCTTGCCGCAATAGGCCATCATGAACGCGTCCATCGTCGCCGCGTCGGTGTAGCGACTTTCGTAGCCCGACACGGACGTGATCATCCGCTGCGGCAAGTCCAGCCGCTCGCACAGTTCCTTCATCTCATGGTTGGCGCCGTGCACGACGATCGCCCGCGTGCCGTTCGCGATCAATCGGTTCAGGTTTTCGAAGACGGCATGGTGATTGATCCCCTCACCGCCGCCGATTTTGATGACAATCATGAAAACACCTTAAAGCTGCGGTTGGCGAGCGGCGTCCAATCGTCGAACACATCGTACGTTTCGGAGCAGACCACGAATCCATCGTCGTCGCAACGATAGTGCATCGTGTAGTATTGCGGGTCGTCGTTAAATAACGTCCCGACCCACGCGCCCTCCGCACTGCAAAGGGCCACGTTCATCGCCCGCACGTTGTCGCTGCGCTTTTCGATAACCTCAAACGCCCGCCGCATCGCCACCTCGGTGTCGCCATGGTCGAAACGCTTGATGTAATTGAACACTTTTTCCGCACCGATGCGGCCAGTCTCGCGAATGCGCACGCCGTGAAGTTCACCGTTGAACACAAACACGTTCGGACCGTCGCAAAACGGCATGTTGTTTTCGACCTTCACCCCTTCGTCGCGAAATGCACTCCGCGCGTGGGCAATCAGGTAGGTCGACTCGCCAAACGCGGCGACATCATCTTCCCAGATGGGTTTGATGTTGTGGTAAAGGTCCCACGCTCCCCTGCCGTTGATCACTGCACAACCCCAGCCGTGCCCCTGGTATTCCTTGCTCTCGCGCGAAAGCGTCGCAAACGCCTGCAGGTGCGGTTTGGTATCGAACGGTTTCCTGGATTTGACGACCAGCAGGCGACACATGGTTACGGATGCAGCCCGGGGAACTCAAGCGCCGTGCGTTCGTCGAATCCGCACATGATGTTCAGCGCCTGAACCGCCTGACCGGCTGCCCCTTTCATCAAGTTGTCGATCGCACTGACAATCACAAGTCGCCGCGAATGCGGGTCGCGCACGAACCCGATATCGCAATGGTTCGTCCCGGCGACGAGTTTGGGCTCGGGCAGGCGATAGATCCCGTCGCGCTCTTTGACGATGCGCACGAACGGTTCATGGCCATATGCACCGCGGTAAATTTTCCAGATGTCTTTTTCTTCAAGGTCGTCTTTCAGAAACACATGGCAGGTCGCAAGCACGCCGCGAATCATCTCAATCGACGTGGCTGACATACTCACTTCGATCGGAACCTCACCGCCCAGTTCCTGCACGATCTCGCCGGTATGGCGATGCCCCACCGGCATGAACGACCGCACACAGCCGGCGCGTTCGGGATGATGCGATGCGGGTGAAACCCTCTGCCCGCCTTCGCTCGAACCAACTTTGACCTCAACCACGATGCGCTCGGGTTCGATCACACCGGCTTGTGCGACCGGATACATCGCCAGAATCGACGCCGTCGCATTGCAACCAGCCGACGACACCCACTTGGCTTCGCGCATCTGCTCGCGATGAAGTTCGGGGATGCCATACACAAATTCCCGTAACAATTTGGGGCGCCCGTGCTCTTGGCCATACCATTTCTTATACGCGGATGCATCGTTCAAACGAAAGTCGGCACTGAGATCGATCACGCGACCGGCCAACTTGGTAAACGCATCGATCCGCGCAATCCCTTCGCCATGCGGCAGGCACATGAGCAGCACATCGCACGGTTCAAGATCATCCAGCGTGCAAAACGCCAGATCAGTGACGCTGCGCAGATTCGGATGCAGACGCGACACGCGTGTGCCGGCATTGCGCTCTGAACTGACCTGCTTGACGCTCACGTGCGGATGAAACAGCAACAACCGCAGCGCTTCGCCACCGGCATAACCGCTACCGCCTGCAATGGATACGGTGAGTTTAGACATTGTTGGATTGCCGCCCGACGCCGACCACGTGTTCGGCGATCAATCCGGGGATGTCAACGCCGGTGACGGATACGCTGTTGCGAAATTCCATCGTGTAGTTGACTTCGTTGACCAGAAGTCCGTCGTTGGTTTCAAATAGGTCCAATGCGACCACGCTACCATTCACTGCCCGCGCACCGCGGAGTGATATGTCGCGAAGCTCCTCGGTCATCTCGCAATTGGACGTCTTTCCACCACGGGCGGTGTTGGTGATCCAGTGATCGCTGGCACGGTAGATCGCGGCGACGCATTCATCACCGATGACGAAGCTGCGGATGTCGCGGCCCTTCTTCTCGACGTACTTCTGGATGTAGAAGATCGAGTGGTGGTAGCTGCCGAGCACCGTCTTGTGCTCGAGAATGGTCTCCGCCGCGTCGCGGTCGTTCACCTTCGACAGCAGCCGGCCCCAGGAGCCCACCGCCGGTTTCAGCACCGCCGGGTAGCCGAGCTCCTCGAGCGCGTTCAGCGCCGAGTCCTCGGTGAACGCGATGCGCAGCTCCGGCTGCGGCACGCCGTGTTCCTGCAACGCCACCGAGGTGAGGATCTTGTCGCCGCAGAGGGTGGCCACCTGGGCGGTGTTCACACAGCGGATCCCCGCGCTCTCCAGCAGGATCAGCCCGTGCAGCGCCCGCGAGTGGTTGATGCAACGCTCGATGACGATGTCCACGTCGGGCCGGGAACGCAGGTCGAAGACCAGCTTGCGATCATCGAGCATCACCAGCTCCACGTCATCGTGGCGCCTGAAGGCGTCGATGAGCAGCTTCTCCTCCTTGCGGATCAAGGAGTGGAGGAAGCCGACTCTCATTCGCCCCAGTCCTCTTCCGATTCCGGTGCCTCGGCCACCGCGGGCGGGTTCACCGAGGTCACCTCGAGCTCGGTGCCGCAATCCGCGCACTCCATGAGCTCACCCTCCACCGCGTCGCCGGTCAGCTCCAGCTCCGCACCACAAACGGGACATTCCACCATCGATCTGTCTCCAGGAAACTTGATACCACGTGTTGCACCGGCAGGCCTGTTCTGGGAACCCCAGGCCCGGCGGGGCGCATAGTGTAGTGGCCCGCCGTCGGCGGG
>JAUIEW010000221.1 GCA_030429365.1 Phycisphaerae bacterium
ACGCTGATGATGGACAAGCTGCTGGCGATCCACTTCAACCAGGCAAACGACTTTGACCTCAACGGTATTCCCGATGCTTGTGCGGGTCTGAGTGTCGTGATGGACTTTGAAGATGATGGTGATGTGGATTCCGATTACGTCCTTGGACCGGTACACGATCAGCCGTTCGATGGTGATGATACGCCGACCCCGGATCCGACGGGTGTTGTGAATGCTGACTGGGCATCGATCGACTTCGATGCAGGTGCCTTCACTGACGAAGCAGGCGTGGCCGACGTGACTGCCGGCAGCATCGGCACTTGTGGTGGCGCCAAGACGCTGGTCTTCACCGAAGACGGTGCACGTTCGCTCGGTTATCAGTCACCGGCGATTCCGTTCTCGTCGCCAGATGTTGGCACGGTTGTCAACTTCGTCCCGTCAGTGCACTCGATTTCGTTTGACATTGCGTTCTCGGATGACAACTACCAGGTCGACTGGGACTTCTTCTTCGACAACATCTTTGACACGGCGAGCAACAGCTGGAGAGCTTTCCTGCAGTTCGAAACCCGTTCAGATGGTGCTCGTGAGATCAACCTGTTCCACGGTACGGCAACGGAGAACACGGGTGTCGATTGGTTCACCGGCGCTGGCGTTTCACACAACGTCCGCTTGGAAATCGATTACCTTGCAACGAACTACGAACTGACCGATGCAGGTACCCTGTACTGGGATGGTGCACCGATCGCGACCTTCAGCCCACGCGTTCAGGGTGCTGGTGCGTTTGCCTTCATGCACCGCTTCACGCTCCAGAACGACGCCAACACCAGTGGTTTGGGTGCACCGGCAGGTGGAACGGTCACTGTTGACTGCATCACCTACGAATCCAGTGAAGAGCAAGTGCCTTGCAGTGCTTACAAACTCGCTGACGGCTCAAGTGACATTGACTGTGACCTGAACGGCATTTGTGACAGCCTTCAGATTGCGGCCGATCCGTCAGAAGACTTGAACACCAACGGTCAGCTCGACCACTGTGAAGGTTACTGCATCGACTGCAACCACAACGGTCTGCCGGACTCGTTTGAAATCCTCAACACCAACGGACTCGACAACAATGGCAACGGTGTCCTGGATATTTGCGAACGCAGTGTCCACGACAACAGTTTTGAAGCCAACGAGTTCGGCGTGGGTGACGGTTTCGAAACCGGCTTGATCGAAGGTCAGCAGGGTTGGCGTGCATTCCTTGACGCTGACGGTGTCGTCTCATCCGATGCCGCTCCGAGCTTCAAGACTGGCTCGCAGTTCCTGATCGTTCAGGATCGTGACGGTACTGTTGGTCCCGACGGTTTGATCGTTGGACCGCGTCAGACGGCAATTCCCGATGCAGACATTGAGCTGTGGTCATGGGATTGGCGTACGACGGCGACCGGTGCTGATCATGGTTTTGTGGCGGTCGAAATTCTCGACCTCTGCCTTGACGGTCCGGCGGTTGTCGGTACTGGTACCGCCCTCAACGCAGCGCCTTACCTTGAGGCCGGTGGTAACTCAAACGTTGGTCTGCGTGTCCGTCCTGACGTGACGCTCAACGCCACTGCCGACGTTGAAATGCTTGGTATCACTGGTGGTGCTCGTGGATACAGCTCGACCACCGCGATCAACATTCAGTCAGCATTCCAGAGTGCCGCTGGTGCATCAGCTGGTCTGGAGATCTTGAACAACACCGGTCGTGTCCGCGGTTACTGGGCGACCGATCAGTCGGCAATGCTGTTCCCGACGAATTCAAGTATCCACAGTGAAGGTGAGCACGCTGAAACGCAGACGGTGACCTCGATCGCCCAGGCTGGTGCCAACCAGCGCACGAGCGGTGGAGACAGCCAGGTCTTGATCCGTATCAGCGATGACGAGAACAACGGCCAGTTCGGTACCGGCAACGATGCCCAGTACTGGTTCGATAACTTCACGTATCGCACCTTCCCGGACTGCGACTTCGACGGTTTGAACGACCTCCTGTGGGTCGAGAACACCGCTGGTCTGCCGGGTGCAAGTGTTGACAACGACAAGAACGGCGATGATATCCCGGACCGTTGTCAGGACTGCGACAGCGACTGCACGTTTGACACTGTTGCAACGGCGCTCGGTAACATCGCGCGTCTCAACGGTGCGGACACCAGCTGTCTGGATCCGTGCGAGATCAATGGTGGCGCCGCCGGTTGCACCGGTGGTGGTGCTGAAGCCGACTGCAATGGCAACGGCATTCCGGATAACTGTGACACCGCGTTCGGTCTGACCGACAACGGTGATCCGGATGACGGCTACCTCCACATCGGTTGGTACGATTCGGGTGCGACTTGTATCGCGTTCGGTGATCCGTCCAACGGATTTGGTTGCCAGTTCTACCGTGAAGGTGGCGGAAGCGGCGACGCTGATGCAGATGGCGTGCCGGATGAGTGCCAGATTGCTCTCGGTGAAGATGACTGCAACGAGAACGGACTTGTTGACGCAGGTGAAATCGCCGCCGGTACCGCCGCCGACGATAACGCCAACAGCATTCCGGACGAGTGCGAAGCCGACTGCAACAACAACGGTCGCTTGGACGTCGATGACGTCCAGTCCGCTGGTGGTAACAGTATCGATCAGTTCCCATCAGATGGCATTCCTGACGAATGCTGCCCAGCCGGTCAGGGCGCTGGTGACCTCGACGGTGACGGCGATGTCGATGCCGCTGACTACCTGTTGATGCAGGAATGTGGTAGCCAGGTTTCGACTGATCCCACTGACAACCCGCTTTCGGGTGGTCTGCCGGGTCCGAACGGAACTGGTGCGGGTATCGTGGCTGGTTCGTTTGGTGGATTCCCGCCGAACAATTACGCTTGCGGTTGTGGTGACATCAATGGAGACGGCATCATCGACGAGTGCGATATGCAGAGCTTCCAGTTCTTGGTCACCGGCCCGTAAATGTCCTTTGCTTGATTTCCCTCTGGGAGATCATCGAATGACATCCATTTGACGTATGCCGCCCGTCCCAGTTTCGACTGGGGCGGGCGGTTTTTTTTTGCGATCATGATAGAATCGAAACGTCGTACGGTTTGGGGCTGAAAATACCTGCCGACAAGCCCATCTGGTTGAAATTGGGGGGCTCACCGGCTATAGGTCTCCAAGCAGGCGCTGTCATACTCCTCGATCGTAAAGTTCGTCAGAGACCACTGCCTGATGTGTAACCCAATGTTTGCGAAGGAATAGTCCATGACCACGTCCATCGATTCGTCATCATCGAGCATCGCGGCTGTTGACTCGGAAGCCATGGAAATACTGGCCGCAGAGGAAGCCCGTCAACATGGCACGATCGAGTTGATCGCGTCAGAGAATCATGTGTCGCCAGCGGTGCGTGAGGCGGTCGGTTCGGTCTTCACGAACAAGTATGCGGAAGGCTATCCCGGCAAGCGCTACTATGGCGGATGCGACAACATGGATGCCGCCGAAAACCTCGCCCGCGATCGTGTCAAGAAACTGTTTGGGTGCGATCACGCCAACGTTCAGCCGCACTCGGGTAGCCAAGCCAACTTCGCCGTGTTCTTGGCTCACTTATCGCCGGGTGATACGGTGCTGTCGCTGGACCTCTCACATGGTGGGCACCTTTCGCACGGAATGAAAGTCAACGTCAGTGGGATGCTCTACAACATCGTGTCGTACGGTGTGAATCCGGAAACGGAACAATTCGACTACGACGAAATTCATCGTCTGGCTAAAGAGCACAAACCAAAGTTGATCATTTCAGGCGCTTCAGCGTATCCGCGCACGATTAACTTTGATCGTTTTTCAGAAATCGCCCACGAGGTCGGCGCGCTGCACTTGGCCGACATCGCCCACATCGCCGGTCTTGTTGCGACAAATCTGCATCCTTCGCCCGTACCGACAGCCGAGTTTGTCACGACGACCACGCACAAGACTTTGCGCGGTCCGCGCGGCGGGCTGATCATGTGCAAGGAAGATTTCGCCAAGAAAGTCGACTCCCGTATTTTCCCCGGGATTCAAGGCGGCCCGTTGATGCATGCTGTGTTGGGCAAGGCGATCGCCTTCAAGGAAGCCTTGCAGCCGTCATTTGCAACATATCAGCAGCAGGTTCTCGACAACGCCAAGCACCTCGCAGATGCGCTAAAGTCACTTGGAAATCGGATCGTTTCCGGCGGGACCGACAATCACCTCATGTTGCTCGACTTGCGGACGAACTATCCAGACGTCACCGGTAGCGACGCCGAAGGTTGGCTCGAACAAGCCGGCATCATCGTCAACAAGAACATGATTCCATTCGACGAACGCAAGCCGATTCACACCAGCGGACTTCGCATCGGTACGCCTGCAACCACAACCCGGGGCATGGGTTCAAACGAGATGGATGCAATCGCGTCGATGCTGGATCGCGTGTTGCGTAGTGGCGGCGAGCAATCCGTCATCGAGGGAGTCGCGACTGAGGTGCGTACGCTCTGCGATCAGTTTCCGCTGCCCTAAGCCAAGCAACTTGCTGAGATGATCGCCAAGTAAGGTGGGCCGTGCCCACCACGTCGTTGGCAATCGAATGGTGGTGGGTTATGCCTGCCTTACGGATCACATCATTGTCTGACGAGGGATCGCGATGGATGTTCAACGGAAGGGCCGACTCGCCAATCCGAAGCATTGCGTCGCGTTGTTTTTCGCCATTGCAATGTCGGCTGCCTGCGGCTGCGCATCCGATGCTTCGCTTCACTTTACGGACCTGAATTTCAAACGGCTCGATATGAGCGATCCGCTGACGACCGAGGTGGGCGCGGATTCGTGCACCTGGTCGATTGACGAGGAAAAGATTCAAATCGCGCTGGCGAAGGGACGTGTCGACGCGGAATCTGGGGACCGGATGATGATGTCGTTCGTTCTCGACGGCATACCCACCGGCAATGAGCGCGAGTATCGAGTCGAGCGCCGGGCACTGCGCTGTTATTGGCACCATGAGCGAGAGCATGAACGCTTCGCATCGCTCAACGGTGTCGTCAGTATCAAATTGCTGCCCGGTGGCAAGTTGGCTTGCCGATTTAAGATCATGGCCCGCAAGCAGGTGTTTCACATCCTGACGAACTGGACGACGGTGGGGCAGGCACTTCTGATGGGCGAATTCATCGCTGTTCAGGACGCTGATGCTGTTTCGTCGATACTTGTCCAAACTGAAAAAGGGGGCATGGAACGATCGGCGAAAGGAAATACCATAAATGGTGGTATTCCCCAGCCACGACGCGTGGTTGGCCCGGATGTGAAGTGAATTGCCGCTGCGATGAAATCAATACTGTGAAGTAAATCGCCACAGGCCCGTGACCGGGCG
This sequence comes from Phycisphaerae bacterium, assembly GCA_030429365.1. GTDB lineage: Bacteria > Planctomycetota > Phycisphaerae > UBA1845 > UBA1845 > UBA1845. The sequence goes on from JAUIEW010000221.1 coordinate 5,324, forward strand.
ACATCGACGATGGTGTGCTGCGGTTGGGGGTTTCTGTCTAGACTTGAAGGGAACCATTCGTGAACAAGTTCAATCGGTCATTCGCTGTTGTCATGGCGTTGCTTGGTGTGTTGACAGTTGCCGCGCAAACGCACGCAGGCGGTAACGCGTTCCAATCGCTTTCATTCAATGATGCCGTCGCCAAAGCGGTCAAGGAAAAGAAGTTTATTTTCATCGACTTCTACACCACTTGGTGCGCGCCGTGCAAGATGATGGACCAAAGCACCTTTCCCGACGCCAAGGTGCAGAAGTGGCTTTCCGAAAAAGCCGTCGCGCTCAAGGTCGACGCCGAGCGAAAGATTGCGCTCGCCGACAAGTATCGAATCGATTCCTACCCGACGCTGCTCTTTCTCAACTCGGACGGCAGTGAGTTTGATCGAATCAGTGGCTACGTCACGCCAGACGAATTCATGACATTCGCGCGTGGTGTCGAGCGCGGTGAAACTTCGATTGAACGAATGCGCAAAGAAATGGGGTCGCGAGCCGATGATCCGATGGTGCGTATGCAGTTTGCGTCGGCATTGGCAGGACGCGGTGAGTTTGCCGAAGCACTTAAGGAATTTCTATGGTGTTTTGATCACGGTGTCGAAAACAGCGCGGACTTTACCGGCATTCGCAATTCGTATTTGCTGATGGAATTGATGAACCTGTCGCGTGTCCATCCGCCCGCGATCAAGGCCCTCGCCGATCGGGCTGGGGCGGCAGAGTCGCGCCTTCGAACTGGCGACGGGACCCAGGAAGACGTCGATGATTTGGTCATACTCAACCAACTCGTCGACAAGCCGACCCGCTCGATGGCGGTCTACGATGCCTTGGTCAAGAAGGACCCCGATGCCAAGATTCTTCAGGCCTTCGATCCGCACCTCTTCAACATGCGCATCGCCTCACGCCGCTATGACGACATCATCGGGTCAAAGGATGTTGAAAGAGACATCGACCAAAGGCTCAAGGAGTTGGCGGGGAAATCGTCCGCATTGACGGCGATTTTCACGTCGGATGACGCTCAGCGGGCGGCTGTCCGAAGGGCGGAAGCGTTTGAGCGGTTGATGGGATATTACCAGGCCTTTGTTGGCGCTGAAGAATCCGTCCGGGCCAGCCAACTCGCCGAGAGAATCCTGAACGTTGACGACAATCCCAACACGCTCAACGGTTTGGCGTGGTCGGCATACCTTTCAGGTAAGGCGACACAGGTGCATGTCGATCAAGCCGAGAAAGCACTGAAGCCGTCCAACGGTGCATCAATCGATGTGCTCGATACGCTGGTGCGGGTGCTCGATCAGATGGGACGGACGGATGAAGCGATCAGGTGGTGCAAGACGGCGCTCGGTAAAACTGACGATGAAATGGAAAAGCGAATCCTTCAAGCGTGCTTGAAGGACTTCGGCGCGTCATAGACCGTAGGGTGGGCCGTGCCCACCAGCCGTTGGATCGCCAGGAAGCATGGTGGGGATGGCCCACCCTACAACTACCACACGCGATTACCTTTTGCGCTTCAAGTTTGCGGCAGTTGAGTACGAATGGCCCGTCAGCCCTTCAATCCAAATTTGGCAGTTGGAGGCGCCAGTCCCAAGCCGGCCAAGCTGTCCGGGCAATCGGACCTCACCGTCTCGCAAATCACACGATCGATCAAGAGTGCCATCGAAATGGCATTGCCCACAACGGTCCATGTGGTCGGGCAACTCAGCAACGTCAAGAAGCATTCCAGCGGTCATCTCTACTTCACGCTCAAAGACGAGGGCAGTGAGCTCGGTTGCGTGATGTGGCGGTCACAAGCCGACAAGCTCAAGTTCAATCCCGAAGACGGCGCCGATGTTCGCGTGACCGGATCGATCAGTGTGTTCGAGCGCAGCGGCCGCTACCAACTTTACGCGCGAAAGATCGAACCGCTTGGCGTCGGTGCGATGGAACTCGCCTTTCGACAACTCTGCGAGAAACTCAAAGCCGAAGGGCTCTTCGATCCTGTTCACAAAAAGAAATTGCCGCGCTTCCCACAGCGAATTGGCGTGGTGACGAGTCCGACCGGAGCCGCCGTCGAGGACATCATCGATACACTCAAACGTCGATTCCCGTCCGCAACGGTTTACCTCTACCCGGCAATCGTGCAGGGCCCTGGGGCGCCCAAGTCGATCGTCACCGCCTGCCGGTCGCTAAACCGCCGCTCAGATGAGTTCGGCGGCTTGGATGTGCTCATCGTCGGACGCGGTGGCGGGTCGGCGGAGGACCTTGCGGCGTTTAACGATGAGTCCGTTGCCCGGGCGATCTTTGCGAGCAAAATCCCCGTTATCAGTGCTGTTGGGCACGAAGCGGACATCAGTGTCGCCGATCTCGTCGCCGATGTGCGGGCCGCGACACCGACCGCAGCCGCAGAGCTGGCGGTCCCCAATACCCAGGATGTGCTCGACGAATTGCGGCACCGAGGGGAGTTGCTGGAACGCCAGATTCGACACCGCGTGCAGCTTTGGCAGTCGACCTTGGCGTCAGAGTCGCGTCGCCGGGCGTTTGCTGAACCGTTGGCGGGCATCACCGATCGCCGAACCAAAGTCAATGAGTTGGCCCGTCAGATTGAATCGCAGCTGACGGCGCGGTTGCATCAAGCTCAGAAGTCGACGGCTGCCCTGGAGACACAGCTTCGCAAAATCAGTCCGGAGGTTCTGTTCGAGACGCAGCGCGGACGGTTGTTGCGAATCGGTCAACGTTTGATGCATTCGGTGAACCTTCGGTCCCAGGCGTCGCGACATGCTGCCCACCGGTTGGCCAGCCGGATGGCATACGTGTCGCCTCAGAAGACGGTGTCGCGGCATGGCGAAACGATCGCGGCTCTGAGCCATCGAATTGGACTGGGGTTGGATGGAAAGCTTGAAAGCGGACGGCAGAAATCCGAAGCCGTACGAGCGCGCCTGGAGGCATTGAGTCACAAGAACACACTCGCCCGGGGGTTTTCGATCACGCGTCTCAAAAAGGGCGGCAAGCTCATTCGCAGTCTGGACCAGATAAAAGGCGGCGATCGGATTGTGACGGAACTGATTGATGGATCGATCGATTCGCGGGTTCTCGACAAGGATCAACCGGAATTATTTGAATGAGGGGCAGAACCAATGGGCGTT
>JAUIEW010000453.1 GCA_030429365.1 Phycisphaerae bacterium
CGAGGACGGCGATCTTCCAGGCGATCCGCCGACCTTCGAATTTGGGGTTCGTTTCGGCGAGGAGTCGCGTGAAGTATGCGATGAACTTTCGGGCGAAGACCATCGTGACCGCGAGGACGGTTCCGAGGTGAACCGCGATGTCGAAGATCAGCATCGATTGCGATTCGGGTTGCAGATCAAACCAGTGCGCGCCCAAAGCCAGATGCCCGCTGCTGCTGACGGGGAGAAATTCGGTCAGTCCCTGGACAAGGCCAAGGATGATGGCTTGCAGGTACGAGAGTTCGTTCACGAGGCGTCCGTTTGCGTGAGGATGTCTTTGGATTGGTAGAGGTACGGAAGCATGGAGAGCGTGGTGACGATGACGGTGGACCAGACGATGATCTGGATGGCCAACCGGTTGGCGTCGGCTGCTGGCTCTTTGCTGTGGGCGATGATGAAGAGAATGACGGGAATCGCGCCGCTTTGAAACATCATTTTGGCTTTGCCGTAGATGTTGGCGCCGAACGCAGCCCCTTTGGCTTCGGAGAAACCGCGAAGCCCGGTCACCAACAGTTCGCGTCCGAGGATAAGCACGACCATCCACGATTTCATGTGGGTGATTTGCACGCCGTCTTCGGTGCGAAAGTTACCTCCGGCGAGAAACACGAACGCGCCGCACACCAGCACCTTGTCAACGAATGGATCGAGTACGCGGCCAAACGCGGTCACCTGGTTGTTGCGCCGGGCGAGGTAGCCATCGAGCGCGTCGGTCATCGCCGCGACCATGAACAAGATGGCGCAGGTGTCGAGAATCCACGTTTCAGGCGCGGTGACGATATCGAATTGCGACAGCAGAGCGAAGAAGACGATCGCGAGCAGCAGTCGGGTTAGTGTGATCTGATTGGGCAGATTCATGTTGTTGCGTTTGATTCCGTCGGTCTTATGACAACGTCGGAAGCGAAATTGTCTTCGGTACGGCCAACAAATCGTAATCGTCGCGTCCCACGCAGCGGACTCGGGCGAATTGACCGGGCTGATAGTCGCAGTCGCGAAGCAGTGTGACGCTATCGACCTCGGGCGCTTGTCCAGCGTGACGCGCCTGCTGGATGCCGTCATAGGGCGGCGTATCGACGATGACGTCGAAGTCCTGGTTGATGCGGCTGTCCGCCCGTTTGAACGCGATTTCCTGCTGAGTCAGCATCAATTCCTGGCGACGGCGGAGCTTGGTCTCGCGGTCGATCTGATCTGTCATACGACCAGCCGGCGTCTCCGGTTCCAGAGAGTACGGGAATACACCCAACGCGTCGAACTCAAATTCCTGGATAAACTCGATGAGTTCCTGATGGTGGGCTTCGGTCTCGCCGGGGAAGCCGGTGATGAGCGTGGTGCGCAGGGTGACGTCGGGGATGCGGCTCTTGATTCGGTTGAGCAGATCGATGGTCGTCTTGCGATCGACGCGGCGATGCATGGCTTTGAGCATCTTGTCGCTGATGTGCTGAAGCGGCATGTCGACATACTTGACGATTTTGTCGCACTCGGCGATGGCGTCGATCATCGCATCGGTGAAGACTGACGGGTAGACGTACATCAGGCGAATCCACGACAGGCCGTCGAGTTCGTT
>JAUIEW010000222.1 GCA_030429365.1 Phycisphaerae bacterium
CTTGATATCCCGGTAGCGCCTATGCTTGCGATCCGCGGCTATTCCCTTTTGGTCGTATATTCAAGTACTCTAGTGGCAATGGATTGAGGAATCGATCGAAATTGGCCATTTGACGGCCACAATTCCGTAGGGAGAACTGAGTTGTTCAATAATCGTGAAATTGCCACTGCCATTTGGCTGACAGTGTTTGCGATCTTAGCACTCGTGAATCCAGGAATTCGCCGTTCGATTTTCGACGTAGTTCGGGCATTCCTGCATTGGAAGATACTTGCAAGCGTAGCGAGCATGGTTCTCTATACAGCAACAATCGTTCTTTTCCTCTACATACTTGACATCTGGAATCTTGAACTTCTGAAAGATACGCTTACCTGGCTTATGTTTGCCGCATTCCCAATGGTGGTGCGGTTCTTGGTCGCCTCAAATAGTGACAGAATATTCAAGCAGATTGTTGCCGACAACATTAAGTTTGTTGTTCTAGTCGAGTTTTTAGTCGGGACATATGTGATGCCTCTCCCAGTGGAACTAATTTTGATTCCATTCGCGGCATTCCTCGTAATACTTGATGTCTTCGCTAGGCTTAATTCCGCGCATGCTGACGTCGCAAAGGTGACAGGCGCTCTTCTTTCAATCGCGGGGCTTCTGATCGTCGGAATCGCTTTTTATCGAGCAATGGTTGACTATCATAACCTCGGAGCAATAGCCACCATCCGTAGCGTCCTGCTTGCGCCGGTGATGTCCGTCGCGTTTTCACCTTTTGTCTACTTCATCGTCTTGATCGCGACCTATGAGTCGACTTTCGGCTGGCTTAACGTAGGTCCGACGAAAACTTCCGAAGTTATTCGATATGCTAAGTTTCAGATCATCCGACACAACAAAATGTCACTTCGTCGGCTGCAGTCCTCTGCAAAACACCTTCAATCCCAATTCACCCAGATTCAAACAACCAATGATGTTGACCGCCTATTCAATGCCTCACTCAAGTAGAGGGAAAAAACCACCGGTTTTTTGCGACGGTCTAGGTCAATCTCGCGCACGAGGGAATGACGACGAAGGACATTGGTGTTGGTCTTGAGCGACTTGCTTTTTGGTGACTTGGTCTTGCAAATGTGGGTAGTCTCTCGCAGTTGCTGGTCTTAGACCGCATGCGCTTCGCGCGATACTGCTCGGGCTAGTTTTATTTTTGATTTGAAGGTGGCGTGTTGCAATCTGTTCTTACGTCTTGGGGCTTGTTCCCACAGTTTCAGATACTCGTCGGCGGTCTTTGACCAGCTTAGGTTGCAGGCATGTTGGTAGCCGGCTTCGACTAGTTTCTGGCGTTCTTCGTTGTGGGTCGCGTAGTGGGCGACGTGGGCCGCGATCGTTTCGGCATCGCCGCCGGACACGAGGTACGGACTGAACGGTTCGCCGTTGACGTACAGGTCCTTGAGCGGATCGGGGTACGCGGCGACGACCAGCCGCCTGCGGGCCATCGATTCCTGGATGGCCATCCTTCCCGCGATGAACGCGAAGCATCCGTCGGTGATGCGTTCCTGCGCGTCCGGCTGCCATCCGTGAAACGTGATCGGGAGTGCACCTTCCTGCGAACTTCGCTGCAACGATTCGCGGAGCGTTCCGTCGCCATAGACGTCGAGATGAATGTTGAGTTTGTGGCGATCGCGCAGCACCTGAATCGCTTCCACGTAGATTTCGATGGCGCTATCGGGTTCTATACGGCCAACGAACGTCGCCGAGTCGGGAAGCGGTTCTTCGATCGCCTCAAGGTCGGCGGCTTCTGGATACAAACCCTGATTGGGGACGCAGTCGGGTTTGACGCCAAGCATCGGTTCGATGAATTCGCCGTCGTGGATGATGCCATCGACGAGGTTCAACGTGCGGCGGGCGCGGGCTTTTTCCTGTTCGGGAACCGGATAGGTGTACGACATGCCATGCCGCGTGAGGAAGAGCGGTTTGTTGGGCATGGTCCACGCGAGCATCCGGTAGAAATATTCCAATACGAGCGTGTCGCTGATGTGGATGACGTCAGCATCGCAAAACAGCTTGCGCTTCATCATCAGATCGAACCAGCAGCGCATCGGCGAGCGGTGCGCCGGGAAGCGATGGACGTGGACGCCTTCGTGAACTTCGCTGGCGGGCAGGCCGTCTTCATGGGCCGCACACACGAGATCAACACGGTGTCCTTTGGCAATGAGCGCCTGGCTGAGACGGTGCATGTACTTTTCAACACCACCGACTGCCGGCCAATATCGATATGTGACGAATACGATTTTCATTGATTGCCTTCCGCCTCAACTTTCGAGTAGTTCTCATTGCGAAGCGCGATGCGTTCACCGGTTAACTTACTGACGATCGCCGAAGCCTTCGACGGTCCAAGCATGCTGACCAATCCCTTGGCGACGACGCCCTTCCAGCCCCGGCGTTTCCGCGCGGCAAAGCAACCCACGAGAAACGGCGGATCGAATGGGGGCTTGGCCAAAGCGCATACATCGGCACGGTTCTCCAAAACCGTGTAGGCGATTCGCGGAAACTGCCTAAAATCGTCTTCAGACCAAGTGCTCAGGTGGGCTTCCGCCGGGTTTTCAAGAATGCCATCGCGTTTCTGAGCGTTGCGCGGGTATGTGAGCAAAACGCATTTCGTCGCGTGTTCGTAGAGTTTTTGAATCATGCGTTGGCCAGATTCCTTGGTGAAATGCTCCAACACATCGCCCATGAAGATGACGTCGTACTCGCCCAAGCTGTCGATGACCGTTTCCGCTGCCCCGATATGAATCTGGTCGTAGATGTAATCGTGAAGCGGCGACAGGTAGTCTGGGAATACTTCGACGCCTTCAAGGCGCATGCGCCATCCGCCGCGCTTGGTCTCGCGCGCGTTCTTGGCCGCCCAGACATCAACATACTCCCGAAACAGCACACCATACTTTCCGAATCCGACCCCCACGTCGAGGATGGACTGCGGCTGAATCTGCCGAACGGCATTGGCAATGACTGGAATGGCATAAGGCGCACTGGCGGCCATCGATGAGGCAACTCCTATCCAACTTGCACGGGAACTTGTGCGGACTCTTCAGTCGTTCGCTGTGCGCGAGCCGCCCACGTTGCCTGGGCAAGATGCAACGCGGTACTCCAATCGGCGTGATGCTTGAGCGCTTTCCAAAATGCCGAACGGGCTGAGCGGAATTCGCCACTCTTGAAATGGTCAAACGCCATTTGACGAAAGCAGTGTGCAAGCTTGCCCTGCAATTTGCGACGTGCATCACTCGATGCTTCAGGGAACCGTTCAAGAATCCGCTGCATGGCCTGGGCTTGATGACGTGTGTTACGGACCGGACTGGTGAGGCTCAGGCTACCTGGCGTCTGGTGCTGCAACGACAACGGTTCGCCCACGTAGCCGACCCGACACTTGGAAGCCACATCCAAGAAGAACAGCCACTCTTCAGAGTACTGCTGCCCTGGTGGGAATCGAATTTCGGAACCCAACACGCTGCGTCGAACCATCGCGGTAATTGGCGAGATGACGTAGCTGACGACCATGCGGTCAACGAGGCGGCGGTCGCAGATGAACTGACGCGGTGCGATCTCCTCCATGCGCACCGGGCCCTCTTCTTCGACCAGTTCGTTGAATGCGCTGCGATGCAATTCGCCCTGGACGTCGATGCATGAAAAATCGCTGAACACCAGTCCGAGTTCCGGCCGGCGGCAGAATAGTTCCAACTGTCGCAGCAACTTGTTCGGGCCGAATTCATCGTCGGCGTCGAGAAATGCAATGTATTCGCCTTTGGCTCGATCGATGCCGGCATTTCGGGCGACGCTGCTACCCGATTGCTTCTGGCGATGGTATTTCATGCGATCGCCCAATCGGAGGCGATATTGCTGGATGGCGCTAAGTGTGTTGTCCGTCGAGCCGTCGTCGATGACGATCAGTTCCCACGAGATTGCCCTCTGCCCCATCACCGACATGATGGCACGCGGCAGCGTGGTCGCAGAGTTAAAGGTTGGGATGACAACACTGACAAGCGGCGTTTGTGCCATGATGCTCGTATCTTCCACTGGTGCCAACTGGGGCTGAAAATGCAATCAATCCGAGCGCACCGATGCACGCCTCCCATTATTATCGGATGACATTGAATCGAACTTAGGTCGAATTCGATGCATCCAGATACCCCATAAGCCGGTTCAATCTCGACCGGCGGATCGTTCTTCAGGCCGCTTACTGGCCGTCCGATAAAAGGCATAAGGAGACACTTTGCGCGCAAACCCCTGAGCCGGAGCACAGGCATCCATGACCGAACAGGCCACCATTCAATTGGACCAACCGCCATCACGCCGCGACACCGGGACACCGGTCTGGGAGCGGGTCTGGAAACACGTGCCCGATGACGCCAAGGATGACGCTGCGTTGACACGCGAGCGCGAAGGTCCGCGTTGGGCGTGCATGGTTGACGCCATGGTGGAAACATTCGGCACGCTTGAAGGCCTGCGAACCGTAGAACTGGGGAGTGGCCGAGCGGATCTGTCGGTATTGCTGGCCGAACGTGGCGCGAAGGTCACGCTGATCGATCAAAGTGACAAAGCCCTCGACTTGGCCCGTCAACGATTTGATCGGCTTGGATTGTCGGCGGAATATCGCGAGGGCGACTTGCTTGATCCCGGTAAGCTTGTCGACGAAGGTTTCGACGTTTCACTGTCGTACGGCGTCATTGAGCATTTCAAACACGACTCCCGCACCAAAACCATGCAAACGCACCACGATGTCTTGCGCCCCGGCGGGATGGCCGTCATCGGTGTACCCAATTCAAATTGCCCCCAGTACCGCGTTTGGAAGGCGTATCTTGAACTTCGTGGATGGTGGCCTTACGGCATGGAAATCCCCTACTCGCGCCGCGAGTTGCAGCGCCGAGCGGAACAGGTTGGGTTCGTTGATTGTCGCATTCCGTGCACCGGATTTTGGCAGGCGCTCGGCGATCAATGGGGCCGAAGCATCCTCGGGCGTGGGCCCGATTGGAGCCAGAAACGCTCGATGTGGGATTCGTGGTTTGGGTTTTCGCTTCTGTTTCTGGGGTGGCGACGAACTGAAGCCAACGTGAACTGACAGACTCAGGGGGCTGGATCATGATGCGCAGAATTGCAATTCCGGCGATTGTCGTCGCGATGGCATTGGGGGTTTTGCTGTTCAAAACCGAACCGCAAAGCAGTGAAGCACGGCAGGCCCACAAAGACGCCCACCCTTCCAATCTGCAACAGTTCTTCAGCGCCCATACCGCTGAAGAAGCCAACGGCAAAAGTGTGCTGCTGATCTCAATTGACACGCTGCGCCCCGATCACCTGGGAATGTATGGTTATACGCGAAACACGAGTCCCCACATGGACGCATTTGCCAAGAATGGGACCGTATTTACGCGGGCTTATTCGACGGCGCCGCTCACGACCCCGAGCATCGTTAGCATGTTGACGGGTTTTACACCCTACCGCCATGGCGTGCGACTGCTTTGGCAACCCATGGATACCGACACGATCACCGTCGCCGATCATCTGCATCGCGCGGGATACGAGACAGCGGCCGTCGTCTCGAACATTGTGCTTGGCAATGAAGCTTCGCGGATTGGCGAACGATTCGCATTCTATGATGAATCAGTTGACGAACCCGAAGCCAATCGCCCCGATATGTTGGAACGGAACGCCTCGCGCACGACCGACGCCGCGATCCGATGGTTGAAAAATCGCCGCGACACGGGGCAGCCCTTCTTTCTTTGGGTCCACTACATCGACCCGCACGGTCCCTACGATGCGCCGTCCGACGCACCAATCGACTTTGCGCATGACTCTCCTGTCCCCGTCGAGCTTGAACGCATCGCCGAGTACGTGCGCGATGGCGAATTGAACGATGGCGCCGAATACGTCGATCGCTATGACGAAGAAATTGCCTACACGGATCGCGAAGTCGGGCGGTTGCTTGCGGCATTCGACGCACTCGACTTGTCGCAGCCGCCGCTGACCATCATCACTTCCGACCATGGCGAAAACATGATGGAAGGTCACAAGTATTTTTCGCATGGTTACGACGTTAATGATGCGGTGATTCACATTCCGCTCATCGTTCGGCATCCATCGATCGAGCCGGGCGCAAACAGTCGCGTCACCTCGATCACCGACATCACCCCGACCATCCTGGAATTCGTCGGTTTGCCGGTACCGCCGAAACTCGATGGCACCGACCTCGTTCGCAATCGTTCTGATAAATGCGTCTACGCCGAAGGGCTGGACAGCGGTGGCAGCGGCGGATTGCATCGAACGCTCATCAGCACCGACACCAAGACAGTCGTCCAGCATGGTCGTTCCAATGAACCGCGGGATCGCTGGCAGTTCGATCTTAAGCTGGATCCGCAGGCGCAAAAACGTCTGGACATTCCGGAATCGTCAGCCGCGTTTGAAAGGCTTTGCGATTTGATCCGCAGCGATCGTGATCCTGGTGGCCGCCCCACACACTTGGCCAACGACAAACACTCACACGGTCCGGTGGCGGGTAATGCCGACGCCAAGTCATTGCGAGCGCTTCGTAGCCTGGGCTATGTTGAATAGGTCGCAGGGTCGGCGGTGCCTACCCTACGCGGTTCCCGACTCGTCACAGTTCGATGACGATCGGTTTTCCTTTGGTGTGTTGCAACAGCATTTCGCTTGACACGTCCACACCCAAACCTCGCTCATGCAAACTCGGAAGCCTGCCTGCCCAGGTAAACCGCACGCGTTTCCGCGCGATGTCGTGTCGGCTTAGCAATGGGCCAAAACTCCCCTCAGCAAATCGCACGCCGGGCGCCATCTGAATGAACCGCACGCCGGCGGCAGATAACAAGCTTGTCTCTCCAACCATGCAGCCCAACTGTGTCTGGATGTTTCGTTTAATCGCAAAGCTGGCCAGCTTAAGCGCCGCAACCAAGCCGCCGCATTTGCTCACGCGGATGTTGAACCCGTCCGCTACGCCCAATTCGACAAGCCGCTCAGCGTCTTCAAAGGTGGACAGCGATTCGTCGTGAAAAATAGGTACGTCGCAGCGTTTCTTGAGTTCGACAAGTTCGTTGTCCTTCGAGCGATGAAGGGGCTGCTCGATTCCAGACAGCGGGAGATGACGCCAGCGATTCAGCGTTTCGACAGCCTCATCGACGTCCCAGGCGCCGTTGGCATCGAGTCGGAGCGTCGCTTTCCCGCGCGAAAGCAGCCGGCCTATCACCCGGGCAACCGCATCAATGCGGGCATCATCATCGGACATGCCCACCTTCAACTTGAAATTGCGAAACCCGGCCCACTTTGCGAGCCGTGCGGTGCGGACATTCGATTCGATGGAATTCGATGCGAGCACCATGCTGAATCGACAGGTCTTGGTGCTGCCCGGCGAACCCAATTTCGGATCGCCCAGCCAGCCGACCACGCTGTCGAGCGACCGGTCGCCACCGCGCAGCACAGCATCAAGAAGTGCCAACTCCACGCACGCCCGAGCCGCGGAGCAAATTAAACCATCTTCGGCGATGTTCGGAAGCGCGTCGATCGCCTCAAGCGCTTCCGGAAAATTGTGCGGAGAGAACGCCAGCAGTTCCCGCGTGAATTCTCCTTGAAGCAGTTCAGTCACTGATTCGTTGGTTTCTCCCGTCACGTATTCCCGGGGCAACGTCTCGCCGTATCCGATCGCCCCATTCATCAACTCGATGGCGACCACGACTGGTTCGCTGACCACCCGCTCGGACGAGGCGTGCGAAACCTTGCGTCCCAGAGGAAACGAGAGCGGGTAGATCGTCATGCGTTTGACGGCGAGTGTCATGCGGTGATTCGTCGTTGGCTTATCGTGCTTCAGATCACACCAGGCAGAAAGGTATCGCAGCTATGGTGAATCCGCAATTGCCGTGGCGATCAGCGCAAAGTCGGTAAGATCGACATCGTTGTCATCGTCAAGGTCGGCGTCGACACCCTCCGCACACAGTATCGCCGGCGGCTGGTCCGGTCCCGTGATGCATGCCGCAAACAATTCGTAGTCTGCAAGATCGCGATCGCCGTCACAATCCAGATCGCCAAGCGACGGCAGCGCATTTGATTGGGCAGTCAAACGTACATCATCAAAGTCCACTTCGACGCCGGGATTCTCGGGCGTCTCGGCTTCGTTCAGATTGATCAGGCGAATCTCAAGATTCTGACCGAGTTGATCGTGTGTCGCTCCAATGACTGCCTCACAGGTGCTCAGCCCAAACTCACCCTCGCCAAGCGCGCCGGCGAGTTCGTTGTCGTCGATGGCGATGATCTCACCGCCAGCCAACAGTTGAATCTGATAACCGGGAAATCCATCGATATTGCATTCGCCGAAGATGTCGCATGGCGTCGGTCCAATGCC
>JAUIEW010000223.1 GCA_030429365.1 Phycisphaerae bacterium
ATCGTCATTCTGGTGGGCGCGCGGGGCATCCGCATTCGGATGACACTACTTCGCCCTGCCATCGACGTCATTCGGCGCATCACGCGAATCGGGATCCCCGCCGCCGTTGATGGGGTCATCATGTGGACGGGACATTTCATGTTCCTCAAGATCATCGGCAGCATGGCCAGCGAAGTCGCCAGCGGCTTGAACCCATCCTATGCGGCGCAGATTGTCGTCGTTCGACTGGAAGCGTTCACGTACTTGCCCGCGTCGGCCTACGCAGCCGCCTGCGCCACGATGATCGGTCAGGCATTGGGCGCGAACATGCCCAAGCGCGCGATCCGCAGCGGACATGAAGGTGCGATGCAATGCTGCATGCTGACGGCGATCAGCGGGACTCTGTTCGTTATATTCGCCCGTCAGATTTGTGGGTTGATGCACAAAGACCCAGCCGTCATCGATATTGCAACGCCCGTTCTCGTCATTGCGGGTTTGGCTCAACCGGTCTTGGCACTATGTATGGTATATGCCGGCGCGCTTCGCGGCGCTGGGGATACGGTATATCCGCTTATCTACAACGTGTGTGGAATCGGGCTGATACGGTTACCGTTCGGCTACCTGTTCGGCTTGTACATGGGATGGGGATTGTTCGGCGCCTGGATGGCAGTCGCAGCCGACATGGTCGCCCGTATGCTAATGATGGCTATTCGTTTCCGACGGGGTAAGTGGGTAACACTTCAGGTATAAATTCGTCGCCGTCGGGACCGATGTACATTGTCGTCTCGTTGCCGCTGATTCCGCTTGTACCCTGCATACGCTGCGCTTCGTTGCGACTCGCCGCCTGAATGTCAGCCGCACGTTTCGATGCGTCGCGCGTCATCAGAATCTGGATGTCGTTTGGCGCACGCGACTCAGCACGCTGCAGGATTTCAAACGCGAGATTCGGATGGCCCGCAGCGTACTGCACGTACCCGGCGAGGAAGAACAGCTCAGCTTCGTATGGATTCGCCGCAATCGTGCGCTCTAACTTGTAGAACTGGCCTTCAAAATCAGCCTCAACACCGTAATACGACGCAATGTCAAGCGGCTGGGTGATCAATGACGGGTCAGCATTCATCGCCCGACGCACCGCACTGGCCGCCGTCGCGTAATCGTCCACGGCGAAGTGCACGAATCCATAAAACATTTCCAGTTCGGCGTCATCCGGTGTGATCAGCATCGCCTGAATCACTTCGCGGCGGGCCAGGTCATACTCACCTCGATAGAACGCTGCTTCCGCCAATTGACGATGGCTGAGCGCAGCCTGCGGTTGACTCGAACTCGGCGGCACAACGCTCACACCGGTATCAGCGCCCGCGGCAGGATCTGTGGAATATCCATAGACATTGCCATCACTGTAGCCATAGTTGTTGATGTCGATGTTGACGGGCGTTCCTGGGCTCGAATACACCGGATAACTCAAACCGTAGTACGCAGTCGTCACGGGGACATACCCGAAGGATGCTCCGTAGGAATAGTATGGATAGGTGTAGAACGGATCGTAGTAAGTACGGAAACACGACCGTCTGTAACCTGTGTAGCGCCCAATGCTCAGACCCAAACCAAACGAGAGATAGTTGCTGTAACCCCAAAAGCGGTTGCATCGGTTGTAGCGGCGGAAATTGCCCAGGTGCCAGTGGTCGTAACCCAGGAATCGATCGCGGCGATAACCACGCCGATAGCTGTAGCCATCGTAGCGATTGAAACCACGACCAATGCCAAATGCGCGGTTCGGATAGTTGTTTCGATCAAGCCAGTTATTTCGACCATTGCTTCGATCGAGGCGGCCAAACATGTTGGCATACGTCAGGCTGTTTGACGGTCCGCGTCGGTTGCCATATCCGCGGTTGCCATTGCGTCCACCACGTCCGAACGAACGACGGTTGGTATTCGCGTGACGATTGCCGTCGGACCGCGAACGACTCACGCCCGAACGGCGCGACCCGGATACACCATTTCGACGGTTTGAATTGGAGTCGATTGTGGCAAACGCTCTACCGGAGTTTGAATTTCCGACACGCTGGGTGAGGAAACTCCGCCGACGCCCACGATCTGAATTCCCTTGGCGAAACGTCGTATTGCTTCGATTCGTCCGGTTAAACGAACTCGACGATCGTGACCTGGACAAACTGCGGGCATTGTTCTGTTGCGAACCAAAACTGCGGCGAACACCACTTGGCCGGTTGACCGGAGCGGGACGCGTGAACGATGGCGCAATGTTGCGAATCGCCTGACTTCTTGAAGAGGATCGCGGCGACACTGATCGCGTCGAGGATGAACCTCTTGACCGATTTGTTCCGCCAAAACTGCTGCGCGTCCGACTTACCGGCGAGCGCCGAACTGCCGAGCGATTCGACGTGTTCGACCTGTACACGGTGGCTGGACCCGTGCCACGCGAACTCGTGGATCGCGATGAGATGCTTCTGCCCGGTGACCGACGACGAACACTGTTACCGATTGATCGACCGGTCGAACCGGTGCTGCGCGATCGGCTGCCAATGCGTGACTGAGTTGATCGAGTGCGCGAAGCACCCACGCGCGATCGTGTTGCACGCGATCGTGTTGTGCGTGATCGCGTTGTGCGTGATCGCGATACACTGCTTGAGCGCGAACGCGATCGGTTTGAAATGCTCGATCGCGAGCGTGAACTTGAGCGGCCAACCGAACTGCGTTGCCGCACCGGTGACCTTCCTGAAGACCGCCTCGCGGAAGATCCGCGTGAACTGCTCCGGCGCGATTGGGCGTCAACTTCCGGCACAAACGACAGTGCCATCGTGATCGCGAATAATACGCATAACCTGTTTCGAATTGTGCGAGCGTTCATGGCGGTACCTCCCTGGGCACACGATTTACCAATCGCGAGTAGATAGTTCCATCATGTTAAATATATCGCACTTGGAGCGTCGCGACAAGCAAAAAATCACTATGCCGCCGCCAAAATACCACCTAACTCTTTGATACAGCTGATTTTATGGGGAATCGGGACGTGGCCGACTTTGCCGATGTCCATGATGCGATCGATCCGGTCGATCCAGCAGGCCGTGATGCCCAACTGGTGTGCTCCGCCAACGTCACTGTGGAGCGAGTCGCCAACGTGCAGAACTCGCTCGGGGCTAACCTTCATTTTCTCCAGTGCATGCTCGAAGATCGCGGCGTGGGGCTTGTACGAACGGGTATCTTCCGATGTCACGACGTTGGCAATATCGAGTCCGTGGAACTTAATGGCATGCAGCACATCCTCAGTGTCAGCATTTGACACCACGCATACGGGTACGCTGATTTGCTTGAGCGTTTCGTGAACGTGCGGGGCCAGTTGGGGTTGTTGCCAATACGCTTTCAACATCTTCGCGTACTTCGACGCATCGACGCCGTTGGCCCGATCCCCCAACGTTCGCCTCAGGGTATCAACCTCGAGATCGAACAATGTGCTGAATGTCGCCCCGTTGGCGTTTTCAATCGCCTCAAAGAAACGATGTCCCCACGCCGTTGCCAATTCACTCGGCGACATCGACAAGCCGAGGTCTTCCACCACGCTTGCGCACGTCTGCTCGACAGCCTGGCGATCGCCAGTGACCAGGGTTCCATAGAAGTCGAAGAATATCGCGTCGAACAAAGCACCACCCCTGCTGCAATAGTTAGAATCCGTCAAACGATCCAGTGCGACTCATGAATTGGCAAGCGCGCCGGAAATCTGGTCGCGGATCTTTTCGGCTTCGCCTTCACCGTACGTGCCGGCGTTCCAGCGATATCCCAGACCATCATCGGGCACGCGCGGTATCAGGTGAAAATGTGCGTGCATCACAACTTGCCCGGCGCATTCGCCATTGTTTTGCAGGATGTTCAAGCCCTTTGCCCCAGAGACGTCCATGACCGCACGTGCCAATCGTGGCAGCACACTTCCCACCGCAGCCGCCGCTTCAACCGGCAAGTCGACGATTGAGTCGCAATGGCACTTGGGAATGAGAAGAACGTGACCGGGTGACACTGGACCAATATCCAGAAACGCCAGGACCGCGTCATCCGAGTAGACTTGGTGACATGGGATGTCACCCGCAACAATCTTGCAAAAGATGCAGTCCGCATGGGCTTCGTTGGACATCGTACGCCTCCGTCTGACCACATTCACTCAATTCAAACAAGCCGAGGTCGAATGACAATACCGAAATGATAACAGCGCTGGAGGGCGTGCCAACTACCAGCGGCGATATGACGGACGGGGAGCGCAACGGATACGCAACGCTTGATGCGCGCACCGCAACAACCGAGGTGATACCAAAATCTTTGGTGAGAGGTTGCTATTCGGTTGCGTCTTCAGCCGATGTGGCATCAGCTTCCGGAGCGGCTTGTTCGGCGGCAGCGGGCTTCACTTCTTCCGCTTCCTGTCCACCGCGGCGCTGCTTGGCCAGCGAGACCGCCAACGCATAACGCGAATCCGCTTTGATCTGACGCGATGACTTTGCCGGCTTGGTGATTGATCCTGGGCTTTCCTCTTCGCCGACGAACTGCAGAATCGCCTGGCGGCCACCATCACCGATGCGGCGCTTGGCCAACCGAATGAGGCGGGTGTAACCACCGGATCGCTCGGCATACTGCTCGGCGATCGTGTTGATCAAACGGTGGGTGATCGATTCGCCGGTGAACTTCATCGTGCCGCGCGGCTTGCCGTTGCGATAACGACGACCACTTGGTGCACGGAGCGACTTCTTGCGCTTGGCGAGCGAAAGATCTTCGTAATCTTCCTGGTGCTCAGCCGGGATGAATGATCGGTCGCTGAGAATCTTATGAATCTGGCGACGGGCGGTGACACTGCCGCGACGGGCACTGCGTGCCAGCGTGACCAACCGCTCCACGAACGGGCGGAGGTCCTTTGCCTTCTCCAGAGTCGTACGGATTTGCCCGTGCTCGATCAAACTCTGCGCCATATTGCGCTGCATGGCACGATGATGTGATGGGGTCCGGTTGAGTTTTCTTTGTCGCACGCGATGATTCATGACACTATCCGCCCTGGGGCCTACAAAAGGTCTTTGATCGTCTCAGACAGGGGCCGCCCTCGAAAATCGAACGCCCCATCCATACCAACTACCAGCTTACCACAAACCCGCCGTTTCCATAAGGTCATGAAACCGGCAAGTCGCAGCAACTAATCCATTGTACCGCTATCGCCAATCACCGACACCGAGGAGCCGGACTGGAACCCGGGTGTCGAGTGCTGCTCACTGTCTTCGCCCTCATCGGCGCTGCCGAAATCGTCAGACGAAACGGCGTCCATTCCGGCACCAGGCATCGATGTCGTGCCTGCAGCACCGCTGTCACCGCCGAGCGACATGCCAAGCGAAAGGCCAATGTCGGCCAACTTGCGTTTCACTTCACGCAATGACGTCTTGCCGAAACTGCGGAACCGCAGAACGTCGGCTTCGGTCTTGCTGACCAACTCGCCGATCGTCGAGATCCTCGCCGACTCAAGGCAGTTATTGGACCGCACCGAAAGCTGCAATTCGCTGACGCTGCGATTGAGCTTTTCCTGAAGCTCGGAATCCATCTCGCTCGCTGGCGTGCGAACGGGCGGCGCCTGGCTGACAAGCTCCTCGCCCAGTTCGTAGTAATGCACGAACGGGTTGAGATGCTTGCGCAAGATCTTGGCCGCTTCGACCAACGCATCTTCCGGCGACACACTTCCGCGCGTCCAGACTTCCAGGACGAGGCGGTCGTAGTTGGTGCGCTGCCCCACGCGGGTGTCCTCGGTCTTGTAACGGACGCGAACCACGGGTGAGTAAATCGAGTCGACCGGAATTACGCCGATTTCCTGCTCAGGACCGGCATTGTCAGCGGCTGTGGCATAACCGCGACCCGATTTGACCCGCATCTCGATTTCAAACGGCACGTCTTCGGTCAACGTGGCAATGTGCAGATCGGGATTGACCACTTCGACGCCGGCTTCGGCTTCGATATCAGCCGCCGTCACAACACCGGCAGAGCTGCGCGACAACTTGAGCGTGCGCGATTCCTCGCCTTCCATCGCGACCACGACCTGCTTGAGATTCAAGATGATGTCGGTGACATCCTCAAGCACTCCCGGAATCGTGCTGAATTCGTGTGACACATTGGAAATCTTCACTGCATAGATCGCAGCCCCTTCCAAGCTGGAGAGGAGGATGCGCCGCAGGGAGTTTCCAACGGTCGTACCAAAACCGCGCTCAAACGGTTCAACGATGAACTTCCCGTAGCAGTCCGTGCTGACCGATTCATCGCACTCTAAACGGCTCGGCAATTCTAACCCGCGCCATCGGATACGCATGTCGATGATCTCCTTGAGGGGTTTTATGTCTTCGGTGATCGCGGGCGTCGGATTCCACTTCCGACTGACCCGATCGTTATTTTCTTATTCGAACGTCGATTGCTTGAGAATTCGTCTCAATTCATCGCGATATACTGTGGGTTCGTTTCAAGACTCGCTCGGTGTTCGCCGCCCCAATGATGATTTGACGACTTTTTCGCGCTCGCCCGTGCGCATCTCATCGCCAAGGTGCCCCATTCGCGCTGGCCAATCCTGTCGGATCAAGGTCGGAAGCACGCGCCGGAGCAAACTGCAAGACGGGCAACCGCAGTCGATCCTGACGAGGAATCAGACGCGACGACGCTTTGCAGGACGACACCCGTTGTGCGGCAGAGGTGTCGTATCTTCGATTGAGCTGATCCGCAGGCCAGCCCCCTGAAGCGCCGTGATCGCTGACTCGCGACCACTTCCCAGACCCTTCACACGAACCTCCACTTCAACCATGCCGAATTTGCGGGCAACCCCCACGCACTTTTCAGCCGCACGCTGGGCCGCAAAAGGAGTGCTCTTTCGAGTCCCTTTGAAACCGACAGTCCCAGCCGAGGCCCAGCAGAGCACCTCGCCATTGCCGTCGGTAATGGTGATGATCGTGTTGTTGAACGATGCCTTCACATGAACGATGCCGCGAACCACATTGCGACGCGTTCTCTTTTTTCCTGCACGCTTAGCCACGCGACAACTCCTTCACGCCCTTCTTGCCCGCCACTGTCTTCTTCGGTCCCTTACGAGTACGTGCGTTGGTTCGCGTCTTCTGACCGCGAACAGGCAAACCGCGCCGATGTCGCAAGCCGCGATAACAGCCAATGTCGCGAAGCCGCGCAATGTTGCCTTGCACGATTCGACGAAGCGGACCTTCAACCTGATAGTTGCGCTCGATGATGCCCGCAATCCGAGAAACTTCGTCCTCGGTCAAGTCTTTGGCCTTCACTTCCGGCTCGATTTGGGCTTCCTTCAGAATGCGTTCAGCCACTTTCGGGCCGACGCCATAGATGTACCGGAGCGAATACTCGATTCGCTTGTTGTTTGGAATGTCAACACCGACGACACGTGGCACGCGCTTACTCCATCTATCAAAGACAATGTCGTTAACCGACGAATTCGCTTCGGAACGCGCTACTCGCGATCCATTATTTTCTTTGCGGATTCAGACCTGCAGGCATTTTCAATCCTGCAAATAACTTGGCAGTGATCTCCACCGCCCGCGATTCCCTCGAAACCTGCCCCAATGAGATCAACCCAAAGAGCCCAGAAAACGGGAATCGCCCCGCTGCTTGATTAACCCTGACGCTGCTTGTGCTTGGGGTTCGCTTTGCAAATGACGCGGACCACGCCTTTGCGTTTGATCACGCGGCAGTTCTCGCAGATTCGTTTGACGCTTGCCCTAACTTTCATTTGCTATTACCCCAGAATTTTAGCCAAAAACGCACAATCCGGCGAACCCTATCAGAAAACTGCCAAAAACCCAAGTGCCTCGACAAAAAAAACGCCCAAATGGCATAAAAAATGCCCTAAGGGGGCTGACGGGGCTAAAAACGCAGTTTAGGCCGCGGTCAAGATCAAAGGCTCGCCCTCGGTGACCACCACCGTATGCTCGAATTGAGCGCTGTAATTGCCTTTCGGGGTCAACAGGGTCCAGCCGTCGGCGGATTCGAAGGCGTCGAGCAGCGTGCCGAAGCCGGCGCGGCGGCGGTCGAGGCAGGCGGTGCGCAGGTCGAACATCCGGTCTGACTGCTGCCCCACGCGGTGCGTCTCGCAGGCCTCCACGCGCATCCCCGACCAGGCGCGCGCGTAGGCGTCGAGCTTCGGCAGCACGCGCGCGAGCGCGTCATCAGCCAGCCGGTGCCCGGCGCCCGCGAACGCGGCGGTCACCTGATCACGGCGCGCGGGAGACCACACCGCGGCGAGCTCATCCGCCGCGCTGGCGCAGTCCTCGATCGGCGTCGCGCGCAGCTCCGA
>JAUIEW010000224.1 GCA_030429365.1 Phycisphaerae bacterium
TGGTTCGCTCTTTAAGCCCGCCAATCAACTGGGCGTCAGAAATCACCGCATTGCTGTCAGATACGACCAGATATTGATCCTGGTCATCGATCGCGGCTTCGACGATGTGAGCGCGATGGATGTCCGTCTCGAAAAGGTCCGCGACCAGACCAAGCACGGAGTCATACGCCCCTTCCTCTTCCGCCAGCAACTTGCGGTCAAGGATCTGACGAGCGCCGGCCCCGACACCTTCCATCTTCTGCTGCAAGTCCTCAAGCACCTGCTGGCGACTGAACAGCGCCGTGCGGGTCTCGCGCTCGGCTGAAAGCGTCTCAGCCAGGCGAGCGCTCTGCGCATCACTGATGCGGGCGGCATCGCGTTTTTCGTTTAGACGGTTGGTCTCGATTTCGATCAGCTGATCGATCTCTGAGAGCTTGTTTCGCAGCTCAGCCCGTCGCTCAACGATCGTTTCCAGCTCTTCGCGAATCACCACGATCCGCTGGGCCAGACGCCCTTTTTGCCCCTCCAGCGTGTCGCTGTGCTTGGACAGACTGGCGATTTCGTTCTTGATCTGGGCGGTCCGGCGAAGCAGGTCGACCACGCCGGCTTTCTCGTCTTCGACCGAAGCCGCCGCCTCGGTGATGCGCCGCGCGAGGTTCTGCTCGCCAGCGCTCAACTCATCGATCAGCTTGTTGTGCTCTTCGGTTTTGAGTTGAAGTTGAGCGGCTTGCTCTTCAACCTGCTTGATTTCGGATTGCTGCTGCTCGTGTCGACTTGTTTCCTGTGCGAGCCTGGCTTTGGATCGCTCGACGTTGGCTTCCTGTTCTTCGATCCGATGTTCAGCCGCTGCGATTCGCTCTTCCGTGCTGGCGAGCTTGGAATTAATCGTAACCAGCGCGTTGTCATTGGTCGCGATGGATTCCGACAACGCTTCGGCTTCACGGGTAATCCGCGACGATTCGTTTTCGTTGGATTCAATGTCTTCGCGAAGCTTCTTCGACGCCTCGCTCGACTCCTGCACCTTCGCCTCAATCGCCACAGCCGACTCGGTCAGCCGATGGTATTCGGCCATCGCGAAACTCGCCCGCAGCTCGCGAAGTCGTTCGTCATACTGCTGAAAGTTTCTCGCTTTACCGGCTTGCAGCTTGACGCTACGAAGGCGCTTCTCGACTTCTTCGATGATGTCGGCAACGCGCAGGAGATTCTGTTCGGTGCGATCGAGTTTCCGTTCGGCATCGCGCTTGCGGGTGCGGTATTTGCTGATGCCAGCCGCTTCTTCAAAAATCGAACGCCGTTCGGTGGGCGATGAGTGCAGGAGCGATTCGACGCGTCCCTGCTCGATCACGGCATAGGCATTGGTCCCGATGCCCGTATCCAGAAACAACTCGCGAATGTCGCGGAGGCGCGAGGGTTCTTTGCAGACGAGGTAGTCGCTCTCACCAGAACGAAACAGCTTGCGGGTGATGGTCACTTCGTCGCGGTCGAGCGGCAGGGAGCGGTCGGTGTTGTCGAAGACGAGATCGACCTGGGCCATCCCGCTGCTCTTGCGGCCAGCCGCGCCGTTGAAAATCATGTCGAGCATCTGGCGACCGCGAAGCGACCGCGCCGACTGTTCACCGAGGACCCATTTGAAGGCGTCGACGACGTTGGACTTGCCGCAGCCGTTCGGTCCAACGATGCACGTCACCCCCGAGCCGAATTCGAAATCGACCTTCTCGGCGAAGCTCTTAAAGCCCGACATGGACACGCGTTTTAGAAGCACTGGCTTGCGACCTCCTGTCACCCAATAGAGCACCAATCCGTGGTGCATTCAAGCCCACTATGTGCGGTCTGGACCTTGAGGGTGGGACAATTCATTATGGGACGAAACTAGACCAGACAGAGTACCGCGAATGGAGCAGGATTACCAGTATCATCCGCGCGGCTGTGCGACAATTCCTACACTTTGCGGGGCAGTTGATCCGACGTACAATCAGCATCGAAACATGACGCGGATGTGGCCCCGTCAAACCGAACAGCATTGCAGACGACGATCCCAATGACCTTCCAAAAACTGACAAGACGTAGCTTGTCCGCTGCACTCATCTCGACGGTACTTGCCGGCGCGGGTTGCGGGCTGCTGAGCTTTCGGAATCCCGAATTCGACAACGCCGAAACCGGCGAGGACGGCCAATCGTATGTGCTGGACGATCTCGAAGCCATCGCCGACGACCCCGACCTGACCGAAGAAGAAAAGCGGGATGCGTTTGCCGAACTCGGAATCGAAGATGAGGACCTCATCAACGCCCTGTTGAACTAGCGACCGGCTTTGCCATTTGCGCCGCTACGATCCATCATGCGTTCTTGGCCCTTCAACTCCCGGTCCTGCCATCTGCATTCAGAAACTCACAGGCATTTGCCCCACGACACGCCTCCAACCACAATTCAGGTTCCAAATAGCCCTCCCGCTGCTATACTCATTGTTTGATATGGCATCCGGGGATCGGACCTCAGAACGCATCGGCTGATCTGCTTGAAATTCGAATGAGACGAATCGCTGTAATCAACCAAAAAGGTGGCGTCGGAAAGACGACCTCGTGCTGCAACGTGGGCGCGGCGATCGCTTCCACCGGGCGGCGGGTCCTCATGATCGATCTCGATCCGCAGGCTCACCTCAGCATGCACCTTGGCGTCGATCCTTATCCGAATCGCACCAGCGTGTATGACGTCCTCACCGACAACCTCCCGGTGTCGGAAGCCGCGATCCAACTCAGCGAAAATCTGCACCTGATCCCAGCCCACATTGATCTAGCCGCTGCGGAGATGGAACTGGTCAGCGTCATGGGCCGTGAAGTCATCCTGCGCGACGCCCTTCCTGAATTCGCGGATCAGTTTGACGTGGTCATGATGGATTGCCCTCCGTCGCTCGGCGTGCTGACGATCAACGGGCTAGCCGCGGCCAACGAGGTCATGATTCCACTGCAACCGCATTTTCTCGCCCTTCAAGGTGTGGGAAAACTGCTCGAGACGATTGAATTGGTGCAAAAGCGGATCAATCCCGAACTGGTTGTTTCCGGCATTATCCTCTGCATGTATGAAGCGGGGACGCGATTGGCTGCGGAGGTGACATCCGACCTTCGGGAATTCGTCAGCGCCGCCCGCGACACCCGCAAGCCGTGGTCCAACGCGAAAGTCTTTAAAACATGCATCCGCCGAAATATCAAGTTGGCCGAGAGCCCTGGATACGGCAAGACTATTTTCGATTACGCCAACTCCAGCAACGGCGCAAGCGACTACGCGGCACTGGCGGCTGAGATCCTCGGCGTCGAGCACATCGAAATACCGACGCAGGTCGTGACGGATCTTGAACAAGCGGTGGATAACGTCGCAGCTGAGACAAGGGATCAGGACGCCTTTCCCGAACGTCAGCCGCCTTCACCCCCCGCTCAATCCTCACCGCAGCCCCAGCCGGATGCGACGTCACCTACAGATGTAACTGCGCTGGAAATCGAAGGGCGTATCGTAACCGGACCACACGAAGTCGAATCGCCTGCGAATCAAGTCGATTCGGAGTCGCATTCCGAAGACCGTGGCGACCGCCATCGGGACTCGGATGATCAGCCGCGTACCGAGGAACCCGCACCTGTTTCAGACGTGGCACCACCGGCGCCTCGCCCATCCAATTCGAGCGGTGCTCGCATTCCAATCCAATTCGAGGAAACCGTCGAATCCGACTCGGAGGCGCGGTTTGGCTGACTCATCCGAGATGCCGAGCAACCCAAGTTTCTTCCGAAGGCACGCAAAAGCGATCTGGCTGATCTATTGGACGATCCTGGCCGGTCTGCTGCATTGGCCTAAGCTTCCGCCTCCGCCCATTCGATTCAGCAAAGAGGGATGGGTCGCCCATTTCACGACGTTCGCAATCCTTGCGGGATTGTGCCTGTTTGCAGGATCGTCTCGAACACGACTCGACCGAACGTATGTCATCCGATGGGCACTCATCCTTATGGCCTTTGGTGCATTGAGCGAGACACTGCAGCCCCTGAGCAACCGTTACCGCGATTTGGCAGATTTCATCGCGAATGCGAGCGGCATATTGGTGGTCATGGGGTTGGCATTTGCCCGGATTGCTTCGCGTCCGACGCCGCACACGCGACAAACGCCCCAGTAGAATCTGCTTTGACGCCCACCAGTCGCTGCAAAACGCCGTACAGGTCTGGCCAAGTTACTTCGGGGTTACGGGTAGCCCCTTCTCATCGATATACACTATCTGTGCGGCAATACATGGCGATTTGCCGACATTGAGATATAAGCCGAACGGTACGTTGATCTCGACAATCGTTCTTGCTTTGCCACAGGAGAACTCGCACTTGAAAGAACGACGAATCGCAGTCATTGAAGACGAGTCCGCCATTCGGCGGGGAATCTGCGACATGCTTCGCGTTGGGGGTTATACGCCCATCGAGGCGGCTGACGGCGAAGAAGGTGTGGTCGCCGCACGCACATCTGGCGTCATCCTCGTTCTGTTGGATCTCATGTTGCCGAAGATGGACGGTATGCAGGTTCTTGAGGAAATTCGCAAGTCGCACCCAACCTTGCCGGTCATCATCCTGACGGCTCGTGGCGCCGAAAACGACCGCGTCCTCGGACTCAAACGCGGCGCGGATGACTATGTCGTCAAACCATTCTCGGCACGCGAACTTCTGGCCCGGATCGAAGCTGTCATCCGGCGAACGCCCGCGCGCCCGACGGCAGTCTCATCTGTGGTCGCGGGTGGCGTCAAGGTAGACTTCGCCCGCCGCGAGGTGGTCTTCCCCAACGACGAGCGCCGCAAGCTCTCTGAAATGGAATCCGGAATACTCGAATTCCTGACATCCAATCCCGGTCGCGTCGTAACGCGCGAGGAATTGCTGACGCGCGTGTGGGGCATCACAGCCGACGCATCCGATACGCGGGCGGTGGATATGCACGTCACGCGCTTACGCACCAAATTGACCGCACCGGATGACACGATCACGGTCGAATGGATTTCGACCGTGCGCGGCAAAGGATACATGCTCGGGCCAACCGTCGCCGAAGCCGTGCTTGCCGAAGGAAATCCAGTCCCATGAATTGGCTCGCCAAAAGTGGAAGGTGGGCGTACATCACTTTTGGAGCGCTGGGCCTCCTGGTCGTGGGCATCCTCTACTGGGCGACCGAGGTTTCCCTTCGCCTTGACCAAAAGCAACAAACAGACGCCCTCCTCAAGGCTCACGAAAATCGCGTGCGTTTGGCCATCAACCAGATGGAGAGTTGGGCCAACCCGATTCTATTCAGCGAATTCAGGCGCGACTACGCCGACTACTCCCCCATCAATTTTACGGACAACGTTCGGCTCAGAACCGGGGAACTGCTTCGGCCCGCCACGTACGTTCAATTGTCAAATCTGCTGACCCAACCGCTGCGGCATGACTGGTTTTTGCTTTATTTCCAGATGTCGCCGGAAGGAATGCTTGGGTCGCCGCAAATACCGCCAGACTACGCCCGCAACTGGCCCGGCGAATTCGACGAGTCTGATTACAGAGAGTGGATCACGTACGAATCCCGGCTTCTGGCACTCGCGTTTACGTTCGCCCGCGAAGATGTTGTCACCGAGTACGATGAGAAGCGTGGCCGACTGATCGATCAAGGAGAACCCACAGACGATACCGATGAGGAACCCGAAACACGATCGAGCCAACTTGCCAAGGGCGGAGTTCAGAAGAAGACCCCAGTCAGTGGAAACGACTACCAGTGGCGACGTGAAAACATGCTTCGACTCCAGCGGCTACAAACGCCGAGGGTCGTCTGTGCGTCCGAAGAAGTTGCCGCGGCAAGTCTGACAGATCCGTCTTCCGAGGAAGTCGTCGACGCCAACGACACCGAGGAAAGCGTCGTCGGTATTCGCTACGAAAACATGATTCCGCTTTGGACCAAGCTCTCCGGACGCGACAACTATGACCTGATGTTTCTTCGAGCGCTGGACGTCGGCGGATCGCGGGTCTTTCAGGGTTTCGTCATTGATTGGCAGCGATTCAGTTCGGAACTTCTTGCACAAGTCAGCGATCTGTTTCCCGACGCCGAAATCGAAATCATCGACGACTCAATCGAATCGCCCGATGAGACCGTGTTCAGTCTGATACCGGCCCGCTTCATCCCCAACACGCCCGACATCGCCATCGCGGGCTTTTCATGGAATCACACGCACTCGTTTCTATTGATGGGCTGGGGTGGTGCGATTTTCCTTTTGGTTGCACTTGGCTTCGGGCTGCGATCCATGATGCAACTCTCTGAGCGCCGCACCCAATTTGCCTACGCCGTGACCCACGAATTGCGAACACCGCTCACGACGTTTCAGTTGTATACCGACATGCTCGCCAATGGGCTCGTCGAAGACGCAAGTCGTCAGGAGTACCTGGAGATCTTGAATCAGGAATCGCGGCGATTGTCAGGATTGGTTTCAGGCGTCCTGGAGCATTCTCGGATCGAGAGCGGATCGGTTCCGGTTTCGAAAGAATTGGTCCCGGTTTCTGAAATACTCGAAGAAGTTCGCGAAGCCCAGGAATCGTGGTGCACCAAGTCGGGCGCACAATTGACGTTTAAGAATCACTCGCCGGATGTGTCGATCCTCACCGACCGGCGCCTCACCGTGCAAATCCTCGGAAACCTCATCGACAATGCGTGCAAGTATGGCCGCAACGGCGAATCTGCCCAGGTGTCGATTACGTCGCGGTTGCTCGAAGGCAAGTGCGCACTCGAAGTTGCGGACAATGGTCCGGGCATACCGGCTCGCCTGCGGTCCTCAATCTTCAAGCCTTATCAGCGAGGGGAACAACACGCGACGACCGTGACTGGCGGTATTGGTTTGGGGCTCGCGCTATCGAGAAGTTGGGCGAAAATGTTGGGTGGGAACCTGGAGTTGGTTGCCAACGGCAAAGGGCAAGGGGCAAGATTCAGATTGTCACTTGAGCCTGGAAATGCTTAAGCCCCAGTCAGCCTTAGAATTCAAGCCAACCAAGGCACCGAAAATGACGCACTCATTTCGCCGGTTGTCGGAACTGCTTAATCGTCATCGTTCTCGGGATCAGGACCCGAATCAACCGAACCGGCTGCGGTGTTGATGTGTTCGGACCGGTCAGCCACCTTGCGATACCCGAGGTAGTGAACCAATTCAAAAATTTCCGAAATGGTCGGATAGGGGCGATCGTTGATTCGCTTATAGTCATCGACGGCCATTACGAATTCCAACAGATCGTCTGACAGTTCGCCTTCTTCAGCGGCACGACGAACCTCACCGCGTCGGCGACCAGGACCGCGCCGGCGGTCGAGACCTGCACGACGGTCGACCCGCTGCTTGCGTCGGTCTCCGGAACCACCCGATCGGCGGTCGTCTTTTCCCGTGAAATCGGTCATGGAATCATCCTCTTCCTATCCTGTATTACGGGAATGCGAACCCTGCGATCTGTACGCACGTTGAGGGCAAGTTCGCCACCCTGCGAAGCCCCCATCATCACGCCGCAAGCCTTGGCGTCAAATCAAATCAGCATTTAGTCCAAATCGTCGTCGATTTCGTCGGTGTCATAATCGTCATCGAGATCGTCCAGGTCATCGAGATCGTCGTCAAGATCGTCATCGTCGGGAAGATCCTCGTCATCGTCATCCAAATCCGAATCAAACTCGTCGTCGTCGATCCCATCGTCAGCGTCGTCGTACTCGTCGCTGGCCACAATCTCGGAAGCGATTGTATGCATCAGATCGGGAACCAACACGCCAATTCCCCTCGGGAGTACCGTGTATGCGGCCTCACCGTCGAGGTCATGATCCAGCATGGCCGGTATGTTGTTGTCTTCCAACAACTGCTTGATGCGCCGAGCATGTTCCATCTCTTTGGCGAACAAAACGGGAACAAACTCCGGGTGAATCGTGTCTGTACCTACCTTCTCAAATTCCATGACGTCGCTTTGCATGTGACAGTTCGCCCCCTGGCTGATTCCTTTAATTCAATTTGGACAAACAACCGCATACGGAATGATGCAAGCTCACTCCAGTCATGATTGACTGTGGTTGGATTCTTGTTGATGCGCCATCAAACCCAACGTTCAATCAATCCCTTAATTCAAGTTCGCGACACAATCGCTCTGCTTCCGACTGTTTCGATCTCGACTCGTTAGCGCGATTCCGCCGAAACAAAAGCCGCATGTTCGCGGCTCGCCCACGCGTCAGAGCATGGCTGCTTTCCGGATCGGTAACGGATTCGAGCCCATCCCGCAAGTCTGCTCTTTCGCGAAGAGCCGCCGCGCGGTTTGCCCCTTGAGCGATTG
>JAUIEW010000225.1 GCA_030429365.1 Phycisphaerae bacterium
CATACTTCGGTGACGCCCGACGCAAAGCGACGCAGGATGCAGGTCGCATCGCCGGGTTGGATGTCATCGACATCATCAACGAACCCACCGCAGCCGCCCTGGCCAACGCGTTTCAACAATTCATCAGCCAAGGCGGCGACCAGAGCGATTTGAGCATTGCCCGCATTGCCGCCCGCGCCCCCTCGACGACCATGGTCTACGACCTTGGCGGCGGCACGTTTGACGTGACTATCATCCGCATCGACCACAACGATTTTGAAGTCATCGCGACGGGCGGGGAAGTGCGGCTTGGCGGTATCGATTTCGATCAACGCATCGTCAACTACTTCTGCGATGAGTTTCGCCGGCGACACGGCATCGATCCGCGCGACACCCCGGAGACAATGGAGCGCATCCGTGCGACCTGCGAACTCGCCAAGATCGCACTCTCCGACAGTGAGCAGACCGTGCTAGTCTGCGAACACTTGGGCCGCAAGATGCAGGTGCCCATCAGCCGCACCCGCTTTGAACAGCTAACCGCAGACCTCATCGCCAGGACCCAAATCTCAACCGAGATGCTTCTGGAAGACGCAATGCTCAGTTGGGATCGCATCGACAACATTCTGCTCGTTGGTGGTTCGAGTCGGATCCCGCGCGTCGCCCGAATGCTGTCAGAAATTTCCGGTAAGGAACCGGAGATGGCCATCGCTCCCGATCAAATCGTTTCGCACGGTGCTGCGCTACACGCGGCGATTTCCGTGCACGATCGCGCGGAGCGTCCGACCTCAACGGGACAACCCGCGGCAGCCGGTCAGGCGAGACGCCTCGATTCAGAGACAGCACCACGCGCGGACGATCCCGAAGAGGAACAACGAATGATGCAGGCGATTATGGCCACCGACGCTGTGGACGCCGCGAGAAAAATCAAACTCGCCGACGTCAATTCGCACGGACTCGGCGTCATCGTTCGCGCGAAGGAAGGTCAGGGAACGGCCAACTCAGTGATCATTCCGCGCAACACGCCATTGCCAACGTCGCGCGTCAAACTGTTCGGCACGGAAGCCAAGAACCAGCGTCAAGTGCGCCTGCGCATCACCGAAGGCGACACCCGCGACCCCCGCGGCTGCACGCAGATCGGCGAGTGCCTGATCCGCCAACTGCCCAAGGGATTGCCCAAAGGGGCACCGGTGGAAGTCTCCTTCCGATACGACGCCAGCGGGCGCATTCACGTCAAGGCGATCGAACTCACCAGCCGCATCAGCGCCGACGTCCAACTCGAACGCACCAGCGGATTTGAACAGGAAGATCTCAACAAGATGAAAGACGCGGTGTCCGAACTCAATGTCGAATAAACCAGAAGAATCCAAGGCGACCGACCCCGATTCGCAATCGCAACCAGATGCGGCCAAGGAAGTCGACGCATACAGCGAATACCTGCAACTCGCCGACGGGCATCGTCCGCCCCACCTCTATCAGCTCTTGGACATCGAACTGTTCTGCCCGCATCCCGAGCGCATCAACCAAGCCGTTCGACGGCAATTCCGCAAGATCAAACCGTATGAGGAAAATCCCGACCGCCACGTGCGCGAACGAATCCAGGACGTGATGACCCACATCGCGACGGCCAAGACCGTTCTCAACAACCCGGTGCAAAAGAAAGAGTACGACGAACGGTTGGCGAAAGTCCTCAAGATCGATCGCGACGAATATCTCCTCACGCGGACAGCCGCCCGCCCGCCGGAATTTTGCATCACGGTGATCGCAGGTCCTGCCCAAGTCGGCAGTCGATTCGAATTGCTCCCGGATCAGGTGATCACACTGGGTACCAGCCCGCATACCACCGTTTGCCTGCCGAGTTTGCGACTTGCAAAGTTGCAGGCCACGATCGATGAGCGCGACGACCAATGGGTGATCAAGAGCGCCGAGCATTCGCTGGTGATGATCGTCAATGACACGCGGTGTCACGAACACGTGCTGGAACCTGGCGACGTGATCGATCTGGTGGGATATCGAATCCTCTTTTCGGAAATCGCAGCCCCCGCCCGCAAGGCTTCGTCAATTCCGCCGCCGTTGTCGCTGGTCGTGCATTCGGGGCCGAGCGTGCCCGACCCGCTAATGAATCTGGTGTCACCAGCAACCGTGTTGATCGGCTCGTGCGATACAGCCCTTTGGCAACTGACGGGTAAAGGCGTTTCGCTGCACCATGCCCGCGTCGAATCGGATGGCGCATTTTGGCAGTTGCGCGATCTGCGAAGTGAATCGGGCACGTTGCTCAACGGCGACAAAGTCACGCAGTCGATCCTGTCACACCGCGACGTGATCAACCTCGGCTCGTACGAAATCCAAGTGCGATTGCGCAAGTGACCCATATCGGGAATTACCAACGTGCCACTGCTCTGTGAGCAGTGCGTTGTTTAACGACCCATGCGTGCCTAGCACTGCTCACAGAGCAGTGGCACAATTTCGTCAGGATGTTGATTGGGTTTGCCCTAGATCACCGCGGCTTGTGACTGCCTGATCCATCCGGTGTTGCCATCGGGAAGTTCGATGCGATACCACCCAGGGCGCTCTTCGAGGATGGTGAATTCGACGCCTTCGTGCAGTTGCTCGCGAAAAGCGGCCGCCGTCGCTTCCCCATTGCCCTTGCGCACGGTGATGTCGTTTTGAACGGTCACCCCCTCAAGAACGTGATCTCGATTCCACGTCTCCACCATCACCGACGTGCCAGCCGCCATCCAGAACAACCCCAGCAGACATATCAGCGGCGTTGTTCCAGCCCCCTTGCGGTATACGCGAAGCGTCAACAGGAACCAGAATCCAAGATACGTCACCAGCCCGACGAACAACCGCACCTTGGTCGACGTTTCGTAATGCCAGAAGAACACCGTCTCCCAGATTGCTTTCTCGCCGCTGGATTCAATCCGGTTGCGCCGTATCGACCGCGCAAAATTCAAGTTCGCCCTAAGTTGTTCATCAGCGCCGATCAGCCGTTCACCGCGACGGTAGTGCAAAATCGCCTTGCCGAGTTCATCCATTTGCAGATAGGCGTTGGCGAGATTGTAGTGCAAGTATCCGTTGGCAACGCCATCGGCCAGCAGCGCCTCAAATCCGTCGGCGGCTTTTCTAAAAAGCGCCCGATGCTCGTTGCCATTTTCGTCGCGCTTCTGCAATCCCTGGTCATATGCATCCAGCGCATCCTGCAATACCCGCTGACGGGCTTGTGCATCCATCGCCCACGACGCGCGGGGGATCGCCAAGTTGGCGAGCGCCACCAACATCGCGACACAAAGGGACCAGCGCACGCCGAGCGATGAACCGATGGCTCCGGTCCGTTGAAGCATGCCTGGATTGTCGATCTGGTCGTGCATGGCTATTTGCGTTTACCCAATTGCTTTTCAATCTGTTCGATCACGGACTGTACGTCACTGGCATGTTTGGCCTGGGCGCCTTGCGACGAACCGCCAAACTCCGCCGCTTCGCAGTCCGCGATGACTCGATCGGCTGAGCCTACCGTCTCCGTCGAAACACCAGCTTCCGTCAGCGCTGCAACGGCATCGTTTCGGGTCAAGACCTCTGAGCCAATCATCAAACGATCGCGAATGTAATCAAGAATGACACCGAGCGGGGTGTCTTGGCTGGTGCGGGCCGAACCACCAATACCGCTCAGCCGCGAAAGCGCCGTCTTGTACGCCGCCCGCTGCGTCATCAGACCGGTATTGGAACGACGGAATTCGCTGCGGCGTCGAATCAACACGCAGGCCATAAACACCAACGGTGCCCCGACCACCACCGGCGTCGCCACTGGAACCAGTCTCAGACGCTGGTCGGCAAGCAGGCTGTCGATATCCGAGCGGTTGGCTTCGATCCCTTCGTCAAGCCGTGTCAGCCGCGCCTCGTTTTGCAATGTCGGCTCGCCCGATTGCACGATGTCCATCGTTGACATCTTCTGCGCGGGATCGACGTCCAGCGGAATCGGTTCGCTGTATACGGTCTTGAACGTCTCACTGTCGGTGTCAAAGTATGGCAGCGGAATGCGCGGAATTTCCTGCACTTGGTCCGACAGCGCCCGCAAACTCAACGAAAACGTCTTACGCCGACCATCCACGATGCCGGGCAACGTGTCGTCGCTGATTT
This sequence comes from Phycisphaerae bacterium, assembly GCA_030429365.1. Taxonomy (GTDB): domain Bacteria; phylum Planctomycetota; class Phycisphaerae; order UBA1845; family UBA1845; genus UBA1845. The sequence goes on from JAUIEW010000225.1 coordinate 4,114, forward strand.
GAAACTGATCGTTGAAACCCGGAACCTCTTTGAGGTGCGGCGCTTGCAGGTGCTCAAGTTGGCTGGCGCCTTCGACCGTGATGTTGAGCGTGATCGGATCGCCCACCCGCACATGGTCCGGGGTAGCCGTCGCCCTGATCGAGTGACTGCCCACCGCACCACTGAATCCCGGCGGACGTCCCCTCATTGGAATATCGAGCACTTCCACGTTGGTCTTGTCGATCGTGGCAAAGATCGGTTTGGTCTGCGACAAACGAACGCTTCCGAATACGTCGCGTGAAACCTTCAACGGATAGTTCACGACGATGCGCACGCCTCCCGCCTCAAAGGTGCCAGCCCGGGTTGGCCAAACTTCCTTGTTGATCTCGTAGACGTTGTACGAACGCTTTTTGCCATCTTCACCGACGCGCTGCATCTGCCTGATTTTGACGTCAGGGTTCTGCCGCATCACGAGATCTTCGAACACGCCCCAATCGGTCGCGTTCTTGTCGATCGCCTGCCACATCTCGCGGTAGTTCAGCTTGGTGCGGCGCTGATTGAACTCTTTGAGCCACACGCGCAAGGTCACATCGATTGACTCACCAACGTAGACCTTCTCTTCTGCACCGATCAACTCCACGAACAGCAGGTCGCCCTTCTGCGATTTGGTGGCGCGAAAGTTCGCCGAACGCGTTGTCAGCCGTTCACCGTCGACTTCAACCTCGATGCGCGGAATATTGATGATGCCTTCGCGCAGCGGCGTGATGTGATAGAGGTAGCGGGTCGTTTCGTCCGAACTACCCATCTGCCGCCCGTTGATGATGATGCGGCTGGTGCGTTGACTCGTTGACGTGTTGACCAGTTCGCTGGTGGCGCCATCCAGTTCGGGGAACTCCGGCGCTTCGTGACTCGTGCTGGAGGTCACATCGATCGCGACCGCAAACGGCACGCCCACGTACACCTGAGACGAGTCGGTGAGCAGCTTGGCCTCACCCGCATAAAGCGTAGGCGCCACCCACACTGCCACAACGCCTAGGATGATTGCGACTCGATAACGCATCTACCAGTCCTTTTGCACCGGAGCCTGTCGGATCCGCATGCGCCGCTTGTTTTCCTTGCGGCGCTGGGCCTCTTTGTCGCGGACGGCTTGGAGCATCTTGGCCAGTTCTTCCTCGGTCAGCTTCTGCTCCTGCGGAGTGCCCGCTTGCTGTTGCTGATCCTGGGGATTCTGTTGCTGGTCATTGGGCTGCGGTTGATTCTGCTGATCCTTGTTTTGCTGCTCGTCGTTTTTCTGCGACTGCTGATCTTTGTTCTCTTCGCCCTTTTCGCCGTCTTCTTTTTGCTGCTCGTCCTTTTTTTGCTGATCCTGCTCGCCCTCTTGTTTCTGCTGCTCGTCGTCCTTCTCGCCCTGTTCGCCTTCCTTTTGATCCTGTTCTTGCTTATCCTGTTGATCTTGATTCTGCTGATTCTGGTCGTTTTGCTGCTGGTTCTGCTGGTCTTGTTTTTCCTGCTCCTGCTTTTGTTTATCGAGCAGATCCTTGATCAACAGTTGGGCGATTTCGATGTTGGCCCGTGCGTCTTCGTCTTTGGGGTTGAGTTCTAGGGCGTCGCGGTAGTGGAAGATCGCCGAACGGGCCAGTTCGATCGACTCCTTCAAGTCCGACATCTTCTCCAACGCTTCGCTGTACGCGACGTTGCCCAGGTTGTACTTGGCTTTGGCCTCCAAATCCAAGTCGCGCGTTTGCAGCGCCGAGTTAAAGAACTCGCGGGCAGCGGCGAAGTCCCGCTGCCGATACGACGCCAACCCCCGATTGTACGCAATCTCCGGACACTCCGGACATTTGAGTTCGGCTTCGGTGAATTGTTCCTGCGCCTTGTCGTATTCGCCGCTCTCGTATGCCTTGATCGCCTCGCGAACCTGCTTCGCGGCTTCACGGTCAGCCGCCATCACCGACGATGGAATCATCGAGACCGTCGCGGCAATAACCAGAATGTGCTGACACGTTCGACTAAGCATTGATACCAACCTCACTCGCGATAGCCGCCTTCCGATCACTCAACAGCGTTTCAACCATCAGCAGCAACAGCGCCAATCCCGCGAACCACTGGAACCGGGCGTACTGCATTTCTTTGTGGGCCATCTCCAGCTCGCGGGCTTCCACCTTTCGGCGAATATGTTCCTCGTAGAGCACCCGAAAGTCAGCGTCCGACGTGCCCATGGGATAGTAATCCCCGCCACCTTCGATGGCCATCTCCTGAAGCGTCGACACATCCAGCTTCGACCAGACCTGCTCGCCGTTGTATTGCAGATACTGACTTTGACGGCCCTTTTTCGTCGGAATCCGTGCCCCGCGACTCGCGTCCCCCACCCCGACCGTAAACACACGGATCTTCTTGTTCTGCCACGCATCCCGGGCGGCTTCGACTGGGAAGGACTCATGGTCTTCACCATCGGTAATCAGCAGGATGGCTTTGTGCCCTTTCTGATTGTCCGCAAAACTGTCCGCCGCTTCGCGAATGGCGTCGCCAATCAGCGATCCACCGCGGGCGGTGCTGCGCGTGTCCACTTCGTCGAGGGCCATCCGGTACGCGCCGTAGTTAATCGTCAATGGGCACGTCAGCGCCGCGTTCCCGGCAAACGTCACCAACCCGATGCGATCGCCCTTCAACCCGCTCAGCATGTCGCCCAGTTCAAACTTCGCACGCTCCAAACGATTCGGGGCGATGTCCTCAGCCAACATCGAACGCGATACATCCAGACACACCATGATGTCGATGCCCTTGCGCTGAAGCTGGACGATCTTGCGTCCCCACCGCGGGCCCGTCGCCGCAAAGATCAACAGCGCGATCGAACCGAGCAGGATCGCGGCTTTGATCTTCTGGCGGCGAATGCTCACCGTCGGCATCAACCGATCGAACAGATTCACCGTCGCAAAGACGCGCATCGCCCGCGACTTGCGCGAAAAACCATACGCAAATAGCCCCGCGAACACCGGGATCAACCAGAGCAAATGCAGGTATTGATTGTTGTCGAGCTTAAAATCCATGTCGTCTTCAACCCATTCGCGTCATCAATCCAGCCGTCTATGGAATCTTGCGAAAACGGGTGTTCGTCAAAATGACTTCCAATGCCAAACAAACCAGCGCCACCAACAAGAGCGGCGGATAATTCAGCGATCCGAGCTTGACCCATTGGGTGGCCATCTCCGCGTGCTGGAGATATCGCTTCTCTTCGGTTTCGGTTTTTTCCAATTCATCGATGCGGGCATAAATGTCCCGAAGCGATTCAGTGTTGGTCGCGCGGAAATATTCGCCACCGGTGGTCTTGGCGATCTCCTTCAGCGTGGGTTCGTCGATGTTCACGCGAATGTCCACGAGCGTGTCGCGCCCCAGAAAGTCGACACCGGGGGCTTTGGCGATACCCCGCGTTCCCACCCCGATCGTATACACCTTGATGTCAGCCGCCTGCGCGAGTTCCGCGCCGTGAATCGGCGTGAGGTCGCCGCGCGTCTGCTCACCATCCGTCAAGAGCACCAACACCTTGCTCTTGATGCGGTTGGCATTGAGCGCTTCTCGACGCTTGGTCATGTCCTCCATGCGCAAAACGCCAAGCGCAATCGCGTCACCAATCGCCGTTCCATCTTCCTGTTGCGACTCCTCGCGGGCGACGATCTTCGTCTTCTGCAATGTATCGACGAGGTACGCATGATCGAGCGTCAATGGGCAGCGGCTGTCGGCGTATGCGGCGAAGGTAATCATCCCGATCAGATCGTCGGGGCGCCCCTGCAACTCGGTTCCTTTTTCGCCCTGCACAAACTGCGTTGCGACGTGCTTGATCGCCTCCAACCGATCCACCGGTTTGCCATCGATTTTGAAATCAAGCGCCCGCATGCTGCCCGACCGATCGACGAGCAGTTGAATCGCGACGCCTTCCGAGACAATCCGCGTCTCCTCGTCGCCCTTTTGAGGACGGGCCAAACACACGACCATCACGATCACTGCGATCGTACGCAGCAGCGGAATCACAAAACGCATGCGAACCGCCCACGTACGCCCCTGCGCTCGCAGATTGTCCAACGATGAAAACCGAATCGCGGCATGACGGTGTTGCCGTCGCCACCGCCACCAGATCAGCGGCACCAGCACCAGCAATGTCAACATCATCGGTCGATCGAATGTGATTCCCGTAAACATCAGGCC
>JAUIEW010000226.1 GCA_030429365.1 Phycisphaerae bacterium
CATGCCGCGCCCGACAGGTCGCCGGCGTCGTCGAGCCGGTTCAGTGTCGGCGTGCTGTCGGCGACGCGCAGGATGCGACCGTCGACCTTGTGGTCGAGCATGCGCCCGCTGCAGCTCGTGGTCCAGCCCGCTGGGAGCCCACCCAGGCTGCGGTCGTGGAGCGCGAAGGCGTTGAGGATCTTCCAGGTCGAGCCCGGGGTGAAGCCGGAGAGGGCGCGGTGGCGCTGCGGTTGGCGACATCGCCGGGCTGTACTGCGGGGTGGCCAACGATGGCACGCCCGTTGCGGTTGGAATCGACGCGGAAGGATGCGTGCTCGGCGAAATTGCAGTGCTTCAGTATGGGTTTGAATCGATCGTCGAATTGTTCGGCGGCGCCGATGCGGCTGGCAACATGCTGATGATTTCACCGGACTTCTTCTTCGGTTTCGATGGGGTTATTTTCAATGACGCGATTTCCGGCAACGTCGAGACGGCCGGCGGTTTCGTCGGCACGTGGCAGGCATTCAAGACCGATGCTCCCGATTGCTCAGGCGTTGTGGTCGATCCCCCCAACGGAGGCGGCCAACAGTTTTGCGACGACTCCTGCTTCTTCGCGCAAGACGGCGAGTGCGATGACGGTGGCGATGGGTTTGAACAATTCTGCGACTTCGGCACCGACTGCAGCGACTGCGGCGTCCGGGTTCTCGAAGGCAAACACGTACCCGCTGGCAAACAGTTGTTAACGCCCATGGACGTTTTCGAACCAATCCCGTCCAAAAAGCAACCACTGACGATGCCGCTGCACAAACGAGTTGATTGGCCGGCCAACAAATGATCGGCCTAACGATAACGCACCGCGCGTTCATTGAACGAGGTCGTTTTCAAACAAGCTTGGGGCGCGGTTCGTAACTACCAAGCACCTTACTGCGAACGACAAAGAGCGGGATCAAGACAAAGAGCTTGATCCAAATGAGCGGGCTGGAAACCTGCAGCGTCTCGACGATGTCCGTGAGGCCAAACAAGACGAACAATGCAGCGTAGGCCCACTCCAGCGGCGATCGATGTATCATCGCGTTTCGGCGAACAACATATGCCGCACAGCCGAACCAAATCAACGCCTCGACCAAGTTGAAACCGACGAGACAGTAATCGATGGCTGTCATCGCGCCCCAGTCGGGCGCGTAATGCACTCGAAGAAAAATGAAATGCACCAAATCCATCGTCACCTGGCCGAAGAAACTCTCAAATTGACGCACAATTCCAGCACATTGGAATCTACGTCAACGACCAGGATATTCGCAGGTAATTCTTCTAGCCGGCTTGTACCATCGAATTGGTTTGATGACCCACCGCCCGAAGGCTGTGCCAACCCGCAGCACCACGATCAGCCGAATCTGCCGCTCTTCACCGGCCCGGTCCACAGGCGCGTTCTCAATCCGCTGGTTCGCTTGGCGGCACACAACGGCCCCACGCATGACGCGAGCGACCTCAGTGGTGCAGGATCTTCTCCGACTTCATCTTTATCGTCCCACTCAGCTTCAACGATGCGTGCAGCGATATCTTCCGGCGCGGCATCATCCGGCGGGAGTTTCTCAATGGATTCTCCCACCGCTTGCATGCGTTCTCCCCATGGCGAACTTTGGTGCTGATAAAGATAAGTGGTGAAATCGGCCACGTATGGATAGACATCGGTCCAACAGGTTGCATGTGCGAATAGGACTTGCCCGGGATTGTGTTCCCAAAGGGCTTTGCCGATTTCCTCTTCCAGATCCATGAGATCGTATGCCACGACCAAGCCGTCCTTGCTCTCACCATTCCACATGCGTACCGGCAGGTCGAACAACGTGCCGGCAGCCAACCCCAAAATCTGGCTGCCGCGCTCCGGAAGGATGTAGATCTGCGCCGGCGAACATCCAATGGTCTCGAGCGTCGCCTTGAGGCGCACAAGACCTTCACGACATCGCCCGTATGAATCTGACGTGTAGGCGTATCGCCCGTTCATCCCGGCGTCCATTCCGTAAGGGGTCATGTGCAACAGCAGTCCGCCAGTGATGACGTAATGCCAACCGCGCAAATTACTCTCGTCCAGATCGTATTTGCCCTTTAGCTCGTCAACGCGGCCAAGCATCGCTCTGATATGGTCGGCAAAGAACTGATCGTCCTCATCGTTTGGAGCAGGCAGTTGCGATTCGGCGGAACGCGCGGCGTCGAGGTCCGCACACATGACAGCGTTGAATGCCTTCTGGGCTTGGATATAGAAGTGGTCGGGAAATCGCCCCGCATCGTCTTTGAGAATTTGATAGGCGTCGTGAAACCGGTCGCCGTCTTCCAAAACGTCGATCAAGGTAGCCAACACGACTTCTTCGTCCGGCACGAAGTTCCAAGTCCGCATCAACAGGCATGCAGCGATGTCGAAGACGCCTTGCTCGGTAAACAATTCCGCCAAGTCAAACAATGCTTCAGGATCGTCTGGATCCGCCGCACAAGCCTTGACGGGCTTTTCAAAATCATCACCGCCGATCGCTCCGGCGATGGGAGCGAGACCTCCAAGCGCGACAGCCAAGTCGTCTTTCCGATCAGCCAGCGTCAAGTCGTCAAAGACTGTTCGTATGATTTGGAAGGCAGCCGAGGCGTCTCCCGAGTCCAGCATGGCGCCGGCGTCCTGAATTCGTTCCTGGAAGTCATTCATTGCAAACAAGGTCCTTTCTGTGGGCGGTTTGCTGCTTGCCAAGAACAAAATCACTCGCGGCACGCGCGACGAATTCTATTCTTGAGCCTTTGCTGGGGATTCGGCCTTTGTCACCTGCCCTGACATCACCCCGCCATATCCAGCACCGTACCAGACGCCGCTGTAGAATCCGTGATGGAAGATGACCCTGGCCGAGTATGTGCCCAGGATCGGCATTGTCAATTCAGTCAACGTGATCATCGGCGTGTCGTCGGCCCAAACGACCCTGACCGGGACCGGCAAATTCACGTCGCGATCGGCGTAAACGATGCGCGCGGTGATAACCCAGTTGTCGCCGCCGCTCTTGACGGCTGACACGATTTCGTAGCGGTCGGACTTCGCATCGCCAAGTTTCATCTCTTCGCCAGGTTTGTCGAAGTACGTCATCCGCCACGTCCCCTCGAGAACCGCGCCGGTCAGCAAGTCGGCAAACGCTCTCTCCTTGGCATTCATGTTGCCTGCCGCCGATCCCTTCGACGCGTCAGTTTTCTCTTTGGGGGCTTCCTTCGCAACAGGCGGTTTCTCTTTCGGTGGTTCGTCCGCAATGGAAGATTGCAACGCGCCCAGCGCAAACACCGCGACCAAACAAACGCATCCGATCAATTTTCGGTTCATCGCCATCTCCTCGGAGTAGTGTTGTCCAATCAAGTTTAGCAGGAGCTGCCGGCCCATGACCTGCGCGTGGCGCGGTTGTTACGGAACGATCAGGGCTTTGACGCTCTTGCCGGCTTCCACCTCTGCCAACGCTTCGTTGGTCTGGTCCAGGCTGTAGCGTTCTGTGCTGATCGCCGACAGCGCCTTTTGCATCCGTTCATCCTTGAGTAGCTGCACGCTGCGACAAAAGTGCGAATAGTCCGAACCCCACACGCCGCGAATATCGAGATGCTTTTTATTCAATTCCGTATGCGGATTGACTTCGACCGTCCCCGCATCGGTGTACTGCCCCACCACCGTCACCCGCCCGGCATCGCGCACCCAATTCATCGCCTGCTTGACCGCGATCGGCGCACCGGTCGCCTCAATGCAAACATCCACACCGCGCCCTTCACTCTGCTGCATCACCCATGCGGCACGATCCTCGACCGGCGCATCGTCAATGCACAGCGTCGCGCACGCGCCCATTCGTTCGGCAATGTTCAAACGATGCTTTGGAGCCCCGATGCATAGGACCTTCGCAGCCCCCCGCAGATGCGCCAGCGCAACTGCCGCCAGACCAACCGGGCCCGCACCAAGCACCAGTACCGTCTCGCCAATCTGAATGTCGCTGCGATCCACCGCATGCAGCGCCGTCGGCAAACCGCATCCGCCGGCCATGAAACCAATCGGATCGACGCCGTCGAGCGAGATGCAGTGCGTCCCATTCATCAGATGAAGTTTCTCAGCCCACCCACCGGTCAATCCATCCTCGACGCCATATGTGATCCCATAAACCTTGCGCGACGGGCAACGCGTTGAAGCTTTCGCCACCAGGCAATGCCAGCATGCATGACACGTGCGATGCACATCCAGGAACGTCACGCTGTCCCCCTCGGCAAACGGTTTGCCATTCACGTCGCAAATTGAGCCGTGAATTTTTTCAAGTACGCCAACCGACACGTGCCCGGGAATGATCGGATACGGCACGCCCGCGAGTTGGCCATGCAGCAGGTGCACGTCGGTGCCGCAGACTTCACTGGACGTCACCTTCATCAGTGCAGAGTTCAACTCCAATTCGGGTTCGGGGAACTCACGCACTTCAACGGGCTTGTGTGGCGCGGGCATCACGGCGGCGCGGACTGTGGGCATGTTTTATCCTCATTCGGTCAATGCGATACAGAAGTCGATGCGATACGAGATTTGGCGGCAGTGTATCGCAGGTGGGCGACAAATGGAAAACGACCCGGCCAACATGGGCGCGGGTCGCATTTCGTAGGGTGGGCCGTGCCCACCATGTCGATGTCATTCAAACGGCGGTGGGCACGGCCCACCCTACGCGTATACCCTACGGTTCAACCACATCCATCATCGCGGCGAAGTCCTCGAGGTCCACGTCGGTATCGACATCGAAGTTGTACACGTCGAGACAATCCTGGGCGTCCCAGTTCGCATCCATCGGCGCGGGCGTCGCATCGGGACCGGCCATGCAATCAACGAACGATGGAAGGTCATCCACATCGACATCACCATCGCCATCACCGTCGCCTGCGATAAACAAATCACGCGCAACGAAATCCATTTCCACTGGTGCACTCTTACCGAACATGTCCCACATGTTGTACGCCGTCAAACCGGCAGAGTTGGTCGTGTTTTCATCGCGGAGGAATTCGATGTACTCCTTCGACGTGGTCTGATGGTAGACCGCAACCTCAGCGCTGACAGCCGTCGGCGGAATCGTGTAGTCGGTATCATCCCAGTTCTGACCATCGGCGTACGCATAACCAACCGGCTCGGCTTGGACAGCTTCGAAGTTCGTATTCACGAAACCCATCGGCGGGATGCGGTTGTCTAGGACGATGTCGTTGTTCAGCGCGAAGTGGAACGATTCGCCTTCGGGAAGTCCGGTCGAAGCGGCCATCACGGCGTCGAGCCCGTGCTTGACTTCATAAACCTTCGTGTCCGCCGTCGTCAGGCCAGCCGTCGTCACATCATACGCTCCGTGCTCTGCGACAAGCGCGTCCGTGTCGTCGAAGAACTTGACGTTGATCCACATGCGCCGACCCTCGCCATAACCTGTCGGCAACTTGTGACCGCTAAAGTTGATGATCCGAACGGTCAGCGTGTCGCCATCGACATAGGTTTCCATGTCCGACGCACGAGCCAACATCGATTCGTTGCGCGCGATCGAATCGTTCACCGAGCGGCCGGTCAAGCCAGTATCGATGTCGGGGTACAACTGCCGGACAGCGAGAAGCACCCAACTGTTGGCGCCGTTGAAATTGTGCTGCGGAAGATTCGTACGCGTAAAGATCGGCGGGAATCGACAGCCGTCCCCCGTTGTGTCTTCCATGTGGCAGTCTTGGCACGTGCTGACGGCTGGCAGGTTTCCACCGAAACGCCCGCCCATGTCAATCGACGACAATGCGAACGCGCTCTGCGCCCATTCGCTGAACGTTCGTTCGACCGGGAACTGGTCGTATTTGTCCTGGGTCGGGTGCTCGGCGTCGAGATCGTTCAATGCGTAGCTTCCGTCCAATTGCTTGGTGAAGATTGGATTGCTGACGTCGTGACAGGTGGCACAGAGATCAGACGTCTGATGAAACGGTGAAATCTCAAACGCGTGATACGGGAAGAATCCACCATGGTCGGCGTCCAGATCAAAGGGCCCGCGACGTCGATCAATGGGATCGAGAATGTACTGCCCGGACCCAGGATTGACCGGTACACCGCCCGTCACGCTCGCCAAGATTCCGGAATCCACTGCCGGACTGATCCCCGGCTTGTACACCGGGTCCACCGACCGATGGCAAACCGAACACGACACGCCATCGAAGTCCTTACCGGTCAGCGCCGAACCATCCGTCATGCCCGCACCGGCGACACGACCTTCAGCCCACCCGATCGGCGAATGGCAGCGCAGGCAATATGAACCGGCGAAGTCGGCGTCCTGCTCCGCGATCGCCAGCGCCGCAAGGAAAATCGGATCGCGCGTGGCTTGCCCCATCATGCTGGCAGCCCAACGACCGAACTGTGCCGTTGATTCGTCAAACGTTGCTGTCGGCGTGCTCGCGTCGTGGCACAGAATGCATTGCTCGAACGCGCCAACCAACGGTTCTTCCAAGTCGGCGCCCTTACCGATGCCCGGCTGAGTCCCGGGCATATGAAAGTCCTCCAGCGTCGTGCCAGCCGGCAACATCGCCAGCGTCATCGATGGCATTGCGAACAAAAGCGTCGAAGCGACACCGAAAACAAACGCCATTCGTCTGTACGACTGCAAGAAATTCTGCACGCCTATTCCTCCTCGGAACCAATCCACCCAACGCGCTCGGCTTTGGAAAACACGCCGGTGGTGATAAGGACACTGGTCGTATTAGAAATCATTTGAGAATGATCGCCTGATGGCCCCGGCGTTGGCGACATTCCTGGCATTTCGAAACTGCGAATCACAAGCGGCCGCACCGTGAGTAGCCTTGCCCCCTCTGGTGCATTCGCAGAGTAATTGTATGCGATTCTATCGTGAATCACTGAAGCGGTTCAAGTTAGACTGACGACACACATTCGACACACGCAGCACAAATTGGCTCGCTCATCCCCAGAGTTTGACTCGCACTTGGGCCAAATGCCGAAAGTCCAGTGAAATCCCCCAACTCCCGTGTTCGGCAGTGCCCAACCAATCGTGTTATCATTTCGGACCTGTCTGAAAATTATTGGCCTTCAAATCTAACCCAAGGAGAATCAACATGTCGTCAGTCGCCAAAATTACGGAAATCTCAGCGAGTTCGAAAAAGAGTTTCGCAGACGCAATGGATGTCGGCATCGCCCGTGCGAGTAAGACACTCAAGAACATTTCAGGGGCGTGGGTCAACGACATGAAGGTCGACGTGACCGATGGCAAGATCACGCACTACCGCGTCAACATGAAGGTAACCTTCGTCCTTGAGGACTGATGCCTTGATTCATCCAATCAATCAGAAGTTGATCGGCGTCGTGGGAGCCGGTACCGAAGCACCGCAGACCAACGAACGCGCGTTTGAAGTTGGCGAACTGCTCGCCCGCGCAGGATGTTCGATCATTTGCGGCGGACTCGAAGGCATCATGCGCGAGGTGGCCCGCGGATTCCGCGAGGCAATGAAAGAGGCGCCACCCGACCCGCATCAAATTGTGGTGGGTATCCTGCCCTCGAGTCTGCCCGAAGACGGCAATCCCCATCTCGACATTGCGATCGCGACCGGCTTGGGAGAAGCCCGCAACAGCGTCATCGTCAACAGCGCGAAAGTCTACATTGCGATTGGTGGAGGATTTGGAACGCTTTCGGAAATTGCCTACGCGCTGCGACTGGGCAAAACCGTGATCGGTTTGGACTCCTGGGACGTGCACGAGAACATCATCAAGGTGGATTCGTCGCAGGCTGCTGTTGATGCAGCCCTCAAAGCGCTGGCGCAGTAGCGCCGCGTCATCCACAAAACTCTGCGTAGGTCTTGGGCGTCTCGTACACGCGTACCTTCGCCAAGTTCGCCGCTCCAAAAGAACCGTTGAGGCGGTCCCAAATCACGCGGGTGATATTCTCAACGCTCGGGTTGAGCTCGGCGAATTCGGCACAGTCAAGGTTCAAATGCTTGTGGTCGAACACGTCGATCACACGCTCCTTGACCACGCGTTCCAACTGCCCCACATCAAGCACCGTTCCGGTTGTTGCGTCGGGCTTGCCTCCCACCGTCACCTCCACGACATAGTTGTGCCCATGCCCGTTTGGATTCGTACACTTGCCAAAAACTTTACGGTTCTCTTCGTCACTCAGATCCGCACAGTGCAGCCGATGGGCGGCGGCGAATTCAAACGATTGTGTGATTTGAACCATATTCGATAATTCCTTTCGCCAGGTGTACGCCAGAAACGGCGTCACGCGCAGTTCGAGCCGGATCAATT
>JAUIEW010000227.1 GCA_030429365.1 Phycisphaerae bacterium
AGCAACTCCAAGAGTGGTCTTCGATGCACGAGTCAGGTTCCTTATCGCTTTTCCTTCGGTTTCCTGGGACGACCGCCAGCATTTTCGCCGAACACACAACGCGGTTGGGTGCGGGTATTATTATATAACCGATCGCTCCTCCAAACACGCCTCCGATCTTACGATACGCAAAGAGTGGTTCAGGTGTTGTACGATTCGACCCATGCTGCATATCATATCACCGTTGCACGTGAGTTGATCGACAAGTTGGAAATTGGAAATTTTGCGGATTCTCGTTTTAAGTACTTGGGCAGTTGAAAGGTGGCATGGGGCATGAGTCTTGAGAAGGCGACGTTTGCAGCCGGTTGTTTCTGGGGTGTCGAGGCGAGTTTCCGAAGCATCAACGGTGTTGTGGATGCAACCGTGGGTTACTGCGGAGGCAGCACAGCCAACCCCACATACGAGGAGGTCTGCCGTAAGAACACCGGCCACGCCGAAGCAGTCGAAGTACAATTCGATGCAGACGCTGTCAGTTACGAAGAACTGCTCGACGCGTTTTGGGACATGCACAATCCAACGACGCTGAATCGCCAGGGACCGGATGTTGGTTCGCAATACCGTTCGTCAATATTCGTGCACAACGACCATCAGCGTCGTTTGGCCGAACACTCGAAAGAGCAACTCAACGCAAGCGAGCAATACCAAGGATCAATTGTGACAGAGATCTGCGATGCACCGACGTTCTATCGCGCCGAAGAATACCATCAGCGGTACGTGGAAAAGAACGGCGGAAGCGCTTGCTCAATGTAAGCAATCACACGTCCTGAGAGAGTGCGCGACTCCACAGTGATTTTGGGATCCCGAGACGACCTGGCGTAGGTAAAATCGTTATTGGGGAACAAACACTAGACGTGACCGCCGCTCGTCACCTGAACCTATCTATATTTACAACTAAGGCGATTGCAGCATCAAATAAGGATGTTTTGTCCATCGCTCAGCGTGTGAACCCCTGCGCATTTCTGTCATAAATTTGCAACATTTTCTGATAAAAAGCTTGCCCAATTCTGTTGTCGGGATGATGTTTTGTACGAGAGAGAGCACGATGCTTCTTTCCCCTCCTCCTGTTGAAGGCGCCGCGAATGCGTTTTTTCGCTGTTCGTGGCGTCTTCGTCTACTTAACGATCACGGTCGAGTCGACGTCTAGCATACCAACAAGTCACTCCGCAAAATTGCACTGCACGTCCAGCGCACGCTCCAGTCGCTTGAGGTAATCCTCACGAGGAATCTCCATGCAGTTGAATTGTTTGAGATGGTCCGTCGTAAACTGTATATCGAGCAGTTGAAACCCGCGATCGCGCATTCGTTCAACCAGGTACACGAGCGCGATTTTTGATGCATTCGTTTCGCGATGAAACATGCTTTCACCGCAGAACACACCACCGAGCGCTACGCCGTAAAGTCCACCGACCAATTCACCCTCACGCCATGTCTCTACCGAATGAGCAAAACCCAGCCGATGCAGTTCAATGTAAGCGTCGCGTACCTCATCACTGATCCACGTTCCTTCGTGTCGATCGGCACACGCTTCAATGACACGGGCAAACGCTTGATCGACACGCAGTTCAAATGGTTTCTGCCGGTAGAGTTTCGCGAGGTTTTTAGGGATGTGAAAGTGATCAAGATCGAAGATGGCGCGTGGATCAGGAGCGAACCACAGGATTTCACCATCATCGTCAGCCATCGGGAAAATGCCTTGCGCGTAGGCACTTAGCAGAAGCCGGGGTGTGAGCTTGACGTTCATTGTGACGATGGCGCTTGGATTTCAAAGTAATCCAACAAATCGTGAATTTGGCTTATTAGAATTTCGGGGCGATGCTTGCCCTTGGTCGGCATCTTTGTCCCGCGAAGCGCCGCATACATTCCGACGCGATGCGCGCCAACCACGTCGATGTGCGGCTTGTCGCCAACATACAAGGCGCGATCCGGTTCGACGTCGAGTTCCTTTAGCGCTGTCTTGAAAATCTTCGGATTTGGTTTGGGAACCCTGACGCTGCAGGAATAGACGCGAACCGAGAAAAATTCCAGCAGACCTTCCTGGGCCAGATGATCTTCAATGCCCGACGGTGGGGCGACCGTGTTGGAGATCAGCCCGATCTTAAACCCCGCCGATCGTAGCGCCCGCAATGCAGCCGCTGTTTGAGGATGGGTATGGGCGAGCGCCTTGTTCGGACTGTACAGCAAGCGACCCGCCTCGTTGGCCTTGCTGTCGTCCAATTGGATCCCCACGGACCGATGCAGCCGGTCCAATTCGTACATCGGATCGAGCTCGGCTCCGGTGAGTCGCGACCAGACATACGCCCGAGCCAACCGCGCGATCACGCGCCGGCGATAGACGTTGGCCGGTGGCGGCGAATGCCCCAGCGAAACAAGATAGATGCGAGCCAGTTCCGCGCCTGCTTTCAACTCGGCGTACGATTCCTTACGTTCGAAATCCAGCAGTGTTCCACCGATGTCGAAGACGACGGCTTGGATGTTCTTGATCCATTCCACGGCGAGTATGATAGGCCATGACGGGGCGGTATGCCAAAGTTGACAAGATGTGAATTCGCGTTAATCCTGCACGCGATTTGCCAGTTGCGAATAGTCAGGCGCGATTGCGATAGAGTTGTTTGTCCACCACAGCCGCCATCGCGGCAGTGTCCAACGCACCCCCAAGAAACTGATTGATGGAGTCGATGCGGTCGGAAGGATCGGAGATTAACCGATTGTAATTGACGTACAGCGTTTCCATCGCGTTATGCTTCTGCAAGAAGTCTGTCACCTGTTCAAGGTGCAGCAAGAACATCCGCTTCATTTCGTCGTCTGAAATCTCAGGCTTATACGTTCCGCGGCGAATGAGCATTTTCTTTTGCGACGCCAGAACTTCGTCGATGTTTCGACGCATGAAAATGATCTTGTAGCGAATCGAACCGTCCGTTGGGAGATCCAGCAGCAGCTGCGAAATGGCTTTGACCACTTTGCCATCTGCGTCATAGAGCCAAGCGGCGTCGGATTTGATTTTCTTGATGCGTTCCAGTTCGAAGTAACCCTTGGGGTTGTCTTCGTCTGCCGTGCGCTCGCCGTCAACGACCAGTTCCATACCGCCTGCTTGCAGCATCGACATCATCATGGATGTGCCGGACCGGGGGAGTCCGGAGACAAGTGTTACGGTAACGGTGTCATTCTGAGCATTCATCTGGCTTATCTTACACGATATTGATGAAGGGTGTTATGTCGGTCGATGTGCGGAGAGAACATGTTAGCGGGGCGTCGATTCAATCGCTTCCGGATGTTCGCCGGTCCCGGCATTGGTTGTTTGGTTGCCCAACATTTCAATCGCAGCAGTGATGATTCGGTCGACAGCATCGTCCAGCGAACCGGAGAAAATAACGCCTGCCGCCTGTCGATGCCCGCCGCCGCCGAATCGCTGTGCCAGCCCAGCCACTTCGGTGCTGCTCTCGCCGCGCAGATTGATCCGCACGCGGCCGGGTTCGACTTCAGTGAATAGCGCTGCGATGGCCACGCCCGCCATCGAACGCGGGACATTGACCTGGTCGTCAATATCCGACGGGGCGCATCCGGAATTGATCAGGTCCTCGTGGCGGATTGTGCTGAAGGCGATTGCACCGTTCGCCAGAGTCCGCGTGTTCTGATAAATGTGCTTGAGCAATTCGAATTGCGGTTGTCCGACGGACCGATCCACACGCTCAGCGATGTCCGATGGCGAAACGCCAAGTTGGGTCAGCTCTGCCGCAATGTGCAGGGCGTTTGCGGTGGTATTCGGTAGTGAAAACCCACCGGTGTCGGTGTAGATCCCTGAATAAAGCAGGGCGGCAGTCACCGGATCAATGTTGAATTGAAGCCCGCACAGCACTTCGTAGATCAGTTCGCACGTGCTCGACGCATCCTCGACAATCCAATCGATTTGCCCAAAGCACGTATTCGTGAAATGGTGGTCGATGTTGACGATTCGCTCGATCTCGTCCCAGTCGGGTTTATACAAATGCGGGAGGTCCGCGCGGGACGGCTGGGAGGTGTCGACGATGACGATGCGCTGACTTGTTTCAAAGTCGCGCTCGGTCGCGCGTCGCACATTCGCGATCTCAAACATAAATCGCAACCGCGCCGGAATGCCGCCTTCAGAAACCCAGACCGATGCATCCCGGTTCGTGTTCGCCGACCATGCGCGAGATAGTGCCAACGCGGCGCCGAGGCAATCTGCATCGGGTGATACATGTCCGTTGCATACCAGCGAATCTGAACACGTCAGGACGTCGAGCAATTCCGCCGATGGATGATGACGATACGTGCGTGCGCTCATGAAACCAGCCAACTATCTAGAATGACGCCTATGACAGCGCTAAGATCCCGCCGAAGTTGCGAAAGGCCGCGATGGGGAATCTCTGCGTCCTTTGTTTATGATCCGCACAACGTTGGCGCGACTGGGCGGGATGCCGCTATCTGGCATTCGCCTATTCGTTCGCAACCATTCCGCTTTCGACGGCATCGCTGGATGGCGCATCGCCCTCATTCGCCGAATCATCGGACGCCAGAGCATCTGCAGGCGGGGCAGGTGATTCACCCTTTGCATCATGCTTTGCGGATTTGTCCTTGGACTTTTTGGCGTTTTCGTTCTTTTTCTTGGGCTTCGCCTGAATCATCTTCTTCGTGGGGGCGATGACCATGGTCATGCGGCGGCCTTCACTCTTGGGCATCCGCTCAACTTTGATCGATTCGCCGAAGTGTTCGATGATCTCCATGAACAGATCGCGGGCCATGTCGGAATGCTGACGTTCGCGACCGCGGAAGAGCATGGTGAATTGCACCTTGTGCCCTTGCGTCAGGAACTTCTCAGCCCGCGCGATCTTGATGTTGCGATCGTTGTCATCGGTCTTGGGACGAAGCCGCACTTCTTTGAGTGACGCCTCATGGGTGGCGCTTTGCTTTTGACGCTTCTTGAGCGTGTACTGATGCCGCCCATAGTCCATGATACGGCACACCGGCGGACGCTCGTGCGGGGCGATCTCGACGAGGTCGAGTCCCAGGTCACGGGCCTCACGCAATGCCACGTAAGTATCCACGACACCGCGCTGATTGCTGTCCTGATCGATCAGGCGAATCTGCGGCATACGGATCTCTTCGTTTAGTCTCGGTCTCTTGGCGATGACACTTCCTTTCGGATACCCATGTTCAAGTTGATCATATTCGAGAACAGCAATAGTTGGGCCGGCTATTTGCTGCGCTCGGGTGCGGTCAGCGATTTGTGCCGACTCTTTCCTTTGGTTTGAATTTCAATGAAACACCATTCGACGAAACTGTCGAGCGGGTAGCTTCCCATCGTCGAACCGTCGCGATCGTTGATGTTGACGGTTTCTTCTGCGGCTTCGTTTTCACCGACGACCAGAATGTACGGAATCTTCTGGGCGCGCAGGCGGTGCTTTTTCGGGCCGATCTTGTCGCTGCCCGAATCCAGCACCACCCGGATACCTTGCTTGGCCAGTTGATCGTAGACCTTCTGACCGTAATCGATGCTCTTTTCGCTGATCGTCGCGACAGCCACCTGAACCGGCGCGAGCCACAACGGGAATGCACCCGCGAAGTGCTCGATCAGGATGCCGACAAAGCGCTCCATGCTGCCGAACGGCGCCCGGTGAATCATCACGGGACGGTGGTCGCGGTTATCCGTTCCGACATAGCCGATGTCGAAACGATTCGGGAGATTGTAATCAACCTGCACGGTGCCCAATTGCCATTCGCGGCCGATGCAGTCCTTGACCACGAAGTCGATCTTCGGTCCGTAGAAAGCGGCTTCACCTTTTTCTTCGGTGGCTTCGATGCCCATTTCCGCAATAACATCGCGCAGGTCCTGCTCCGCGCGATCCCAAAGCTCGGGATCACCGGTGTATTTGTCGGAATCAGGATCACGCGTACCCATCCGCACGCGGTAGTCCTTGAATTCAAGCGTCGAAAGCACCAGTTGCGTCAGCTCGACCGTGTCGCGCAGTTCGTTCGGAAGCTGCTCCGGCGTGCAGAAGATGTGGGCGTCGTCTTGCGTGAATCCGCGAACGCGCACCATGCCGCCAAGCTCACCTGATTGCTCGTAGCGATAGACGGTGCCAAACTCGGCCAACCGCACCGGCAGGTCGCGATAGCTGTGCGGTGACGTTTTGTAAATGTGGATGTGGTGCGGGCAGTTCATCGGTTTGAGCAGATAACCCTCTTCGTGCTTGAGGGCTTCCTCGACCACTTCCAATTGCTTTTCAGGGGCAGCCGTGACATCAAGCTCGCCGAGGTCATCGAACACCGCCTGAATCGCGCCGGCGAAGTTGCGTGCTTTGCCGATGGCTTCGTCGCGCCGCGGACCCGCATGTTCTTCCTGGGCGCGTCGCAGCAGGTTTCGCATGCAAAGCAGCATGCGCCCGCGATCGGTTTCATAAAGTGCCGGGAATTGCGATTCTTCGTAATACGGATAGTGACCGCTCGTTCGGTACAGATCGAGTCGCCCGATGTGCGGGGTGAACACCGGTTGATACCCGCGAATGATCAATTCGGCTTTGATGAAATTTTCCAGCATCATCCTCACGATCGCGCCGTTCGGTTCCCAAAGAACCAAGCCGCTGCCGGCATCGGGCGAAATCGTAAACAGGTCGAGCTCTTTGCCGAGCACGCGGTGATCGCGTTTCTTGGCTTCTTCGAGTTGCTGCTCCCAAACACGCAGCGCTTTCTTCTTAAAGAACGCCGTGCCATACACACGCTGCAACTGTTGTTCGTTGACGTCGCCTCGATAGTACGAGCCGCTGACCTGGCGAACCTTGAATGCGCCGATCCGCTTGGTCGACGGGATGTGCGGCCCCCGACAAAGATCTTCAAAATCCTTGCCGCGATTTTCACCGGTGATGTAGAAACTCAACGAATCGCCTTCGGCGCGTTCGGCGTTGTCGACTTTGAAGCGGTTGCCTTCCTGCTCGAGCTTGGACATTGCTTCGCCGCGATCGAGTTCGTACCGCGTAAACTTGCGATCTTCGTTGACGATCCGCTGCATCTCTTCTTCGATGGCTTTGAAATCGTCGGGCGAGATTGGCTGGGGACAATCGATGTCGTAGTAGAACCCGTCATCGAGTGGCGGCCCGTACGCGAGTTTCGTTCCCGGATACAATTTGCAGATGGCTTCGGCCATCACGTGTGCCGTGCTATGGCGCAGTAGCGAAAGACTGCGCGAATCGTCATCGGTCGCGGTCAAGAGTGAGAGCGTGCAATCGCTTGTGAGCGGGGCGTAGAGGTCGATAACCTGCGCTTCGCCATTCGGGTCCAGAATCCCGCCGATGGCCGACTTCGCCAGACCCGGTCCGATCGCCTCAGCCACCGAATATGCCGACGAACCTTCCGGCATTTCGAGACGCTTTCCGTCGGGCAGGGTTACGTTAATGCACTTGCCGCTCACAGCTTTCGCTCCTGGAGTTTTTCCAATCGTTTGGTGCGAGTTCCAACATTCCAAAAAGCACCAGCCAACATGACTTCCCTAAAACAAACAATCTCTGCGTGACGATGGTTCGTCGCGAATCGATTTGGAAAAGAAGTCGGTCTGGAACTGCTGGTAATTGCGCAGTGAATACGTCGAGGTGTGTTTGTGGCTGACGAGGTATCGCGCCATGCACATCCATGCCCACCGCCCAGATCGAATGATCGAATCGCGGAACCAAAGGCTAGCATGTGTATTGCGTCATGAGTCTCTTCGCCATCAAAACTGCTGTTGGGCAACCCTGCAAAGGTGAGGCATTGCCGTGTAACGGTCACGGGTGATTGAGTCCCGTCCGAAGTAATCCATAGAATCAGAACAGTCGTGCCACATTATCGGGCCACGACCTTCGGCAAAGGTCACCCCCAAAATATACCACAAGGGGCATGCGGGTCAAAACGAAATGCGGCTGGCGCGTCGAATTCGGGCCCTTTAGCCGGATATTCGACGCTTCCGCCGACTCCAGAGTCTGCAGCGGGCCGACAATTGTGGTTCATCGGCAGAGAAACGCCCGAGCCTGAGTCGCCCGCACCGTCAGCCGGCTTCTCTTAAGCGAGACCTAACCAGTGGTGGTGCCGCCACCCAGCAGGATCGAGAAGATCGACAGCAGAAACGCCGAAATCGCCGACGCCAACTGTGTCAGGAACGACTGGCTGGTCAGGAATCCGTCAATGTCCAGGTTGGCGAGAACGGCCATGCTGTCTGGAGCCACGTCTGT
>JAUIEW010000228.1 GCA_030429365.1 Phycisphaerae bacterium
CCAAACGCATGAAGTTTGCGATGACGCCGGTGGAGTCGCCCTTTGCGAAGATGCAGCGGAATCAAAAGAAACCTTCCCGCATCTCGCCGGATCAACAAGGGACGTTGCGGGAGTTGTCTTCCCCGAACAAGTCGGATCTTTCCATCGTTGGCATCGGCACTGGTGGCGGCGAGTTCTCCAAATATGGTTTGAACATGGGCGGCGGACATGCAGGCCCGCAGTTTTTTGGTTTGGGTGGCGAAGCCCGCAGCGCCCGCCGAATCATTTACGTTGTGGATCGTTCGGGATCGATGATCGGCGTCTTTGAAGATCTGCGCAAGGAATTGAAGCGATCGATCGACGGATTGCGCAAGAGTCAGAAGTACCACGTCGTTTTCTACAGTACCGATCCTCCGGTCGAAGCCCCGCCCAGTCGTCTGGTCAACGCGATCCGCGCCAGCAAAACGCGCACGTTTGACTTCATCGACCAGGTCACCCCGGAAGGAATGACGCAGCCGATCGAGGCCATGCGCCGCGCGTTTCGACTCAAACCGGACTTGATCTATTTTCTCAGCGACGGTGATATACCCGAAGCAGAATTGCTGAAAGAAAACCTCGCTCAATGGAATCGTGACGAGAGCGTGCGTATCTTCACCATCGCATACGTCAGTGGGGCTGGCCGCCAACTCCTTGAAGAGATTGCCCGCGAACACAATGGTCAATTCCGCTTTGTGTCTGAATATGAATTGGATGGCTAAGGTGAAACTGAGTCAGAGAATCCCATGTCGGATTTCGATTGCAACAGCCTTTGCGCTGCTGTGGATGCTCTGCGCCGTGCCCCATGCCCAGGCAGACACGATCTACATTCGCGGCAAATCCGTCACCGACATCCAGATTGTTGGCTACGCCGAGGGGATGATCGAATACAGCACCTTGGTCGGCGACTATGATCAGTTCTCGATACTCGACATCGATGCCATTGAAGTGGATAGCGTCGACCGCGCTGCCAAATTCAATGACGCCGAAGAGCACGTCAAGAATGGCAATCCGCGCAAGTCTGTCGATGCATATGAATCCGCCCTGCTCAGCGCCCGTGGTTTCTGGAGCGACCTCGTACGAGCCCGTTTGGTGCAAGCGGCAGATGAAGGCCTTTCATTTGAAACGGCTGTCGGCAATTGGATGAAGATCGCCCATCGCGATGCGGTCAGCGCGTCCTTGCTGTTGCCCAGGAATCTTCCGGCCGGCCCGTCGCATGCGACTCGCCGCGTGCTTAAGAAGTTGGAGCGGGCAATCGAAAAATCCGCCACCTTGAGCGAGCGGACGCTTCTGGAAGCGCTGCGATTCAGCACGTTGCGCGCAATGGACGATGCCGCTGCCCGAGTTTTGGCCGCACCAGTCATGGGAATGATTGTGAAGACGGATGTGTTTGCGCCGCGGACGGTCGATGTGTTCGCAGCCGCCGGTGACGTCCTGATTCAAAACGCCGACTATGCACACGTGCAGCAGCAGGTCGAGAAAGCAATTCTCGAAGTACCCGATTCCCTATTGCCCGATGTTCTTCTGATCAAAGCCCGGGTCCAACTTGCAAGCGCCGTCACACCGGAAGAATCTCTCGCGGCAGCCCTGCCAGCGATGCGCGTGGTCATTCATTTTCCCAAGCATCCCTTGGTGGGTGATGCCCTCGTTCTTGCGGCCAAAGCCCACGAAGCATCGGGTCGATTGCCCCAGGCCAGGCGATTGCTCGAAGCGTGCATCGCCACCGATCAAGCCAATAACGAAACCAAAAGCGAAGCGGCGAATCTGCTCAAGCGAATAGCCAAGGCGCCCAAACAGGCCCAACATGAATCGTCATAGAGAGTCAACGACATATGAATCCAAATGAATCACCCCAACTGCTCATGAAACGGTCCACGCTGAAATTGACCGGACTGATCGCGGTGTTGGTTGTCGCGATCACACTCAGCTTTGCCACGCAGTCGATGGCTGCGGATGGCGACACCGAGTCGGTCGGAACGGTCAGCCGGATTTTCGACCACTTCGTCAAACGCGGTGGATACATCACGTGGTTCATCCTGATTCCAATGTCGCTCGCAACCATCGCCCTGATCGTCGAACACAGCATCTCGATTCGCCGCGAGCGAATCCTGCCGAGGCAAACGATCGGGCGTATCCAAGACCACCTCGAATCACGCCAGTTCGTTGACGGCCTGCGCTACACCGAAACCGACCCCAGCGTCATCGCCAAGGCGATCAACAGCAGCCTCCACCAAGCAGAAAACGGATACGCTGCGATGCACGGGGCGATGCTCGATTCGGTCGAACAACAAGCCGACCGCATGATGCGCAAAATCGAATACCTCAACGTCATCGGAAACGTCAGCCCGATGGTCGGACTGTTCGGCACCGTCTACGGGATGATTCGACTGTTCGCATCCATCCGCGAAGCCGGCGGAATTCCAGAACCCGCCCGCATCGCGGACGACATCTCCATCGCGCTGGTCACCACATTCTGGGGATTGATGGTGGCGATTCCGGCGCTGACGTTGTTTGCATTCTTCCGCAATCGCATTGACGAGTTGACCACCGAATGCGCCAACAAAGCCGACCGACTCATCAGCATCTTTGAGCCATCCGCCAACCCACCAGTTTCTCGGCCCGTCGCTCAAGGACCACCGCGGGCGGTATCGGTTCCGCAGCAGACTCCAACCCTCTAGCGACGGAAAACGGTGCAGATGTTGCGCAAACGCGAAAAACCGAATATCACCTTCAACATGGCGCCGATGATCGATGTCGTCTTTTTGCTGATCATCTTCTTCATGCTCGTCAGCACGTTTGCGTCGGCTGAAAACATCCCCATGGAGATCCCCAATCCGGATCGGAGCCTTGCCGAAAACGTCAAGATTGTCGATCGCGTGGTGATCAACTGCCGGACCGCAGCCCCTGCCAAAGAAGGCGAACCTGGGAGTGTGTTGTACAGCATCGGCCCGAATCGCCCCGAGTCCCTGGACTCGATCTCCAATCGACTGGCGGCCGCCCACGCAGCCAACCCGAAATTGAAAGTGATTATTCGCGCCGACAAACGGCTGCGCTATGAACATGTTCGGGCGGTGATGTCCGTGGTAGCCGAGAACGAAATCGAAGACATGTCGCTCGTGGCG
Source organism: Phycisphaerae bacterium (assembly GCA_030429365.1). Taxonomy (GTDB): domain Bacteria; phylum Planctomycetota; class Phycisphaerae; order UBA1845; family UBA1845; genus UBA1845. Next base: position 3,138 of record JAUIEW010000228.1, read on the forward strand.
CACGTTGCGGGTTTGGATGAATAGATGCGAACACGCGGTCCACGAAATCGAATTCAGACGATGATGGACGGTACCGTGCGTTCGCAGCGATACCGGCGCAAGCGCAAAGGCAACGCCCCACTTGTTCTAAACCTTGCGCCCATGATTGACGTGACTTTTCTGCTTCTGATTTTCTTTTCCGTCACGACCACGTTTCGAAAAGCCGAGGGGTTTCTCGCCGCCAAACTCCCGCATGATGCCGGACGCCCGGTGGTGGCGATGCCGATCACACCAATCATCGTGAGGATCGAACCGGCTGACGTCGGACTGGGGGGATACCAATTGCGCGTTGATCACTTCACGAACACGCCAGCGACGGCCGGCGAACTCGTCGGATTTCTCCAGGACATTCACGCCCAACCGGGCTTCAACGAGGAAACGCCGGTGGTACTGGCTGCGACGCCGGATGTCGCGTGGGACCATGTTGTCGCGTGTTGGAATGCGGCGCTTCGCGCCAACTGCAAGAATATCTCGTTTGGACGGCAGTAGCAGTCATGGGCAAACGCAACACATTCTATTGGTGGTTCATTGGCTGTACGGTCTTCTGCCTGGCTACGCCGCCGGCGCATGCAACCGAAGCTGAATCCGACCGCCTCTCCAATGATGAGTTTCACGCAGGCCTGCTCAACTACGATTTGCGCGATCTTCTTGCCCTGCACATGATGCAACTTCCCGGTTCTGATGAACTGCCGCAAATGCTATTGCGGCGAAAGATGCACCTGCTCGTTTATCAAAGTACACTGGCCGAAACAAAAGAACGCCGCGAAGCCCTGGCAAAAGCCAACGAAATTCTCGCAGAGATCATCCGAAAACACGCCACCGACGACCGGGCGATCGAATGGCAGATCACGTTGGCCCGTTCCTTGATTTACGAACAAGCCGAACCCCATTTCTCCAGCATTCTCTATCGCGGAGGAACGGCTCAAGACCGGCGAATTCTCAGAGACTTGATGGACCAGGTGTTCGGGGTTCTGACCCGTTTGCTCAAATTCCTCGACGACGAATATGCGCGAATCGACCAACTCTCGATCAGCCAATACGAACGATTGGAAGACAAGGGATACATCGCCCAACTCGAAACGGCGATCCCGCAAGCGCAGTACATGTTGCTCTGGTCCAAATTCTACATGGCGCTTGCCCTGGATGCTTCCGACACCCAGCGGCGATTACTGCTCGACGAAGTCATCGTGAAGCTGTCGAAAGAAACGACGTTACTCAAAGACAAACACGATAGCAGTCACGTGCAAGCGCAATCACTCCTGCTCGCGGGGATGGCTTACAGGCGCGTTGGGGATCATTCCTCCGCGAAACGTTATTTCCGCGATGCTGTGGATGTGGTCGGCCGAATCACCAACACGCAAGAACAAGCCGATCTGCAGTGGGTTGTGACGTTGGGCATGGTCGAAAACATCCGGACGTTACGCGACGCCGGTGAATTCAGTAGCGCTCAGGATCTGCTCGAAGAACTCCATCGCCGTTTCGCCCGCGCACATCGCAATGACTTCGGTCGCAAGCTGCTCTTGGCGATTCTTGAGAGCAGCATCTACCAGGCCATCGATTCGCCCAATCGCCAACCCGGCGATTCGCTCCTCGCCGTTCGATTGACTGATCGTGCCGCAGCGCCATTGATTCGCCTTGCCGACGACAGTTTGGAGCAGCGGGCCGACGTCTACGCCGCGATCTTTGATCAGATTCGCACGGTCGACGACCCCAGTTTGCTTCATCCTTTCCAGCAGAGCGCTTTGATCGCCGGTTACATCGCAGAGGCGGCAAAGCTCCGCCAACTTGGCGCCGGAGATTCAGCGTCCGACGAGACCCGCAAACTGGATGAAGAGGCGATGGCCAATCTCGACCTCGCCATCGAATCAGCCACGCGTCTGTTGAAGGATCGCGGATCGATTGACGACGAGTTGTCCTGCGAGACATTGTTTAATCTTGCCGTTGCCGAATACCACAAAGGTTTGCAGTTGGCCGCGACCCAGGATTTCTCAAGTGTCGCGAAAGATTGCCCGAAGTTCGCGCGTTCGCTTTCGGCGGCGATTTACGCGGTCGAGATCGTGACGCAATTGGCAGAAGACCCATCGCTTCGCGGACGGACCGAGGTACAGGAGGCGGCGGTGCAGTCCCTGCTTGTCCTCGTCGACGGATTTCCCGAGTCTGATTCGGCGAAGTATTGGCTGTTCTTTCTTGCTCAGGCGTTGGAGGATGCCAACCAGTTCGAAGAAGCAGCGGATCGGTACGACCGGGTCGATCGAACGCATCCGCACTATCTGACCGCACAGTTTCGGGCCTTGAAGTGTCAGATCCTGGCACTTCAAGGCGACATTATCCGCGGCGAACTTGAGGTCACGGAGATTCGCCGTCGTGCCGGCAGCGCCCGCCGCTCGGTAGCCCGCTTTGTCAAGACCGCGCGCAAGTCCGATCCAGAACGGGCAGGGGAATTCCTCGCCCAAGCCGACGTTCTCGTCGGAGAAATGAGCGTGCTCAAAGGCGTCGATCAGAACGAAGAAGCGATCGAACTGCTGAAAGACTTTGAGACCAAGCATGCAGATTCGCTCGACTTGATGGGACGCGTGCTGCGCGTCCGGATCATTGCGTTTGAATCCACCGGCCAACTTGAGGAAGCCCAGCAGGCGGTGCCGAGGTTTGCCGCAATCGCCCCCGACGAAGCCGGTATGACCCTGCAATCACTACTCGATTCCATTCGCATCGAAATTGCGGAACTCCGCGAGAATGGCCAACAAGAAGAGGCGGATCGAAAAGCCAATGCCGCCCTGCTCTTTGCACAGCAGATATTCGAGTCCGCCTCCGCACAGAATGTCTCCGAACCAAGCATGTATCGCCTGCGGATTCAGCTTGCAGAGTCTTACCTCGAAGCCGGTCAATATGAGAAGGCGTTCTTGCTCTTTGAGGAAGTTGAGCAGTACGACATCGCCCGCTACAAGGACGGCAAACCGCATGACCCGCGGGTCATCTTGGGCAAAGCGAGGTCGCTCATGCTGAAGAAAGATTATGGGGCGGCATTGCTGTTGTTTAATCGATTGTTTCTCGAATCACCGGCAGATGCACCGCATCGCTTTGAAGCGCTCCTGGGCGATTTGCAATGTCGTACGGCGCTGGGTGAAGACGCGGCTGCCATCATTGGCGTCATCGACCAGCACCGCTTCCTTAGTCCCAGCCTCGGCGGCGACGCGCTGAAGAAGAAAATCCTCGACGTCAAGTTGCAAAACGAAAAGCGCCTGGGCCGCAAGTGATCCGTCACCCGTTCGCCGCGGCTGATTGACGCCATCGATTCCCCTCCTTACACTCGGCCCGGTTGCCTGAAAAACAGGCCCGAAAACTCACTCGAACTGCAGAGTCTCCTTTGCAGGATGAACAAAACCATGCTGACGACCAGAGACAATTCGTCACTGCTGATGATTGACGTTCAAACGCGGCTGCTGCCTCAGATTCACAATGCACAGTCCATGGTTGCGGCGAATGCGTTTCTTCTAAAGACTGCCCACCTGTTTCTGGTCCCGATCGTGGCTACGGTCCAGTATGTCGCTGGTCTTGGGCCAACGCATCCAAGTTTGCAGGACATTTTGGCCGGGTGGGAAATCGAACCCATCGAGAAGGCAACATTCAGCGCTCTTCAAGATGAGGCATGCAAGAAGCAGGTAATGTCATTGGACCGCGCCCATGTCGTCGTCGTGGGCATCGAATCGCACGTGTGCGTGCAGCAGACGGTGCTCGACCTTCTTGAAGCGGGCGTGCGACCCGTCGTGGTTCGCGATGCGGTGTCGAGTCGCAACCCTGTCGACTTGGAAACTTCCCTCCGCCGCATGGAAACCGCCGGTGCGATCATCACAACGGCAGAATCGCTGGCGTTTGGCTGGTGCAGAGAATCGGGCACGCCAGAATTCAAGGAGATGCTTGGCTACGTGAAGGAATTCGACGCCGCGAAGATTGCTGCAGCCGCTGATTCAAAGACGTAAAAGACATGGTTGGATTTGACGATCTCGACGACAGCGGCGAATGGCAATCTGATGACTGGGGCGACGACCCGGATGACGAAGTCGAAGAATTGTCGTGTCCAAGTTGCGGTGCTTCGGTCTACGAAGATACCCAAAAATGCCCGCATTGCGGCGACTGGATCACACCGCTAGCCGCATCCGCCAAAACCCCCACCTGGATTCGCGTGGTGGGGGCAGTCGTTGTTTTCTGCTTTCTCTATTTGCTGTTGGCTGGTATCGTCCGCTCTTTCTGGTAAATAGGCACAGAAGTTCACAGGATCAGCTGCACCCGCTTACGCAGACGAACCCCCATACAGCATGGCAAAAAAGAACACACCGACATCATCATCGAAAGCAGCAGGTGCAACCTCGGCGAATTCAGGTCAGCGCGGTCGCCCAATGGATGACGAGCCGCTGGAGTTGATCCCAGCCACCGTGCCCAAGTCGCAGTTGGAACGTTGGGGGCCGATCGCAATGATCGCCGCCCTCGTTTTCATTGCATATCTTCCCACGAGAAAGAACGATTTCGTCAGTTGGGACGACGACCACTACATCTTCGACAACCGCCAGGTCAGCGAGCCCGACGGCCTCAAGAGCATCTGGTTTGATGTATTTCACTATTCCGAGGAGCGATTCCGGCGCAACGACAATGAGACCCGGGTGAGTCATCAGTATTACCCGATCGTTTTCACGACGCATTGGCTCGAATATCGTTTGTTTGGCGGAGACGGCACCAAGACGAGGAAAGACCGTCACGGCAATGGGAAGCCCTATGATCGCGCGTTCACGATTCGCGAATTGATCGACTCCGGAAAGATGAGCGCTTCCGGCTTCCACTTGACCAACACGTTGCTGCACATGGTCAACGTGATGATCATGATCATGCTGTTTCGGGCGATGGGCTTGTCGTCATGGGTGGCGTGGGCCGCAACAATACTCTTTGCCCTTCACCCCATGCAGGCCTCGTCCGTGGCTTGGACAGCTGAGCGAAAAAACATCTTATCGCTGAT
>JAUIEW010000229.1 GCA_030429365.1 Phycisphaerae bacterium
TGAGCGGATCGGATGTGCCCGGTGGATTGACCAGCATCGTGATGATTTCCGGGGTTGGTCCGTCAAGCCTGAGCACTTTGAAGAGAGAGTCGTCGGCAGTCCGTTCGCGATTCATGACCGCCCCGACAAAATCGCCGTCGGCTCGGAAGTCTGGACGGTCCAGGGCGATGCCGCCATTAACCGCAAATTCATCGGGATTCAGGGCCGTCAGCGTTTCCGTCTCGGCGTTGAACACGAAGACTTCGCCCTCCAGGTTTCGCACGACGATCCATTGGCCGGTAACCGCAAAACCCGAGACAGCGAAAACCTCAATATCCGAAATGTTCCTTGCAGTGGGCACTGGTTCCGATGGGACAAAATACTGGACACCGCTACCGACGCCCGTGCCGACAACGACCAAGTCGTCACCGGTTCGAATCCAGCCGGATGGGTCAACAATCACGTCGGTGAACAGCACCTCCAGTGCAAACGGATTGAGCTGGTTGGTTGGATCGGAGTCGTCGTCAGCGCCGTTGGAGTTGACCGGATCATCGTTCGAATTGTCGGCGCCATCGTTTGATCCGTTGTCGGGCCCGTCAAAACCGTCGAGCGGATTGAGTCCGCCGTTTCCCCCATTGATCAACGTCGGTCGAACGCAACCTGTCCCGTTAAACAAACACAACGCGGAAGTCAGGAGGCAAACCGTCGTGACCTTTACCATCAGCATTTTCATGAATTCACCCTACAGCGGTTGCAATCCAAACGTAGCGTCCATTGGAATGTTCTTCACAGGGAATACGGCAATTCACCCGCCGCGATTGGATAGAGCTTGCTCTAAGTCCCTGGATCCAGCCCGGGAAGTCTTGCTGGTTTAAGGGGTCCAGTCAAGTGAATGTGGCGATGAACCGCGACGTGCCCGTTTCTCGTTGTCACGTGCGTTGGTGTGGCGATTGAAAGATTGCAGGTGTGATGCGAATGGTCCTAGAACAATCCGCGAATGATCTGATCGGCCGCAAATGCGGCAAGCAGCGGGATCAAAACCTTCAGCCATGTGGGCCAATGTTTTGGAGCGGCTTGGTGATCGTTTGGAAATTTCAGCGCGAACGGCAAATCCATCTGCGGTGATTCGTGACCTACCGCCCTGGAAATCGAGGTGATGATTCGACTGGCTTCGAGGGGGCGAAGTTGCAAGGCGGCCGCGTACTGAATGAGACGCTTGCGGCGGCGTGGCGCCAACGGTCCATTGCGCAGTTCTGCCCGCACCATTTCTTTGAAGATCTCGTGACACTCGCCGCGCGAGAAACGCGGCCCACTGTGGATGGGCTTGGCGGAGTCGTCTCGATTGAACGGGTAGATCGGCATGACTTCTATATCCCCTGCGCGTCTGGTCGCACACCATTCCTTTGGATGATAGCCGCGACATACACCCAAAATAAAGTCGAAATATCGGGAAACAGAAGTTTTGAAATGGTGTTGCGACAAAATGGGGAGAATTATCGGCGGATCAGGACGCTAAATCCGTTCTCCCGAGACAACCGCCGTTCGATTGCTTGCCAAGACAAGCTTTTTTCTTGATGCGCCAGTGTCAACTTGGGACGCGTGCCAATGAGCCCAAACACGGGTAATTTGTTGACGTGACTATTTTTCGTCATCCTCTTCTTCGTATTCTTCGTCGTCCTCTTCGGCCTCTTCGTCGTCTTCAAATTCTTCGTCTACTTCGATGTCTTCATCGTCTTCGTATTCTTCGTCGTCATCCTCGTACTCGTCGTCGTCTTCGTCTTCCTCCCAATCTTCATCCTCATCATCATCTTCTTCGTCGTCGTCATCATCCTCATCTTCATCATCGTCGCTGTCGATGTCATCGAGATCGAAGTCATCGTCATCCTCGTCGTCATCGTCGTCGTACTCGGGATTCTCCTCGTCGTAGACGTTTTCGACTTCGGTCGTTGGTGTTGGAACCTGGGCGATCGCCGGCGCTTTGGAAATCACCGCGACCTGTTCATCATCATCGGCGTCGGCTGCGTAGTTGTCTTCCGCCACTTCGCGATCGACTTGGGCTTTGAGGTTTTGCCATTCTTCAAGGGTCATCTCGACCTCGCGGGCCTGCGAACCTTTGAATTCGCCCACGACGCCAGCCTCTGCCATTTCGTCAATGAGTCGCGAGGCTCGCGAATATCCAATGCTGAGGCGCCGCTGCAACAGGCTGACGCTGCCGCGTTGAGATTCGAGCACGATCGTGACGGCTTTGTCGAACAGCGGATCGCGATCGGCGCTGTTCCCGCCGATGCCTTTGGCCTTGATTCGCATGAGCTGCGGATGAAACTCGGGTTTTCCCTGAGCCACGAGGTAGTCGATGATGCTGTTGAGTTCGTCGTCTTCAAGCAGCGTGCCTTGCGCGCGGATTAATTTGTGTGAACCGGGCGGCAGGAACAACATGTCGCCTTGACCCATCAACACTTCCGCTCCGTTTTGGTCGAGCACGATGCGCGAGTCCATGCGGCTTGCTACCCTGAACGCAACGCGGCAAGGCATGTTCGATTTGATCAACCCGGTCACAACTTTTGCCTCCGGTCGCTGCGTCGCAACGACGATGTGCACGCCGACCGCGCGTGATTTCTGCGCCAACCGCGCAAGGTGATGTTCCACTTCCTTCGCCGACGTCATCATCAGGTCGGCCAACTCGTCGATCACGATCACAATGTACGGCAGGTTGATCGGAATCTGTGCTCTTTCCTGGTCATTTGAAGGCGCGAACCGTTTGTAGATTTCTTCTTCGCCGAGCCGGTTGTACGACGCGATGTTGCGGACGCGGGCTTCGGCCAATAGTTCGTACCGCTCCTCCATCTTGGTCACCGCCCAGTCGAGAATCTGCTCCGCGCGGTTCATGTCGGTGATGATGGGGGACATCAGGTGAGGGACTTCCTTGAACTGCGACATTTCCACCATCTTGGGGTCAACCAGGATGAGCTTTACTTCGTCCGGTTTCTTCGTCATCAGAAATGACGCGATGACGGAGTTGATGCAAACGCTCTTACCAGAACCGGTCGTACCCGCGATAAGCATGTGCGGCATTGCGGCGAGGTCGCCCATCAGTGCAGCACCGCTCGCGTCTTTGCCGAAAAAGATGGGCAAGGCCATCTTGCGTGCTTTCGCCGCGCCCAAGGCCAACAATTCCTTGATGCGCACCTTTTCCTTGTTGGCGTTGGGAACTTCAATCCCCACGGTGTTCTTACCGGGGATCGGCGCGACCACGCGGATCGCCGGCGCTTTCAACGCCCTCGCAATGTCGTTGGTCAGCGACGCGATCTGCGACACCTTGATGCCCGCACCGACCGCCAACTCAAACATCGTAATGACCGGACCCGTTTCGATCTCGACCACCCGGGCGTCCAGTCGAAACTCCTCGAGCGTTTGCTCAAGCATTTTGGCTTTGGCCCGAACGATGGACTCCTGTTGGGCAGAGAAACCGAGTTCGGGATCGTGCAGCAGATTGTGCGGTGGGAAGTTCCAATCGCCGACCGGAGTGGGGTAGGCTTTGTCTGGAACAATCTCGGCCATCGGGCGAGGCATGTTGACTCGCAACTTCGGCGGCTCGGACTCTGCGGCTTCGGGTTCGTCAGCTATCTCTGGCTCATGTGATTCTGCGACTTCCTTGGCTTGTCGCTTGGATTTCTTTTTCTTCTTGCTCTTGGGGATTACTTCCGCCACCGCAATGTCTGCCGCATCATCTTCAGACTTGGCGGCCAAGGCCTTGCGATTTGAGTTGATTCGCATCCTTGGTTGGTCAACAGCACTCTCCGATTCGTCGAGGTCGTCATCCACCATGCCGGCGCGATTTGCACCGACGGTCAACGGCGAACCCAGAGAAGTGCGGGCAGCGGTAATTGCGTCGGCTGAGGCGTCCTTGAGGTACTGGACGGCAGCGGGGAAACGAAGCACCCAGCCCTCAGCCGCAAACGTCAGCCCAACCAGGAAACTGTAGGCCAACACCAGAATTGTTCCGACACTGGAGAACGCGTGGCGCAGAAGCATCGCCAACGCCGCACCCAAAACGCCTCCGTCGCCGATCGCCAACGTTTCGTATCCACCGGTAGAGATGAATGAAACCGAAGTGGCAACGCTCGCGATCAGGATGGTGACGCCAAACGTCCGTTGCACGATGCTGACAACCTTGCCATGCACCAACCACAGGAACGATGCCATCGTGGCAAAAAGCGCAAGGATGTATGCGCCGTCACCGATCCAATAGAACAACTGGAAGGCCAGAAACGATCCGGCGTTCCCGCATGCATTCATCGTCGTCTTGTTGTGGGGGGCGTGGCTTGGGTTGGGCCAGTCTGCAATGTCGAACGTCAGAAGCGCAGTCCACGTAAACAGACAGATCAGGCCGACAAATGCGGGGGCCGCCAAAGATCGGGTCACTTGATACTTTTTCTTCTTCTTGCGAGCCACGGGACTCCTTTCCCTGTGGATGGTGATTTAATTCATGCGTTTTTGCGCCGGCTCCGACGAGTTTCGCAGACGGGCCTCGCGTTTTCAATCCCGGGGATTCGGCGAAAATCCCCGCAGACAATGCTTAGCCAACATCGGCTGACATGGGCGGTTTTATACAGCGCCACCAAGGATTTTGTGAAGTTAAGCATGGCCTCGGCTGCTGTTGGTAAGGTGGGTGATTTGACGCACATTGAAGTGGGACGTCTCAACATCACGGGCGCTGGAGCATTAAGAATCCGTTCAGGTCTTTGAGGATGTCAATTTCGGCGCTGTGAATCGTTGAAACCCCCTACACGTCCCGTTAGACTAGCCGTAAGAGAGGGACCGGCTGAGAGAGAGCCACTCCCCAAGCTTCAAATCTAATGGGCAAACAAATAAGAGAGAGGAGAGAGTCTATGAGTGTGCGCACTTTGAGAGGGGCGGCGCTGTATTCGTGCGCCGTATTCGCGCTATTCGTCGGTCGTTCAGCAATGGCCGCGGCCACGTTGACAGTGGACGATCGCGAAATGGAAGTGGAAGCGTCTGTGACGGAAGGGATCAACAGCGCAGGAATCGGGCCGAGTTCCTTCTTCCCGACCAGCGCCGGCGCTTCGTGGAATTCAGTCGCTCAAACGGGGCTGGTGAATTCCTTTCCGGCAGGCGATGCTGAGTCTTCCGCGTTTGCTACACAGCAGTCGAGCTTTGATTCGACGCCAATGTTTACCTCGGTGACGGCATCGGGAACGGCGAACGCCTTTGGCAGTGTCGATTCATTTGCATTGAGTGCCGACGCAGATTCCAGCGCTGACAGCATCTTCGACATTCAATTCACGATTACCACGCCGCAGGATTGGTCAATCACGGCAATGACTGACGATGAAGGCAGCGGCTCGACGGGCCGCGTTCGACTTCGTCCGGTGGGTGGTTCGGATATTTTCATCCTGCAGGGAACCGGAACGTTAAACGACTCCGCTTCCGGCACGCTTCAGCCCGGTGACTATCAGTTGATTGGGGAGGCCAGAAGCGCAGGATTCGCCAGCACCATCGGTTCCGGGTTCTACAACAGGGATTCCGCGTTTTCGCTTGAATTCACGATTGTCCCCGAACCAGTCTCCGGCATGTTGCTGTTGGTAGCTGCACCGCTGATCATGCGGCGCAAGGCGAAAAGCTAGGTTGGACCGGTTTCAAGAGAATCGGTTTCAAGAGAATCGGTTTCAGACAGTTCGCAGATTTGCAAAAGGCCGTACCTGTCAAACGCAGGTATGGCCTTTTTTGTGGTCAAAAAGGACACGGGTACTTGGGATACCGTTGAGCTCTCTTGCATTTCAGGGCCTATGCGTTTGTCATAGTGTCAAACAGGCTGTGATACCAGTGACGTAATATTCAAGAGGTCGGCTGGCGACGATTGGGGGAATGCGGCATGCGATGGCGAGGACGACGACAAAGTAGCAACGTTGAGGACCGACGACGGATGGGCGGACCGATGGTGGCCAAGGGCGGCGGGCTTGGCGTGATCGTCATTGTGATTCTCTACGCGCTTTTGGGCGGTGATCCGCAGGCGCTGGTTGAGAACCTGCCGTCTGCCACGTCAACGCAGTCTGTCCCCGCAGGCACGCCGGCTAACGACGAACATGCCGCGTTTATCTCGACCGTGTTAGCCGACACCGAGGACGTTTGGAACGCATTGTTTGAACGCGCTGGGGAGCGCTATGCCGAGCCAAAGCTAGTCTTGTTTCGCGATCGGGTGCAATCGGCATGCGGGTTTGCCAGTTCGGCATCGGGGCCGTTCTATTGCCCCGGCGACGAAAAAGTCTACCTCGATCTCTCATTCTTCGATGAGTTGAAACGGCGATTCAACGCACCGGGCGACTTTGCCCAGGCGTATGTCGTCGCCCATGAAGTCGGCCACCATGTGCAGCGACTGCTCGGCACCACGGACAAGGTCCATCGCATGAAAGGCCGCGTGTCGGAAGCCGAGTACAACGCGCTGTCCGTTCGCCTCGAACTGCAAGCCGACTTCTTCGCCGGTGTGTGGGCCCACCACGCCCAACGCAAGTTCAAGATGCTCGAACCCGGCGACATCGAAGAGGCCCTCCGTGCCGCATCGGCCATCGGCGACGACACCATCCAGAAACGATCCCGTGGATACGTCGTTCCGGAATCGTTCACCCACGGCACATCCGCACAGCGCGTCAAGTGGTTCAAACGCGGTTTCGAGACGGGGGACTTGAACCAGGGCGATACGTTTGGAACCGACGATTTGTAGAAGCTACTCGCGCCACATCGCCTCGATCGACTTCGGCGTCAGCAGCTTTGAGTTGTGGCCAATGCCCGCCACCTTAATAAAGCCAACGCGGCCGCGTTTGCCGTGCTTTCGGGCGTATGCATTCATGGCTTTCATCCACTCGCGACCCCGCGAGACATGATTGTCGCCACGTTGGCCCGGTCCTGGCTTGACCTTTGCTGTGTCCCGCGAGCCAACAACAACCGTGATCGGTAAGGTGGCGGCTTCGACCCAGTTGTTCGGATCGGGTTGGTAGTCGAATTGTTCCCAAGGTGCATCGTCGCTCCAGCGGATTCGTCGCTGGAGTCGGGCCATCCCGTTGGTCCACGGCACGTCTGGATCGGGGAATGCGAAACCCGCGGCTGAACTGATCACGGCGCCAAAGATACGCTGCGGATGCTTGACGATGTAGCGACTGACGAATTGCCCACCGGCTGAGTGACCGTAGAGATAGAATTTGGCTTTGACGGGTGGGTGGACAGCCGCCACCGCATCCACGATGGAATTGAGAAACTCATCAGCGCCGACATGCCGCCCGAATAGCCCGCGATAACCGCCGCCGGGGCCCGCATGCCCGCCATAATTTTCTTGATCAAACGCCGGCGCAACGAGCAGCAGTTGCCGCTTCTCCGCCTCATCCACCCAGCGGCGAATGAAAACGTCAGCCGCCTCAATCGCGCTACCGTCGTCGCTGAGCGAGCCGTGCACAACCACCAGAATACCGCGCGGTTTGTCCGTCGGTGTGTAAAGCATGTATTCGCCATGTTCAACCGACCGCGCGACAATCTTCCCACGCTCGTCATCTGAACCCGAAACCAGATCTGCAAATGCGTATTCGGCATAAGTCGCAGTCAGAAAAAGCGGCGCGAACGATGCAAGCAGATGTCGGAATGCGTGAGACATTACATAGTCCAATTGAGGCTGTCGATTTGTCAGCGAATGACTTTCACAGCCACAACTCGGCGTCGTCTACTTCATCCATTCGCATGTCGAACTCCAAGGCAATCGCCAGTCGAACAACATCCTTGCATTGACGCTGTGACAAACGCGGTACCCATTCCGGTTTGCAGTCTCTGTACGCCAGGTATTTGGCCAAGTTTGCAACCGTATCCAAAGGGGTCGGAATATCTTGGGCGTATTCCCAAAGATGTCGATCGGCGATGCGATCGTCGCAGGCACACAATGCGGGAACCAATACGATGCCTGCAACAATCATCGGCACGACTGATTCGGGCCACACCAGAAAATGCAAGACGGTCATGATGAACAAGAAAACTGTGGCAGCCGCCCAGGAACGAAGTGACTTTAGCCAACGGGGATACCGCAGTTTCGGAAGTTGCAGCCCGCGTTCGTTTAGGTGTTTCCACAAG
>JAUIEW010000006.1 GCA_030429365.1 Phycisphaerae bacterium
GACTCTGAAGGTCTCGGGGGTAGCGTGTGTGTTGTCGAATTGCGACCCGTAGCCAAATAGAGTGGAGCGAACATACGATGGCCGGTCAATTCGTCATCGATCATACATTCAGCATTCGCGGACGCGGCCCGGTCGTGTGCGGCAAGATCGTCAGCGGTACGATCGAAAAAGGCATGACCTTTTCAATTCCCTCCATCGACGAGCCAATCGTGGTGGACTCGGTCGACATCATCACCAGCTTCCAGCCAAGACGACGAGAGACAGGCCTGCTGTGTGCACAACTCAGCGAAGCGAACCAAGCGGCATGGCGCGACCTTGATGTCGGCGGTTTGAAAATCACCGTCGAGTAGCGTCGATTTGTTATATGAACTTGGGCAAGGCGGTTGTAGCTACGCAATCGAAGCCAGCGGGCGAATGGCGCTGACCAGGTCTTCGGTTTCGTAGGGTTTCTTCAGGTCGAATGGTAGCATCACGCCGTGGTTGTGGTCGCTGGCGATGATGATGAGTCGGTTGCCGACCACGTCGTAGCCGGATTCCTGCGGTTGGTGGCCACAGATGAAAATGTCGACGTCGAAGATTTGCGCGAGTTCGTCGAGTTGCTGTTGGGTCTGATGGCGGCCCCAGACCAGTTGGTATGCGCTGCCGCCGTCGCCGATGTCGCGGCCTTTTGGCGTGCGCTTGAGGACGGTCGGGTCAAACGTACGCATCATGTCCGGGCTTGGCAGTGAATGCGAAATCATGACGCGGTTGGCCGTCCGGACTGCGAGCGGATACGACGCAATGAAATCGAGCAGCGCGTCGGCGACGATGATGTACGACTCGCCGTACGTCTGGCGCATCCCTGCGAGGAAACTGTAGGTGACGACGCGGCCGCCCTTGGTTATGTCCTGTTCGATGAGTTGGGCGAGTTCGTGGTTGCTTTGAATGAAGTGGACTTGTTCCGGGTACTCGGTCTTCCACTTCGCGGCTTCGAGCAGAACTTCGTGCGACATGTCGTGGCCGTCGATGCCCTGCGGCTCTTCATGGATAATCTCATGGAGGACGATGTGGCGGGCGGGGGCGTGTTCGAGGTCGCAGAATTTGACGATGCGCTCGAAGTTGCGGCGGTGGCCATGAAGGTCGCCGGTCACGACGAGCTGCCCGTAGTTGGGCAAGACGATTGTGGACCCTTGCAGGCACTCTTCGGCGCGGTTGAGCCGGGCGGCGGCGCGATAGGTGTCGGCGTCTTCTTGGATGCGTTGGGCGATGTCAATGCTCATGCTGATCGAGTTATCCAGTTGCTGTTCGCATTCACATCGGGCTCTTGAACGCGCTGGTGTTGGTCTTGTTTAAGATCCTTTTCTGCCAGAATTCAGGCGAATTCGCAATCACTCCAAAAGGTCCGGGCTTTCCGACATACTCGCCCGCTTGCTGGCTTTTAGGTCTTCGAGTTTCTGACGCCAGAGATTCTGCACGGTCTTGAGTCGCCCATCAACTTGTACCATGTCCTTCGGTCGATCGCCGGGGTTCGACTTGCAGCATTCCATGATGAGTTGGCTCAGCGCCAACGGAAACTTGTCGTTGATTTCGCGCGGCGAGCGCGGCGTATCGGCTCGGCTGATGTCAGCCGCTGATGCGCCAGCGATTTCGGTCGGATAGTTGATTCCGGTCAACGTCCAGTACATCGTCGCGCCGAGGTTGTAGACGTCGGTGCGCTGATCGAGGTTGAGACGGCGGACCTGTTCGGGGGCGATGTAGTCGGGCGTACCTTGAATGCGTTTCTTGCGATGTCCGATGGGGCAGCTTTGCCCGAAGTCGATGACTTTCACTACGCCGTTCTTACCGAGCAGAATGTTGTTCGGCTTGATGTCGGCATGAACGTACCCGCTTTCGTGCAACGCGTGCAAGCCAGCCGCGACCTTGCGGAAGATCGTAAAGAAATGCTCCAAACGATTCGGCCGATGTTGCTCGATCGTCAGCCCTTCGATGTATTCCATGACCATCAGGACTTCGACGGTCCGGAGGCGCTTCTTATTTCGGTGGATCGAGATGCACTGGCGAATGTGTGCGTGCTCGAGCGGATGACAGACTTCGTATTCCGTTTCGACCTGTTCGATGAAACGTTGGTCGTCGGGCTCGCGCCGTACCACGCGTTTGAGGGCGTAGTGTTTGCCCGTGGCCTGGTGGACCACGCGGTGGATGACCGATCGCGCACCTTGCCCCAGAACTTCTATCGAACCGTAGCCGGGTAGCAGATCAGCCAACCCCAGTCTCCCTTCCCGCCTCGCCTAGATCCTGAAAGACCCCGATTTTGCCGTGATACCGAAGTGCCATGACGCACGTGACTGGTTTGGGAGCATCCATTTCAAACGCGGCACCCGAGCCGGCAATACCCCCAATCGCCCCAGCCGCCTACCGGGACGGTCCATATCATAGCCATATTGGTTCTCTCGTCTATTTGAGAGAGAGGATGGGGAATTAAATGCTCAGACGTTCGAGGCGGTCGGCCAACCCCCCGCGTCCGATCACGATCAGCTGGTCGTCGACGTGGATGATCTCCTGGGGACCGGGGCCAAAAACCTGTCTGCCATCGCCTCGCTTGATGGCCACCACCATCACGTCGGCCCGCTCGCGGATGCTGGAATCCTTGAGGGCTTTGCCTGCGAGTGACGAACCGGCATCAACCTGATACTGGGCGATTTCGATGTCCACGCCCTTGGCGGCCATGTCTGCAAAGTCGACCACATGGGGACGTCGCAGCAGACCGACGGCTTTGTTGGCGCCGATGGTCTGCGGGCTGATGACGGCATCGGCGCCGGCCCGTTTGAGTTTTTGCTCGGTCGATTTCTGTTCCGCGCGGGCGATGATTTTGACGGTCGGGCACAAGCCGCGGGCGGAGAGGGTGACGTAGACGTTGTCAGCATCGCTGGAGAGGCACGTCACCAAAGCGGCAGCGCGCTGGATGCCAGCCGCTTCGAGTTCGTGGTCGTCGGTGGCGTCGCCCTGGACGTGAAGGAGTCCGCGATTTTCAAGCTCTTCGCGCATCTCGCGATCGATGACGACGCATTCTGCGTTCTCGCGTTTCAGATCCATGGCGATATTCGAGCCCATGCGCCCGAAACCGCAGATGATCGTGTGACCGCTTAACTTCGCGATTTTGTCTTTCATTCGCAATCGCTCCCTGTGTGAACGAAGTTCGCCGCCCACGATGAGTGACACGAGGTTGGCAATCGAAATCGCAACCGCGCTGTAGCCGACGACGATGATGCCGATGGTCAGGACACGCCCCGATTGGTCGAGGGGAAAGGCTTCCTGGTATCCGACGGTCGATAGCGTGATGACCGTCATGTAGAGCGAGTCGAGAAACGACTGACCTTCGAGAATGACGTAGCCAGCCGTCCCGGTCAACTGGACCAGGACGAGGACTGAAATCGAGATGAACAAACGTTTGCGCGGACTCATTCCTGAGATTCCCGTTTGTCGGTATTCGTCGTTGCTGGTGCGTGTTCGAGGATGGCGATCATCAACACGACGAAACAGCACTGCGCAAACAGCAACATGGCAAACGACCAGTCTACCCGCGGTACGATGATCGCGGAAATGCCCGTCGCGCCAGTGGCCAGATAGATCGTGCAGACGGCCGCCCGCACACTCATGCCGCGGCGCACGAGCCGGTGCGAGAAGTGTCGCTGGTCGCCGCGAAACGGGCTCTCGCCCGCGCGAAGCCGATGGATCGTCACGCTAATCACGTCATAAAGCGGAACCGCGAGCACGATCAATGGCACCAACACGCCGACGGGAGCAAGGCCCTGCTCGGGATCGTAGAACGTCGTCAAGATTGTCAGGATCGACAGCAGATATCCAACCACCATGCTGCCGGCATCACCCATGAAAACCGATGCCGGTGCAAAGTTGAACATCAGAAAACCCAAGAGCGTTCCGACGAGCACCCAGGCCATGATGGGGACGAAGATCTGACCGGTCTGCGTTGCGGAGCACGCGAAGATGCTCGCCGCGATCGCCGCAACACCGGCGCTGAGACCGTCCATGTTGTCGAGAAAGTTAAACGCATTGATGATGAAGACGATCCAGAAAACGGTGGCGGTGATCGAGATGATTGGTCCCATCGCCTCAATGGCGCGAATCTTGCAGAGCACCACGACAGCCAGCGCGACGAGCGTTTGAATGACCAGCTTGATGCCTGGACCGAGCGGCTTCCTGTCGTCGATCAACCCGAGCACATGCAGCACAAGTGCGCCCGCGAAGATGGAAAGCAAGGTGACGAGTTTGCTGCCCATGCCCTCAAGGTGCGGCTGGATGAATGCGGGCAGCCACGCGGGTGGGTTGGCAGGGTCGATCAAGCGGGCGGCCAATGATCCGGCGATGAGTGGAAGCGTCGCGCCGATAAAGATGGCAATTCCGCCGCCAAGTGCCACCGGCGTGCCATGCGACTTGTGACCTCCGGGGCGATCCACAAAACCCGTGCGCAGCGCCCACCGCCTGACGATCCACGTAAGAAGGACCGACAGCAGAAAAGAACCGATGACCGCAGCACTGACCAGCTTCGCCATGTGCGAAAGTGTAGGCTCAGACGGGACCTGTGCAAATGTTTAAGGCGATGATTGATTGGCCCGGTGATCGCCACCCGGTGAATTGGGCGTTCTAGACGCGGCGGATGTGTTGCGGTTTGACACCCGGGACTCGACATAGCTCGCCGCGCACTTCCATGTCGAGTTTAACGGTGACGGTGTACCACGTGATCGACCCCAGCGACTTGCGCTCCTCGGCGCTCAGATGTTTCTCAACAAGCTTGGGCATGTCCTTGAATGCGATTCCGGACTTGGTCTTGGGCGTGCATTTCTTGATCGCTTTCTGGATGCAGTCATATTTCCATTTGGCGATGCGCGTGCCCTTCTTCCCGGGCGTCGGTGTCTTGCAGAGAATCGTCGGTTCGGTGGTGGCCATGAATACGATTCTAAGCGGACAAGCCGATTCGCCGCAACCGTTTCCAGACAGTTGAAAGGCTCTATAATCAGCACCGATGCATCCATAGGGTTTGGAAATGGAGTCATGCAATGAAATCTCGGAATCAGTTGGTTGCTGGTGTGCTTGTGCCTTTCATCGCAGGTTTCATGCTGACGGGGTGCGATGTTCTCACGGACCTGTTGCCTTGTGGCGGACTGTGCGGAGCCAACGAGTTCTGCAAACGAGCGGATGGCGACTGCGATTCCAATGAAGGTGTTTGCACCGAGATTCCGGATGCCTGCGATGATGTCTATTCGCCGGTTTGCGGTTGCGACGGCGCGACCTATGGCAATGAATGCGAAGCCAGTGCTGCTGGCGTGAGTGTTGCGTCGATTGGTGAATGCCCGGATGAGGGCGCGGGCTTGGGCGAGTTCTGCGGTGGGTTGGCTGGCGTGGCCTGTCAGGACGGACTCTACTGCGAGTTTGAAGTCGGCGTGTGCGGGCAGGGCGATCAGTCCGGCGAGTGCGCGTTGATCCCCGATGCGTGCGCCGCTGTCGTCGATCCGGTCTGTGGATGCGACGGTCAAACCTACAGCAACGCATGTGAAGCCGCCCAAGACAGCGTCAGCATCGCATCGGAAGGCGAATGCAACTAACCAACTAACCAACCAGCCAACTAGGCGGCGCATGGGCGCCCGAATGTAACGAACACGCAACGACGGTGCGCCTTTAATGCGCAACGCGTTGCTTCAGTTGTGCGGTTTGCAGCACCAATACCCCACCCTCCTTTAACATCCCCCCGCGGTCAGTTAAGCTTCACCTCACTAAGATCTGGTGATTGGGGGATCACCGTCGATCAAATTCATCGCACACATCGCTTCGCCCCAGGAAGCGCACACAAAACGGAGTGGAGAAAACGATGGCCAACGAGGGCACAACCCAGAATAAGGATATCGGCGCGAACGCAGAAACCAGTCCGACTGACGAACCATCGAAACCGGTCAAAAAGAAACGCTGGCTTCGGCGCATCGTTGTCGTGGTTATGTTGCTGTTCTTCCTGTTGGCTGGCCTTGTTGTTGCGTCGCCGTTTCTAGCCGCCACGTCGCCGGTTAAGAACTACGCGAGTCGCTGGATCGGCGAGCAGGTCGGCGGTGACGTCAAGCTTTCAAAGCTGAATCTGTCGTGGTTCAACGACTGTGAGGTCGAAGGTTTTTCCATGACCGACCAGAAGGGCCGGCAGTGGGTGGACAGCGGGTTGGTCGTTGTCCCCGGCGGACTTTGGGGATTGCTCCAACGACTCGACATTCCAGAAAACATCCGCATCGAATCGCCTTCGATCGTCGTATACGTCGACGAGGAAGCGGCTGACGGTGACACGTTGGGCGATGCGCCTGATGCGGGCCATGGCGACGCGGGTTCGAGTGAATCGAATTTCAAGTTGCCCACGATCAAACTGACCTTGCGCGATGGCAAGGTGACGATCGTCGGTCCGCCGTCGCATTCGGATGAAGCCGACCCGGTTGACTATGTGATCGACGCGATCAATGCCGATGTCACATTGGTGTCATCCGGAAAGCTGGCGGCGAAGATCGATGCCCGTTCGCCCGATGGCGCGACGCTGTATGTCGATGCCGATGTCGAAGACGCGCTGGTGTTGACCCGCGACCTTTCCGACCCCGCGCTTGCGACCAACTCTGCCGGTTCGATCAAGGTTCATTCGGATAAGCCATTCAACCTTCAGCGACTGACCGAGGCGCTTCCCGAATCGTATCGCGCGTCGGGCGAAGTGTTGCTCAAGATCGATGCCGACATTCGCGATGGTGTGCTGACGTCGAATCTCGATATTCAAGTCGCGGACATATCAGCCGCGGCCATCGAAGGCGCGAATCGGTTGTCGTCCGGACGAATGGGTCTGACCGGAACGATCACCGTGGACCAGCAGAAGGCGTCGGGTAAGCTTGATCTCGAAGGCGACGCTGGAATCGCCAATGCCGTGTTCGATTGGCCCTACCGTGAAGCCGAATCGATGCCTCCGGTTGGCGAACACGTTGAGGCGATGTTGGCTGGCAAGCTGCTGGCTTGGCCCAACCTGGCGGCGAAGCTTTCGGGCAATGTCGATCTGGCCGTGTTGTCGAAAGCGTTTCCCGGTCTGATGCGATTGAAGTCCGACGTCTATCTTGAGGATGGCCTGCTCGACATTCACGAGCTGGCGCTGACTGGCGGAGAGAAGCCGGTCGCCAAGTTAGCTGCATCGTTGCACGATGTGACGGCTGCCACCCCCGGCGGTCCCGTCCAATGGGACCCTGCAACCGTCGAAGTCGATGTGACCTCAAACGATGACGGTGATCTCGATGTGCGCCGGGCGCTGGTCGATGCCGGTTTCGCCCGCGTTGAAGGTCGAGGCGATCTGAGCGGGCTTTCCGCATCCGTCACCAGCGACCTCGACCGTTTGAACCAGAAGATTTCGCCCGTCGTTGACCTCGGCGTCGACGAGTTGGCTGGTCGTTTGAATTCGAAGATCGAATTGAACCGAACAAGCGACGAGCGTGTGGCCATCACCTGCGACGTCAGCGGGAATCAGGTTCGTTTTCGCAGCGGTTCAAATCACTTCGACGCATCCAAGATCGACGCGAGCACACGCAGCGAAGCGCAGCTCGAAAACCGCAAGCTGGTTCGAATCAACTCAGACGAAACCAAGGTCGACCTCGGCGGTGAAATCGTCGCGACCGTGAAGGGCACGATTGATGTTGCCAATGACGGCTTCTCGGTTGATGTGAACCTACCACAGGTGCAACTCACGCGACTCAATCATGTGCTCAACGGATTTGGCGTGGAGTTGTCCGACGTTCGCGGCGGTGCGTTGGCGGGTGTCGCCCATTTGGAACGGGCAAACGCCAGTGCGGCGATCCTGACCAGTGGCGATCTTTCCGCACGCGATTTGCAGCTTGATGCGGAGGCGGCTTCCCATCGCGCGGACCTTGGTTGGAGCAATGTGCGGTTGGATACGCTGGCCTCCACCGTGGTCGTCGAATCGGCGTCGCTCGAAAGCGCCATCGCAGCCGTCGATGTGTCGCAGTGCGAGTTGGGTTATGGCGACGCATTCAAGTTGGCCGGTCGCATCAAGGGGCGGGCTGACCTGCAGAAATGCGCCAAGCTCCTGCGGAGCGAAGATGGTCAGCAACCGTTTGAAAATACGGTTGGACACCTGACGTTCGACACCGATTGCCAAGCCGACGGAAACCGAACGTCGCTGCGCGGTACCGCATCGATCGACGACCTGGCGATGCAAGCCGAGGACGGAACCGTCTACCGCGACAAACTGCTCGCCGACTACAACGTCAACGTCGATTCAGCGGCAGACACCATCAGCCTCGACAAATTGCAACTCACCAGTACTGCCGCGTCGCTCGATCTTGGCGGAAAAATTGCGTCATACAGCGCGACCCAAAACGCCGATGTCAGCGGGACATTTTCGCTCGACTGGCAACGAGTCATGCAAGTGTGCTACGAACTCTACCCAGCCACCCGCGAGCTGGTCACCGTTGCCGGTCGCAACAACAGTCAACTGAAGGTAAACGGGCCACTCAACAACCCAAACCAGTCGCCGGCGTTTCGCGATGCGTCGATGTCAGCCAACCTCGGATGGCAATCGGCAGAAATCATGGGCATCCCGCTCGGAAGTTTGGAACTCAAACCGACATTGCGGGATGGCAAACTCAACGTACCGGTTACCAAGGTCGCAGCGGCTGGCGGTAACGTGCAACTCGGTTGCGACGTGCTCTTTGATTCGCAAGGTCCGCAGCTTCGTTTGCCAAGCAACTTGCAAATGCTTTCGGGCATCGAAGTCACGCCGCGTCTGGGTCAGCAACTGCTGAGTCGATTCAATCCGATTTTCGGAAACGCCACGCGGATGGCTGGCCGTCTTGATCTGACGATACGCGAGCTGTCGCTGCCCTTGGGCGATGCGCTCTACACCGGCGGTAGCGGTCTGGGGCGACTCGACTTGCACAACTTTAAGATCACGCCGAGCGAGTTCTTAACGGTGCTGTTGGAGTTGGGCGGGCTTGGTCAGCCGGACATGTATTCGGTCGATGTCAGCGGTGTTGATTTCACGGTACAGGACGGGCGAATCAGCTATCAGGATTTGACGCTCAATTTCGCCCAGCAGCGCTTCGACCTGAAGTTTCGCGGTTCGGTCGGGTTTGATGATACGTTGGATCTATACGTATCGATCCCTGTACAGGAGCATTTGCTGCGGCGGTTGAACGTGCAGGGGCCTGTCGGCGAGTACGCTACGCGATTGGCTGGCACGCGGATCGAAATTCCCATCACCGGTTCGCGGTCGAATCCGAAGCTCGATTTCTCGCAGGTCAAGATGGACGCGCTGATCAAGGATGTGGTCGCCGACACGCTCTTGAACCCGCAGGCCTTGATGAACGCCTTTGGCAAGGTGGCTGCGACCGACGAAGATCGAGCGGCAGCGGCCAGCCGGGGTGGTCGAACGCGAACGAAAGGCAACACAAGATCGAAGGGGCGTGAAGGCAGCAGTGGAACCGGACGGCGCGCGAGTAGCAAAGAAAAAGAGAAAGAGAAGCCGGGGTTGGGTGGGCTGCTTGGGGGCGTCTTGAAAGAGAAAAAAGGCAAAGAAGGCAAGGAAAAGGAAACGCCCAAAAAAGAAGGCGGAAGAGTTCGCAAGAAAGAAGACGATAAGAAGGATCCCGAGGATCAGAGAGCCAAAGAACGGAAGAAGAGGGGTAGCAAACGACGCCCCTCTGGACGAAAGCGAAGCAGCGAACGTTGAGCATGTTTGAAGAAATCCGGTCGCGGGCCCAACGGCTACGCACAACCCCATCCGACGAGTTGAGTCGGTGGGCGCGGCTGGCTGGCTTTCATCTCAACCTCTGGCAGTTCTGCGCGAAGCGCCTTTGGCAAAACAACATCACCGCGATGAGCGCGGCGCTGTCGTTTCGAACCATCTTCACGATGATTCCGGCGATCGTCCTCGTGCTGTTGATCCTCAAGTCGGTTGGCATGCTGGAAGATTCGCGCAGCAGCCTCCACGAGATGTTGGCCAAGACCGGCATCTCGCAAATCGTAATTTCAGAACCCATCGAAGACGGTGACGACGCAATAGATGACGACCCAGGCGGTGACAACACAGACGGTGAGAACGAGTCGGCTGACCGAACGCTCAACGTTGCGGAAGAGATCGAACGCATCGTTGGCAACGTCGAGTCGAAGCTGACGGTCAATCGCGTTGGTCCCGTGGGTGTTGTGCTGCTCATCTGGACGGCGCTGACGTTGATCACGACGTTGGAGCGATCGCTCAATCGAATTTTCGGCGCGAGTCGATCGCGCTCGATACCGCGAAGGCTGTTGATGTACTGGTCCGTTTTGACGTTGGGCCCGTTGGTGTTGATGGCCACTTCGTATCTAGGCGATCGCGTGGTTTCGGCGTTTGCTGCCGCCCCCGGCGCCTCATTCTTGCTGGCGATCTTCGGATGGATGGGGCCAATCCTCGTTGACATTCTCGTTGTTGCGGCGATCTACAAACTGCTTCCCAACACGCACGTCAAATACCGCGCCGCTTTGGGCGGTGCGATGATTTCCGTTCCGATCTGGCTCGTTGCGAAATGGGGATTCGCAGTTTACGTCGTCAAATTGGTTGGCGGCGGCAACCTCTACGGGGCGCTGGGCCTGCTCCCTTTGTTTCTGATCTGGGTCAATTTGTCGTGGCTGATCTTTCTGTTCGGGGCGCAGGTGTCGCACACGGCTGCCAACCTCGAACGCATGCGACGCGTCGAGCGCGCCGACCAGCGATCCTACACGCCGGTTGACCTGCTCGCCGGTGCGATTACGGTGGCAGTGCCATATGAATGCGGTAAGGGGCCGGTGTCGGCTGAACTCTTGATCGACAAACTGAACCTGCCGATTGAAGCCATCCGCCGACTCGTCGATCGACTGGAGCGCAGCGGAGTGTTGTGTCGCGTCGATCGGGGAACGGATACCGAAGATCATTATGTTCTGGCCAAGCCGCCAAGCGAGATTCAACTGCTCGATGTGGTCGGTCTGCATGCGGGCGAACTGAACGGTGAGGACGACGCCGGCTATGACCGCGACCTGGCCCAGAGTGTTTCCGCGATCACCGATGCGTGTTTTCAACCCAAGCTGGGGAAGCTGACGTTGGCCGACGCTTTGGCGAGCCTTCCCGATCCCAAAGAACAGCAAAGCAAAGGAAACGACAGTTGAAACCGATCCATCCGAAACCACTTCGAACTGTCGCCATCGTATTGACGATCGTGGTCCTCTTGACGACCGGATGCCATCGACAGATCGCAGTCGATGCGTATCCCCCCAACGCGTTGAAAGTTCGTTATGTCTCAGCCACCGATTTCACCGACTGCCTGTTGGCCAGCGCCGTGATGTGCGTGAACTACGTGGTCGGTCAGGATCGCTTCGCAGCGACGCGGGTCCGAGAGCAGATGGCCAGCGAGGGCTTTGACCTCACACGGGTCGGTGATGTGCGGGCATATTTAGCCGATCGGCGGATCAAACTCATCCCACTGAAAGGGGAACTGACAACCGAGCCGCCGATGGGGCTGGCGTGGTGGGTGGTTTCGCGGGGTTATCCGGTCATTTGCGTGGTGAATCAGGAGGAGGGCGCCCCCGAGGAATTCAACCATGCCGTGGTGGTGATCGGTGTGGATCTGGACGATAATAGTGATGAAGTCGGCGATGTGATTGTGCTCGATCCTGCGTCGCAGAAGCGGTTGGAGCGGTGGGATCGTGAGACCTTCCTCTCTCGCTGGGTACCGACCGGCAACGTGATGCTCTTGGTATTTGATGTGTCGAACCAGGCAATCGCCGACGGACGTTCGCGATCGATTTCGCCGAACGAAATTGAATTGGGCTCGTAAGTTTCTGCAGGCAAACGATAGCGCCGAAAGGTTGGAGGAATCGACGTGATGACTAAGAATCAAACAGCCGTTGTTGCGGCGATTTGTTTGCTGATGGGAACTGTGGCCCGCGCCGGCGAGAATCAGGGGGCAACGAGTGCAAGCAGCCTCGAGTCCACGACCGCCAACCAACCTGCGCTCGTCACACCGCCGCAGCGTCCGGTGACCATCACCGCCGAACAGCTTAGCGCCCTCGAAAAGTTGGCCGACAACCCCAAGCATGCCGTGCCAGCCGACACCCGCGCTGCGTATAGTCCGGAAGCCGCCAAGACTATGAAAAGTCTCAGCGGCCCCGCGTTCTATGCTGGTTATGGTGGGACGATTCTTTGGATCTTGCTCGCAGCCGCCCCGCTTTAGTCGGGCTTGTTGTCGTTTTCCAATTCGCCGCTGAATCCGATCAGGTTGGCTTCCTTAAACTTCTTCTCAAGCGCGACATGGTCGTGCGCCAATGCGAGCGCATCTTCCGGTTCGACCTGCCCACTTGACGCCAACTCAAACAGGTGGTTGTCCATCAGGATGTTACCCTTCGCTTTTCCGGTCTGCATGGAACTTGGAATCTTGTAAGTCTGGCCTTCGCGGATGTTGTGCTTGATACCGGCATCCGGAACCATGATTTCGAAGGCTGCAACACGACCCCCACCTTTCTTACGCAAGAGTCGCTGGGCGATGATCGCTTCCAGTGAACCGGTGAGCATCGCGCGAATCTGCGCCTGCTCGGTCACCGGGAACGAGTCGACAATACGTTCGATCGTACTCGGTGCACTGGACGTGTGCAGCGTACCGAACACAAGGTGGCCCGTTTCTGCCGCGGTGGTGGCGGCTTTGATCGTGGTGTAGTCACGCATTTCACCCACGAGGATGATGTCCGGGTCCATACGCAACGCACGACGAATGCCCTCGTTAAAGTCGGGCAGGTGGACGCCGACTTCGCGCTGGGTGACGCGGCATTTTTTGTGCGGATGGACGAATTCGATCGGCTCTTCGAGCGTGATGATGTGATCGGCCCGCGTTTGATTGACGTAGTCGAGCATCGTCGCGAGTGTGGTGGTCTTGCCCGATCCGGTTGGCCCGGTGACCAGAACCAAACCACGCGGCAACATGCAGAGTCGTTTGATCGCATCGGTGTCGGGGAAGTTGAGCATTTCCCAGGTGAGCAGGTCCTTGGGAATCAAACGCATGACGATTCCCATCACGTTGGCCTGGTCTTCGTATTGCAGACGGTGGATCGAAACACGGAAACGACTCTCGTGCATACCGACCGCGAAGTCCGTCGTGCCGACTTCCTGCAATTCCTGCTGGTTCTTTTCCGGCGTGACGGATTTCATCAACCCGACCATGTCGTCGGCATCGAGTTCTTTGGTTTCCAGGCGGCGCATGCGGCCACTGATGCGCATCATGGGTGGGGCGCCGACCGAGAGATGCAAGTCACTTCCGCCCTGGTGAACCAAGGCGCCCATCAATTTGTCAATCTGCAATGTTTTTGTTTTGCCCATTGCGTACGTCGCTCCCCGTTGGTGAGTAATGATCAGACGCGGATGTCACTGGATCGACCGACTCCGCCCAGATTGAATATCGCGGCTTGAGTATAATCCCAATCCGGGCGAATCTCATCCGCACTTCTGTATTGTTGCTGAAACGTCAACCGGAGTCGAGCCGGGGGCATCAATTCGCCCGCGAACTCGGCTGGGCTTGCGGTTACAAGTTCTGCAGCCGCTGCTCTTTGTCGTGCGTCTGGAGGGCTTCGACGAGTTCGTCGAGTTGGCCCAGCATGATTCGATCGAGCGAATAAAGGGTCAAACCGATGCGATGGTCGGTGCAACGGTTCTGTGGAAAATTGTAAGTGCGAATGCGCTGGGAGCGATCGCCGCTACCGATCATCGTCTTGCGGGCCGAGTCGAGCTTGGCGCTTTGTTGCTTCTGATGGTGATCGAAGAGGCGGGTCGTCATGATGCGCCGGGCTTTGGCGCGATTCTTGTGCTGCGATTTCTCATCCTGCATCGAAACAGAGATGCCTGTTTCGGTGTGGACGAGCAGGATCGCGGACGACGTCTTGTTGACTTTCTGACCACCCGGTCCGCTGGAGCGCGAGACGTGTTCTTCGACGTCGGTGTCCCAGTTGATCTCGATGTTGACCTCTTCCGGTTCGGGGAAGACCGCGACGGTTGCGGCGCTGGTGTGGATGCGGCCTTGGGCTTCAGTCTCGGGAACGCGCTGGACGCGGTGACCCCCGCCTTCATAACCAAACGCCTGCCACGCACCATCGCCGCGAATGTTGAGGACGATTTCTTTCAACCCGCCCATGTCGCCCATGGATTGGTCGAGCACTTCAACCTTGAATTTGCGAAGCTGGGCGTAACGCAAATACATCTCGTACAGGTCGCGGGCAAAAAGGGCGGCTTCATCGCCACCGGTTCCCGCACGCACTTCGAGGATCAACGACGAGATCGCCGCATCGTCAGCCGACACAACTCGGTCTTTGAGCATCTCCATCTGTTCGTTGTACTTCTCTTCGAGGTCGGGGAGTTCTTCCTGGGCGAGTTCGCGCAGGTCCGCGTCCGTCGACGAATCATGAACGAGCGAGCGGGCTTCTTCGAGGCTATCCATGGTGGATCGAAGCGCCCGATACGGATCGATGAGATAGCGCAGCTTTCCCGACTCTTTCGCGAGTTCGGTCACGCGTGTGTGATCAGTGGCGATGTCTGGGTCGGCCATCTGCGCGTCGAGCTGTTCTTTGCGCTTCGACAGTTCGGCGAGCTTGGCAAGGAGTTTTTCGTCTACGGTTTGGGCCATGATGACCTCGTATCGAAATAGTGGTCGCCACCCGCGGGCGGCTGATCATTGGTCTGACTCGATTGTCCGGCCAAAAAGAAACCACGCAACCGGTATGTGGAATCCGTGTGCGTGGTTGATTGATTCTTAGAAAGCTAAGCTGCTGCGTATGACATCACTGCGATGGGCCGCCGCTTTATTTCTTCTTTTTCTTCTTGTCGAAGTAGTTGCCGCCGAACTTCGACTGGAACCGCTCGACGCGACCCGCCGAGTCAACAAACTTCTCGACGCCGGTGAAGAACGGATGCGATGCGCTGGAGATTTCCATCTTGACCACCGGGTAGGTCTTGCCTTCGAACTCGATGGTCTCCTTGCTCGACAGCGTCGAACGCGTCAGCACCTTGTAATCGGCTCCCGGGTCCCAGAAGACCACATCCTGATACTTGGGGTGAATGTCAGTTTTCATCAACGTCTACCTTCTACAGATCAGCCTTAAAAGTGTCCCAGGGGCCAAGTCGGGCTCATTTTTCACAACTCGACCGAGCCGCGTATTGTAGGAAACCACGCCCGACTTGCAACCTGCGCCGCGATGATCGCAAACCGCCTTCATCGCCCCGAAAGGGCTCTTTTCGGTCGATCGCTCGGTCTGCCGCAGACGTTCAGTCAGAATCCCTGGAAGGTCAGGGTTTCCATGCACGAACCGTCAGGGCCCGTGCATTCGACAGTGATGTCGAACTCGCCTGGCCCGCACGTTAAGGTGCAACTGTGCCCGCCATTTCCGAAAAAAGACAGGTCGGTTCGGACCGAATCGTAGGTGTCGTCCGAACCATCCTGAGGTTCAAAAGTGCTCGGGCCAAAATTCTCCGAGCCCAGCGGTTCGATGGTGATGTTGCCCTCCCCGGTCACCCCGAGTGTCATCGAGCCGATTTGGCATGCCCCGTTTCCGATGTAGGTGCCTTGGCTCTTGTCCGATTCGCCCGGATCGACGCCCGACCCACCGTTCCCATTGTCACCCGTGTCGGCTTGGCATTGCACGAAGGCGGTGGCCACGATCGAAATGTCGTAAGAGGTGGTCGATTCATCAGATGGTGACGTTTCCGAATCGCCGGACACGTCGCTGACCGTCGCATTGCCGCCGAAAACATTGTTGCCGGTAAAACCGCCGACACTTTGCCCCGACTCTTCACCTATCAGTTGGGCGAAGCGCTCCCATTGATACTGCATCGTGAAATCGATTGTTGCGTAATATTCTCCGAGCCCGACGTCGCCGCACGCGTACGACACGATTGTCTCGGTCAACCCGGTGTCGCCCGAATCGGGAAGGGTGACGGGATTGTCGCCAACGAGAAATAACTCGCCGACGCTTGTGTCCTGATAGATCGGATTGTTGACGTCCACATAGATGTACGACGATCTGATTCGAACGGTCACCGGCGGGAGTGCCGTGTTGGCCGGGTGCGTTAGGGGAATGCTCGAAACAAATACATCAATGCCGGAGTAGTCCACGGTCATTGTCGAGAAGTGATTGATCTCCGCTTCGAGCGTGGCCTAGCCGCTTTCGGTATCGAGCATCAGCGCGTGGTTCCTGGCGACTTCGGGATTGTCGCCCTGCGCGGTGGTCATCGAAACAAACGGGATGCCGCGTTCGCCTTCACCGCCGGCTTCTACAAACTCGTCAACCTCGATCGTGATCTTTGCGGGAACTTCGAACTGTAAATCCTCAGGGGTCAACTCGTAGGTCAGCTTCGGCGCCGATTCGTTTGACGCGACCGTGCGTATGCCGATTTCGGTTGATTCCGTCAATGCGCCGGCAGGCACTTCCAAACGCAACCGCTCGTCAGTCGATGCGATCGTTCCGCCGTCGGCGCCGATGGTGGCTCGGTTGGTGTCAGATTGCGACGGCATGGTTTCCTCACATCCAGTCACCAGGACCAATGCAAGCTCCGCCACGACGATCAACTTGAACGTTTCGCGCATGATCAACTCCAATTTGAAAATGACCTGGAAATCCCCGCCCGAGTTGAAAGCAGTATCGGCAATTGCTGCCGATTCGTTGACTCAATCGGATGGGCCAAGCTTCAAGCGGCGTGAATATCAGGCTTGACGGGCGTGATTTCGAAGCGCTGGCAGGTAGTATCGCTTCCAATACTCCTTGACCTGGCGATGGGAGTTAAACACATGGGGAATCGACTGAATCGCGTTTTTCATCCGGGCGATCCATTCGGTTGGTGTGTTGCCGTTGGCCCGTTTGAAGTAGAGCGGGACGACCTCCTTCTCCAGCGTTTTGTAGAGGCTTGCGACGTCGCGCTGGTCGTCCTTGGCTGTCCCTCGATGATCCTGCCCCGTGCCGATCTTCCAGCCGTTCTTGCCGTTGAAGCCCTCGGGCCACCATCCGTCGAGAATGCTGAGGTTCAACCCGCCATGGAGCGCCGGTTTCATTCCGCTGGTGCCGCTGGCTTCGTGCGGGCGCTTCGGGTTGTTGAGCCACACGTCGACGCCGGCCACCATGTGCCGCGCGACATTCATGTCGTAATCTTCGAGGAACACCACGCGGTTGCGGAAGCGCGGCATGCGCGAGAAGCGCACGACTTCGGCGACAAAGGCCTGGCCTTCAGTGTCGGCTGGGTGCGCCTTACCGGCGAAGATGAGTTGGACGGGCGCTTTCTTGTTGTTGAGAATTTTCGCAAGGCGCGCGGGGTCGGAGAAAATCAGCGTCGCGCGTTTGTAGGTGGCGAAGCGCCGGGCGAACCCGATGGTCAGCGCGTTTGGATCGAGGATATTCTTCACGTCTGAAAGTTTCATGCCGCGCACCGGATCGCGCCGCAGTTGCCGTTCGATGCGCTGGCGACAGAATTCAATCAACTCGGCTTTGAACTGTGCGTGCAGGTTCCAAAGCGCTTCGTTCGGAATGCGCGTCGCCCGTTTCCATGTGGCGCTTTTGTCCTGATTTTCCGCCCAATTCTCGCCGAGATGCTCGCTGAGCAATTCGTTCATCGCAGGGTGAAGCCAGGTCTGCAAGTGAATCCCGTTGGTGACGTGTCCGATGGGGACAGCCGACGTTTTCTTCTTCGGGAAAATGCCCGACCACATCTTGCGTGCGATTTCGCCGTGCAGTTTGGCGACTCCGTTGGCATATCGCGACGTGCGCAGCGCCAATGGCGTCATCCCGAAATTTTCTTTGGCGTTGTCGGGTTTAACGCGGGCGAGATTGTGAAACTGCTCGTGGGTTAGTTTGAGTTTGCGCTGGTACGTGGACAGATAGTGATCCACCAGCGCGGGATCGAATTCTTCATTGCCAGCCGGCACCGGTGTGTGCGTGGTGAAGACGCTCGTATTGCGCACGTAGCGCAGCGCCTGCGCGAATGTTTCGCCGGATTCCTTCATGCGCTCGGCGATCCGTTCGAGCGAGAGGAACGCGGCATGTCCTTCATTCAGATGGCACGCGCCGACCGGAATCTTCAGCGCCCGCAGCAACTGCCATCCGCCAATCCCGAGGAGAATTTCCTGGCGGATGCGGGTGTCGCGATCACCGCTGTAGAGCGTGTGGGTCAGCTTGCGGTCGCGCGGCTTGTTTGCGGGCATGTCGGTGTCGAGCAGGTAGAGCGGCACCCGTCCGACGTCGGCCCGCCATGCACGGACCGTGACGCGGTCGGATCCCATCGCCAGCCGCAATCGCCAAGGCCTGCCGCCGCTCGTCCGCACCTCTGAAAAGGGCGTGTTCTCCGGTTTGATCAATTGCTCGCCGCTGACCTGCTTGCCGGCAGCGTTGATCCGCTGCCTGCCGTAACCTCTTTTCCAATATATGCCTACAGCCGCAAACGGCAGCCCTAGGTCGCTGGCGGACTTGAGATGATCGCCGGCCAGCACGCCGAGTCCGCCGGCATAGAGCGGGAGCGATTCGTGCAGTGCGTATTCCATACAAAAGTAGGCCACGTTGGACGAGGCTTTTGCACCTTTTGCGTATAAGGTCTTGGCTCGCTTGTAGCGGCTGAGATCTCGGTGGGCATCGCGGACGCCTTTGACGAACTGGGGATTCGATTCCAATGTTCGGCGTTTGGCCGCGGTGCATTTGCGGAGTGCGACCACAGGATTCTGGTTGGATGACTCGTATGACCGCGGGTTGAGCGATTGAAACAGCGGCGCGAGTTGCGGCTGCCATGTCCACCAGAGATTGCTGGTGATTTCGGCGAGTTGATCGAACGCGTTGGCTCTTGTCTTCTTGCGGCGCGCTTTGGTCGATGTCTTGCTCATGGTTGTCTATCTCGGTTTCACTGGGATTGGGTTGGTCGGCTGATATGATACAGGGGTTGGTCGAGAATACGACCAAACTGTTTGGATCAATCTGGAAAGGTTTGCGGTTGGAGCAGAAAGTTCGATCGGTCACGTTGGATGCGTGGAGGCATCTGACCGTGCGCTTCAGTCACCGCCTGCCCGCTTCCGACTGGCATCCGGGTCGTTTTCAACTCACGGCGTCGGATGGCGCGGTGATCCCCATCAAAGCCGTCTATCCGTTTAAGCATCGCGGCGACCTTTGCGCCGTCTATTCGCTTGAGGTCGAAGACCCGTTCGAGTTTCCTCAGAAGCGCTACGTGCTTTCAGTTGACGGTTTTGGCGAACACCGCTGCCGCCCCGATTACATTCTGCGCGATGCCGAGCGGTTCTATGACGAAAGCGTGAAGCTCGGCGCGACATACTCACCCGCGGCTACGGAGTTTGCGGTCTTCGCCCCGAACGCGACCGAAGTGAAAGTCGTGATCGCCAACCAACCTGACGGAGCCGTGGGCCTTACGGAGCATTCCCTGACGATCAACGAAAAAGGAATTTGGCAGGCGAAAGTCGCGGGCGATTGGGCCGGTCGATTTTATTCCTACAAACTGACAGCCGACCGACTCGACTCGAATTGCGAAGTGATCGATCCCTATGCTATTTGCACCCAGGGACGACATCCGCGATCGCTCATCGTTGACCTGCCCGCAACCGATCCACCGGGATTTCGCGAGCATGAATTCGCGGGTGTCGAGTCGCCAACCGACGCGATCATCTACGAGATGCACGTGCGCGACCTGACCATCGCAGCCGACTCGGGCGTGTCGCAAAAGGGCAAATACCTCGGTCTCACCGAAGCGTCAACGCATCTTGAATCCGATTCAACGACCGCCACTGCATTGGCGCACATCAAAGAGATGGGCGTCAACTGCGTTCAGATCATGCCCGTTCAGGATTTCGACAACGACGAAACCGATGGCGATTCGTACAACTGGGGTTACATGCCGCTCCATTTCAATTCGCCCGATGGTTGGTTTGCGTCCGAGACGGTTGGTCCGTCGCGCATCACCGAACTGAAGTCGGCGATCCAGACGTTCCATCAAAACGGGATCGGTGTGATCCTCGACGTGGTCTACAACCACACCGCCGCAGGGGCTTCGTTTGAGAAACTGATTCCCGGTTACTACTTTCGCATGACGCCGGCTGGCAATTTCTCGAACGGTTCCGGTTGTGGGAACGAGTTCGACAGCGAAATGCCGATGGCCCGCAAGTTCCTGCTCGATTCGCTGCGCTATTGGGTGCGCGAATACAAAGTCGACGGCTTTCGTTTTGACCTGATGGCGCTGATCGACTCTGAAACCATGAAGCAAGTCCGTAGCGAATTGCTTAAGATCAATCCAAACATCCTCATCTATGGTGAACCCTGGGTGGCAGCCGCCACGCCACTTAAGACCAAGACGGACAAACACGCGACCCGCGGTAGTGGCATCGGCGCGTTCAACGATCGATTCCGTGATGCGATCAAGGGGCAGGGAGACGGCGGCGATGCGGGGTTCATTCAGTTCGGAGGTAATGTCGACGGCATCGTGAAGGGGCTGATGGGGGCTGTCCACGATTGGGCGCAGGATCCGGTTGACACGATCAACTATTTTGAAGCACACGACAATCTGACGTGCTGGGACAAGTTACTTCTGAGCGTTCCCGATGCTTCGGATGAAGATCGCAGTCGGATGATGCGGTTGGCCAGCCTGATCCTGCTGACTTCGCAAGGCGTTGCGTTTCTCCACAGCGGGCAGGAGATGGGCCGAACCAAGGGCGGAAACCACAACAGCTACAACGCCCCCGACGAGACCAATCAGATCGACTGGACGCGGAAAGTGGTGCACGCCAACCTTTGCGAATACGCGCGCGGATTGATTGCCCTCCGCAATGCCCACCCGTTGTTTCGACTGCGAACCCGCGAAGATGTGGAAAGCCGCGTGCATTTCGCCGTGCCGCCGCGCCACGACTGTATCGTGTACCAGGTCGACGGAGCGGGTTTGGCCGGCGAGACGGCTGAAAGCGTGTGGGTCTTGCTCAACGGCAGCGTGGAGGACGTCGAGTTTTCCCTCGCGGATGGACGTTGGAATGTGCTCGTTGATGGTCAGCGAAGTGGCATTGAATCGTTGGAGACCGTTGAAGGAAGTGTTCGGTTGCCGGGGCGATCGGGCATGGTGTTAACGGTCAGTCAGTAACTTCTGGAATTGAGAATTCATAATGAATGTCAGGCGATTGGTTTGCGCATGTCTTGTACTCACTGGTTTTGTGGGCGCCGCGCCGGCTTGGGGTTGGGGGGCGGCTGGTCACCGCATCGTCGGTGACATGGCGTGGCACCGGTTGAGTCCTGCGGCCCGTGCGGAGGTCGATCGACTGTTGGCGCTGGATGCGGAATACGATTCGTTGGCCAACGCCTGCATCTGGGCCGACGCCGTTCGCAGCGATCGAAGTTATCGCTGGGCGAGCCGACTTCACTATCTCAATATCCCGAAATCGGAAAGCGGCTACGATGAAGATCGCGATTGCAAGCCGAAAACAGACTGCCCCGCAGGCGTCAAATGCCCGCCGCGCGATTGCGTGGTGTCGGCGATCACCTTTTACCTTGATGTGCTGCGAAGCGCCGAGGCCACGGACGGGGAGAAGTTGATCGCCCTGAAATTCGTCGGGCATTTTGTGGGCGATATTCATCAACCGTTGCACGCTGGCTATGCGCGGGACCGCGGGGGGAACGATGTGCGCGTGGAATTCAAGCACAACAACACCAATCTGCACACGCTTTGGGACACGGTGATGCTTCAAAACATGGGCCGATGGACCGATCTTGCCGAGTCGCTGAACAATGACTTGAAGGATTCGGAGGTCGCAGCCAGGGTGAAAGTGTGGGCGGCTGACGTTGATCCGGCCAACTGGGCAGCCGAGTCCAACGCGCTGGTTCCCGAGCTTTACACGCTGATTCCCAAGAGCGGTCGAATCGGCGATGAATACCAGGCGGAGAACACGCCGTTGATTCGCATGCAGCTTCAGAAAGCAGGCGTCCGGTTGGCGGCAGTCTTGAACACGGCGCTCGCGAAGACCGAAGTGGGTGAGAAAGGGGCTGAGAAGTGAAGAAGGAATTGATCGAAGCCTGGCGCACCAACAACAAGATCAATCTCATGCTCATCGACAAGATCACGGACGAGGGCATGAGCGCGACGCTTTCCAAGCGGGGCGGCCGGGGCGTGGCCGGCGAGTTTGCACACATGCACAACGTTCGCCGCATGCACATCGAGAATCGGGCGAAGGAGCATCTGGAAGGACTGGAAAAGTTCGCAACCGGCGAGGTGCCCAGCAAGGCGCAGCTAAAGAAGGCCCTGAAGGCGTCGGGGAAAGCGGTCGAGGCGCTACTGGTAGGGGCGCTCGAAGGCAAGCCGAAGCATCGCGGATTCAAAAAGGGCATCTTCACGACGCTGGCGTATTTCGTTTCGCACGAAGCGCATCATCGCGGGCGCATTGTGCTGACGCTCAAGGTCAGCGGCAACACGTTGGATAAGAACATGCAGATGGCGATCTGGGGCTGGGATCAGATCTGAATTCATGTGGGTTGATTGCGTTCAGTCCAGTCGTAGCGCTGTCATTCCCGCGCACGCGGGAATCCAGGGGGAAGCTGAGTCATCCAGGTGAGTATTGGCCCCCGTTCTGCAAAGAGTGAACGAGCAAGACGTTGCGCCTGGAATAAGATTGCTATAGGGAGTTGGAAGGATGACGCTGTCAGTGCGGGGTCTTGATGCGCGTTATGTTTCGCGTTGCTGAGGATGCAATGGCGTGCCGCACTCGGGACATATGCCGCTCACATTTCCGGTGAGGTCGTAACCACACGAAAGGCATTCGTCCTCGGGAATCTGTTTGTAACTGTGGGGCAGGACAACGTCGCCTGTAAAGTATACACCTGAGAACATGCTGGTCTTGCAGTGTGCCAGGTGATTGACACCATTCCCATCGCGATAGACGACTCGATACATTCGTTGGTTCTTATTCCCAAGCCAGCCTGGGGCGAATAGCCGCCACTTGGCTTCACGAAATTCTCCGCCTCGGGATTCAACGTATTTCTTGATTCGAGCCTTATCGATTGCTCCGTCGAGAATCCGTACGCCAACCAACAAGCCGATTCCCCCAACGGCTACCGCAATGATTGTCAAGAGTTCCATTGACCGCTCTCCGTCCTGCGACGAGATCTGCCCGATCCCCTTGCGATGCTGATCGCAATCGTTGGATAGGCACTATGATTGTTTAGAGCAAGCTCTATACCAGTCTAACTGGCGAAGTGTCGTACTTGCTGAGGAAATTGCAGAATTTTGCACTGAGGTTGAATCGGTGACGCTTTGGTGTGGGCCGTGCCCACCGCCGTTCGCACGTCAACGGCTTGGTGGGCACGGCCCACCCTACGAAAAACGCACCGCCTTCTTTTTGATGGAAGGCGGTGCGTTCTTAATTCTTCAACTTTGCGTTCGATGCTGAAGCTTTCTCTAGAACTGGCTCCAGAGCATCTGGTTGGTGACTTCGTGGTGGAACATGATTTCGCTGTGCTTGATCAGCGTGCCGAGTTCCTTGGGGCAGCGGTCGGCAGCCATCTGCTTCAACTCGACGTACTTGGCCTGCATGCCTTCGCCCAACGTGTTCGCGATGTACTCGCTTTTCTTGAACAGGCGGATGGCCGAGCCGATGTTGTCGGGCAGCACGCGCGTGCGGGGCCGCTTGTCGGGATCGACCGGATCGGGATCGGGTCCTTCCAAGCCGGTCTTCAGCAGCGTGTAAATCAACATGTACGGGTTGGCATCGGGTGCCACGCTGCGCACTTCGATGCGGGCTGACTTTTCATTTCCGAGCGGGATTCGAATCATCGCCGAACGATTGACGGCTGACGATTTGATTTCGTTCGGGGCTTCATAGTTCGGATCGAGACGCCGGTACGAGTTGACGCTCGGGTTAAGGACGAGGCAAATGTCGTCGGCTTTGTTGAGGATGCGGCCAATGAACTGATGCCCCATTTTCGAAAGATTGTGTTCGTCTTTTCCGTCGTAGAACAGGTTCTTGCCATCGCGCGAAATCGAGATGTTCGTGTGCATGCCGCTGCCGTTGATGCCGGTGATTGGCTTGGGCAGGAATGACGCGGTCATGCCCTGGGCCTGCGCGACCTGGCGACAAATGAGTTTGTAAAGCTGGATCTGGTCGGCGGCGACGAGCGCTTCGGAATAACCAAAGTTCATTTCAAACTGCGACGGGCCGACCTCGGGGTGATCCTTCTCATTGTTAAACGCCATCGCCCGCTGCACTTCGGCTGCACTGTCGATGAACTGGCGAAGCGGATCCTGCGGAAGCGAGTGGTAGTACCCACCGGTTGAGATGGGTTCGAATCCACCGGTTTCCCTGATGTGTCGTTCGGCATCGCGACCTTTGAATAGAAAGCCCTCAATCTCGGCTGATACGTGCGCGATCGTTTTGTCTTTGTCGTAGAGATCGTTTGACAGTTGCGAGAGTCGGGCGCGGAAATCCGCACGAAACGCCGTTCCGTCTTTGTCCTGAACTTCGCCGAACACGACGACTTTTCCGGGACCGAAGATATCGGAAGGCAGCCAATAAAATGCGCTCCAGTCGATGCCGAGACGAAGATCCGATTCGGCGATTTCGGTGAACCCACGAATGCTTGAACCGTCGAAGGTCAGGTTCTCTGCCGAACTGAGCAGGAACTTTTTGTCGTAGTCGAGCATG
Source organism: Phycisphaerae bacterium (assembly GCA_030429365.1). Taxonomy (GTDB): domain Bacteria; phylum Planctomycetota; class Phycisphaerae; order UBA1845; family UBA1845; genus UBA1845. The sequence goes on from JAUIEW010000006.1 coordinate 24,717, forward strand.
TGCAGCCGACCTTCAAGATCGGAGAAGCAAACGGTGACGGCTTTGATCCGCTTTTCGTCGGTGAGATACTTTCGGCGTTGATCTTCGATCACTTTCGGGTCGACCCGCTCAATGCGGTCCCGTTTCGAAGCGGTGTTCAACTCCTCCAGTTCGCCGTAATGGAGTTCGAGAAAGTCCCTCAGTGCCGGTTTGTCCATTGTTGGGCTCACATATTCCTGACAAGTCAGTTTTGTTAAAAACCTTTACAATAAGAATAACTCTACGTTAGATTAAGCTAACGGCTGTAATTGTTCAAGTACAATGGACGCTGTCTCGTCTAGCTTAAAACGTCCGAAAATGCCCTCGAAACGTCTTGCGGGCGAAGGTCGGCATGGCGGTGAGGGGTCTTGGGCAGCTTGTGCCAGTTTTTCAGGCCGCTTCCGCGGACGCCCGAATTGCTCTGCTTTTAGTTTCCTCGTGAGCATTCAGCTTGGGCGATGCGGTTGATCCGATCGGTGGCCAGGGTGCGCTTTGGTGATGTCGGCGAGCGGACGGACGTGCAGAAATTTCCCTACATGCTTGAGTTCGCAGTGATTGGGATTGGCAATTCACATGGTCCATCAAGTTTCGAAATTGTATCGGTTCGTCCCGTGCGCGAGCGTGATTGTGTGCGCGAGATGTTGTTACTTGTCCGGCGCGATTGGAGCGCATTGACGTTGAGAGTCGTTGCGTGATATTTGCGTTTCGTTGTTGCGATTGCCATGCCACAAGAAATCTGGCATACTTCGCGCGGCTGTCAGGCCTTGGGTCGTCATTCATCAAAACGCATGAGCGAGTAAGGAGGGTTATTCGGTGCGGACCATCACGAAGCAGGATTGCAAAGTGCTTGTCTCCGTTGTGAAACCCTCTGACTTGGGGCCCAAAGGCAAAGAGATATATAGCCGCCTCTTTCAAGAAGCCTATGGCGTTCCCTTCGATATGGTGACGTTGTTGCGTCAAGGTCGCTTCACCATTTCGCAGCTCGAAAAGAAGCTCAAGATGAGTCGACGCACCGTTTTTCGGTATTTGCTCGCCATCGAAGAATGCGGTTGCACCATCGAGTTGTCAGACGAGGGATACCGCATGACCGCGCCTGGAAAAACGTTCGGTCCACTCTTGAAGTAATCCGGGCGTTTGCGTTTCCCTTTCGCTGCGCGGTTTACATTTGATAGCGCTGCGGTTTGTCATGGCGCGCTGTGCTGCCCCAAACAATCCTTCGCGTAACTCTGCGTCGAGTGTCTTGCAGGCACGCATGGATTGGCTGTCCCATGAATGAAGCCAAGGCCAACATTCACTGCTCGTCGCACGACTCCAACCATGTCCTTCACGAAAATGTTGCCGAACAGATTGTCTGCGCCGACAACCTGTCGATGATGGCCGCCCTCCCCGATGCATCGATCGATTTGGTCTACATCGACCCACCATTCATGACCAACACGACCCGCTCCTCGTCGAACGGTCAGAAATACGATGATCGCTGGGCCGGCGGGATCGACGAATACCGCGCGTTTCTTCGAATTCGTCTGGTGGCGATTCACCGACTGCTACGGGAAAGCGGGACCATCTACGTTCACGTAGACCCGAGGGTGAGTCATCACGTTCGGCTGCTCTTGGACGAAAAGTTTGGCGCGGAGAATTTTCTCAATGAGTTGATTTGGAGTTATCGGACGGGCGGGATTTCGAAGAAGTGGTTTGGCCGCAAGCACGACACGATTCTGGTCTACGCAAAGGCCCTCGGAAAGCACACCTTCAATATCCAGCGCGATGGGGCGTACCGGACTGACGGGTTGAAGCACGACGAGACGGGCCGGCCTTTCAAGCAGACGACCAAGGGCCGTCTCTATTTCAACGCAGACGGGCCAGCCGTCACCGATGTCTGGGAAATCCCCTTCCTTTCGACCGTTTCGTTGGAGCGGACCGGGTATCCGACCCAGAAGCCAGAAGCACTTCTTGAGCGAATCATCCGAGCCAGCAGCCGCCCCGGGGACGTGGTCGCCGATTTCTTCTGCGGAAGCGGTACAACATTGGCCGTTGCCAAACGAATGGGAAGAAAGTGGCTCGGCTGCGACGCGAGCGAGGAGGCCGTCAAAATCGCGGTCAGCCGCCTTGGACGCGTTGAAACGATGGTTGGTCTGGGTTGACTGGGTGAACGGCTTGGGGGGCCTTTCGGTTTAACTGTATGAACTTTGCGGCGGCGGGCTGTGCTTATTGACGACGTTTCGATTGGGCAATAGCATTCGACTCTCACCTGTTTTCAAGGCTGGCGCCAGGCTCGTCGCCTACGAGTGAGGCGTTGCTGAGAAGATCCCCGGTGTATGCCATTATTTCTGACATTCATGGTAACTACGAAGCCTTGCAGGCGGTCTTGGCTGAGATCGATCGCCGCAATGTGAAAGAGATCTATTGCCTGGGCGACGTCATTGGTTATGGCGCCAGTCCCAAGCAGTGCATCGATACCGTCATGGAGCGGTGTGAAGCCGTCGTGTGCGGCAACCATGACCATGCCGTCTTCTACGAACCGTCGAATTTCAACGTCAGCGCCGAACGCGCGTGCTATTGGACGCGGCAGGTTTTTGAAGACGAGACGAAGAAGTCGTTGCGCGATCGCCGGTGGGAGTTTTTGGGCAAGCTGCCCATCCGCCATGAGGCCAAAGACATCCTGATGGTGCATGCCTCACCGCGCCGACCCGTGAATGAGTATCTGTTCGCGGAAGACGTTTTTACCAACCCGACCAAGATTCTCGCGAACTTCGATCGGTTGGAAGAACGGCATATGGCCTGCGTGGTCGGGCATACGCATGTTCCCGGTGTGTTTCTGGACGATCCCTATTTCGATCCGCCCGGTGAACTGCGCGAACCGAGTTTCTACACGATCACCGAAGAAGAGAAGGCCATCATCAACGTGGGTAGCGTCGGGCAACCGCGCGATCGCGACGTGCGGGCGTGCTTCGTGATTGTTCATGAGAAGGGTGAGAAGGTTCCGTACCCAGAGGATGTCGGTCCGGGTGATATCTCGCCGGACGAAGACGGGTACGTGGGGACGTTGGAATTTATCCGCGTCGAGTATGACATTCAAAAGGCCGTCCAGAAGGCGCTGGATACTCCCGATCTGGATGACTTTCTCGGCCTTCGGCTTTTGGAAGGGCGATGATTCGCTGTGTGGACCGGCAGCACCGGATGCCGCGAGTCAAAGCACTGAACGCCCGTCATTGAATAAACGATCGAACAACATTCAGCGGGCGGACCTGAGCGAACGAACGACGTTGGCGCGCCAGTTCGTGCTCAATCGACCGCAACACTAACTTCATCAAGACAGCACCAAAACAACAATGGACAACAAGAACTTCTTTAGGGCTCTCTTCTGGGCACTGCTCTTTTTTCTGTTGTGGCAGATGATTGCCATACGGATTTGGCCGCCAGTTCAACCAACGGCGGGCGATGGGCAAAATGGTGCGTCGGCTGACGGTACGCCGGCAGCGGTGTCGACGAACGGGGCAGGCGATCCCGGCGCAGGTGAAGTCGCGTCGGCTGACCCCGTGGCCAACGGCGCGTACAGCCCGGTTGGGTCTGACACCACCGAATCGATTGTGCTCGGTACCATCGAAGGCGGATTCAAGAGCCCGTATCGGATGCAGCTCGACCTGTCGAACCAGGGGGCGTCGATTTCAAAGGCGACCTTGAGCGACCATTGGAAGCGCGGCGGCGACAAAAAGAACTATGTGCTGCTCGCACCGCTGCATCGCAAGCGCGGGAATCCGTGGCGGTCGCTGACAGTTGATCGGTTGACGATTGACGGTAAGCATCGCGTCGACTTGCGTGACTTGCGCTGGACGGCTGAGAAGCGCGAGGTCAACAACGGCGAGTCGGCAGTCTTCACCGCGACGATCGATGCGGCGGGCCAACCGGTGCTGAAACTGACGCGAACGTTCTTGCTGCCGGCACAGGCGCACGAAACGCTCCGCAGCGATTTGCAGATTTCGCTGGAAATCGAAAACGTCTCGGACCAGGAGCACCGGGTCATCGTCGTCGAGCGCGGGCCCATCGGTTTGCTCTCGCAGGGGACGTTCATGCCCGACCAGAAGGTCTATGCGGCATGGCGGACCGAAGGCCTGATCGACTTGGAGACGAAGAACTTCAAGGAAGTCGGCAAGATCAAGCAGTACACGTTGTATGCGGCTGACAAGCATCCCGACGAACCGCTCGAATGGTATGCCGGTGGGAATCTGTTCTTCACCTGCACGACGTGTCCGGTTGATGCGGAGGGGAATGCGGTCAGCGGCGTGGTCGCCCAGGTGCAGGCGATCGATCTGGATGGCAATGCAACGACTGGAAATGATGTCACCTCGGAAGTGACTTCGGTTCAGCAGACGATCGCGCCGGGTGAGACGAAGTCTTTGATGTCGGCGGTCTACCTTGGGCCGAAAGACCGCGAAGCCTTCAGTCATGCGAGCAATGTCGATTACGTCAATCGCGACTACATGCAGCAGATCAAGGAAGGGTATGGTTCGTGCACGTTCAGCGCGCTGACCGACCTGATGATCACGCTGCTCAATTGGCTTTATAAGGTCACGGGCAACTTCGGCGTGGCGATTATCATTTTGGTGATCGTGGTGCGCACACTGCTGCATCCGATCACCAAGAAGACGCAGGTGAACATGGTCCGCATGCAAAAGAGCATGGGATCGTTGCAGCCGAAGATGGAGGAGATCAAGCGCAAGCACGCCGGCGACAACGCGAAGATTCAGCAGGAGATCATGAAGCTGTATCGCGAAGAGGGTGTGAACCCGATGGGGCAGATGCTCGGCTGCCTGCCGATGTTCCTTCAGATGCCGATCTGGGTGGCGTTGTATTCGAGCTTGCGCAACAACGTGGCGATGCGTGGGGAGCCGTTCGTCCTTTGGATCTCAGACCTGACGTCGCCCGATTGTTTTTATCATTTCAGCAAGACGGTGAACGTCCCGCTTATGGGTGAGATGACGTGCTTCCACCTGCTGCCGATCCTCGTTGGCGTGATGATGTTCGCTCAGCAGAAATTGATGCCGCGTCCCAAGCCCGATCCCAACGTCAAGAAGACGCCGCAGTCCGAACAAGCCGAGCAGATGCAAAAGATCATGCCGTACATGTCGTTCATCATGATCTTCTTGTTCTACAAATTCCCGAGCGGTTTGAACCTTTACATCATGACGAGCTCGCTGGTCGGTGCGGCAGAGCAGGTCTACATCCGCAAGCACATCAAGCAGAAAGATCTCGAAGGCCCGAAAGGTGGCGGGATGGCCAAGGGGCCCAAGAAGCCAAAGAGCGGCCCATCGTTCCTGGAAAAGCTGCAACAAAAAGCCGAGGAAGCTCAAAAGCAAGCCAAACAAAGAAGCGGCAAAAAAGACCGGCGGTAAACTTCAAGAGAAGTCGAAACCCTAAAGGGTGGCCCACCTCTTCAGAGGTGGGGGAGTCGATTGATCAAAAAGGCAAAAGCGTCCCAAAGGGTTCATCGACGCGCCCACCGCCGCAACAGAATCATCAAAAACGACAGGCGACATCGTTCGCCTTCGAGAACAAATCCGGTCGGCAAATTGAGTAGCATCATCGACTCCCCCCCATGTTCGAAAAACATGGGCCACTTGTCCTAACAAGGGAGAGGGCACATGAAGCTCACGCGAATGGCCGTCACAAACTACAGAGCCCTTAGAGACGTATCGATCCCATTGTCGCGTTTCGGATGCCTGATCGGCGAGAACAATTCCGGCAAATCCACATTCTTGCAGTCTCTGTCCTTGTTCTTTTCAGGATCGAAGCTGGCCGCAAGCTACTTCTTCGATGAGGCGAAGCCGATTCGTATCGCGGTCACATTCGACGACATCACCGCGAGCGATCTGGCTAGACTTGCCGAGGAGCATCGAACGAGGGTAGCGGGCATTGTAAAGGATGGAAACCTTACCCTCGTCCGTTCTTATGGAACTGATGGGAAGAGCTCAATGTTGTACAACACCCTGACCCCCAACGATGTGCGATTTTCGGCAGACAGCATCGCAGGCCTGATGAAGGGGCAACGCGCTGGACAGGCATTCGTGAAAAAGGTGGTCGAAGCCTTCCCTGAGCTGGACGGCGTAGTCGATGCGTCCATGAATCAAGATGCGATGAAACAGAAGATCCAGGGGCTCGCTGATTCCCTGCCTGACGACGAGAAGACGGCGGCGGACCAAGCGTTGCCGACGGGCATCGACAAGAGCATCGCACCGATGCTCCCGGACGCTATTTACATTCCCGCCGTCAAGGATCTTGCCGACGACATCAAGACAACCGAAAGCACGCCGTTTGGCAAGATACTTTCAATTTTGCTCCAAGCGGTGGAGCCGAAGCTGCCGGACGCCAAAAAGCTCTTCGAGGAGCTCAATGCGAAACTCAACCGTGTCCAACAAGCGGATGGAACCGTAAGCGATAACCGGCTCGACGAAGTGAAGCTCATCGAATCGACAGTGGAGAAGTACGTCCAAGAGAGCTTTGCCGATGTGGCGTTGCGGATCACGATCCCTCCACCAGAGTTGAAGACGGTCTTTTCGTCTGCACGTATCTATGCCAATGATGGAGTGGATGGGCTGATCGACACCAAAGGCGACGGGTTGCGCCGTGCGATTGTGTTCTCGATTCTCCGATCATACGTGGAACTAAAGGCGAAACTGGTGGTGGATGTTCCTGCGGAGACCGAGGCTGAGTCTACTGAGCCGCAGGTCGAGCCTGCGCCGGGTTCTTATCTTCTGCTGTTCGAAGAGCCGGAGTTGTTCCTCCACCCCAAGGCGCAGCACATCCTCTTTGACGCCCTGCGGGTCTTTGCCAATGACCATCACGTACTTGTCACGACCCATTCTCCGATGTTCTTCGGGCCGGCGGCAACCGAGACCTTTGTCAAACTTCGGAAGATGTCGGATGAATCGATTGCCCCTCGACCTTTCACGCAGGTGCAGCCGGTCGATCTGTCTGACATGACAGCTAAGGACCAATTCCAGATCATCTGTTTCGAGAACAACAATGCAGCGTTCTTCGCGGACACCGTCGTTTTGGTCGAAGGTGACAGTGACTACCTTCTCATGCCGCATATCGCGAAGACTCTTGACCCAGATTGGGACGTAGCCCAAGTCCCTGTGCTATTTGCTCGGATCACCGGCAAGGGGAATATAAGGCGCTACCGCAGCTTCTTCTCGCGGTTCGGCGTACGCGTCCCTGTCGTTGCAGACCTAGACCTCCTTGTCAACGGCTTCGATCACATCGAGCCCAGCGACGAGTTGAAGAATGCCCGCAGGAACCTCTTAGACAAGGTCGACGAGTTGGTCGTCTCCGACGAAGACGGCCCGTCAGCTAAGGAGGCGAAGGCAGCGTACGGTTCGGGCGAATTGCGCGGCCTCTGGCGACATGTTCGTGAATTGCAGAGGAAACTCGCGGCCGATGAATGTACGCAGAACGAACATGACGAGGCAGTAGAAGCGTTCTTCGCATGGCAACGCAAGTCGGAACGACTCGACGTGCTCCAGCACAACGATGACGCACAAATGCTTCAACTGAAGCACAAACTACTAGCAATGCTCCGGGGCGATGATGTCTATGTGCTCGAACGCGGAGCCATTGAACAGTATTATCCAGACACGATCACCGGACCAGACAAGCCGTCGCGAGCCCAGGACTTCTGCGCAAAGGTCGCTACGCGCGATGCGATCCTCGATTGTTGCGGCGAGCAAGAGTTCATGCGGGAAGGCACGCTGACCAAAATGAAGGAGTTCAGTCTTATCTTCAGCTCGATCTTCAATGGACTGGACGGTTAAGACATGAACATAACGAGTAGAAAGACGCGCTTGGAACTGGTCTGGATCGGGAATGGGGGCCGCGCACTTCGTCGCTTCGTTACTTCGTCACTCAGTTACTTTGTGCCCTTGTAACTTTCGTGCCTATGTCCCTTGGTCCGCACAGCGGACCCTACGCGATAGCTTCATTGGCTGTCGCTGCCGCCACTGCGGCGCCAATTGCGGGAGCGGCGCGTAGTTTGGATGCGGTCAGCAAATTTGCATTAATTTGACCTTTTGGTGCGTAGGCTTCGATCAAGTCGTTGTTCTTTGATTCGCCGATGAACGCGGCCAGGTATTCCTTGATGCGGCTCAGGACGTCGAGCCCTTCTTGTGGCTGGCTGCAGATTTGGCCGAGGCGTTGGCCGATGATGACGCGATCGACTTTGGTGCCGCGGTATGGGTGGTCGGCGTTCAGTGCCGCGTAGGCTTCGCCGCGATCGGTTCGATTGGGGCGGCCCGTTGTGATGGTCTGCAGTCGCTCGAAGATCAACTCGGCGGCTAGCATCGCTACCGATTCCATCCATGTTGCTGCGATTGGATTGCCATTGACCGCGTCGACTTCTGGATACTTTGCGCCTGCGTCCGACAGATGGCCAACGAGTCGATGATACGTTTCGTTCATCGACTTCGCCGAGATGAGTTTTTCAAACGTCGGCCCAAAACTTGACGCGACTTGCCACGATTTTTGAATCCAACCCGACGCTTCGTCGAAGGTGACGAGTTTGCCTTTGAGCTTCATCGCGTCGGCAACACCAGTTCCCGCGCCCATGTAGTACGCGTTGTCCACGTCGCGAAAGAGTCCGTCGCTGGCGAATTCTTCGCCGATCCCGCAATAGTCGGCATCGCTGCCGAGCGCGGCGATGGGGGCGGCTAACTTGATGTTGGCCGCTTCCAGTTTCGCTTCGAGTTGCTCGAGGTATTTCGGAAGGCGCGGTCCGTTGTTGATCACGACGATGCCGCGTTTGTCGGGCGATTTCAGACCGGGCATGCCGACGCCAATCTGCACCGGGCCCGTTGATGCTGCGCCTTTGACGACTTCCGCGATCGCTTCAAATGCGGCATCGATCCACTTGTCGGCTTGTTTCTTTTCGGATGGTTTGATTTCGATGGCGTCGAGGTCGCGTTCGCTGAATTGCTGCGCGACGGGCACCGGCGTGAAGTCGGCCACCCGTTCATAGACACGACTGGCCGACGCCGCACCGAGTTTGAAGCTGCGTTCGTCGCCGCTTTGCTGAGCGATGACTTCGTGCGCTTTGATTTCCGTCGCGCCGCCATCCACACCGATAAGAAGAATATTGTCCGACATGGTGATCGCTACTTGCTTTGGTTGAGTTGCTGCCTTCGGTGGATCGCTTCAAGTCGCGTGTGATCCTTGGCGTTGTTGTTTCGCGCGATCGTGACGGGGTCGATGTTGTGATCGGTTCCGCCGCTGTGGCGAATGACTTCGTAGATCGGGTCCCACACGCGACCAATGACGTAACGCTCGGCGATTCGGTTGACCAGGTCGTAGTCCTCGCCGTAGTTGCGACATTCGTTGTCGTCGTTGACGCCAAACCAACCAGCATCGGCGATCACTTTGATGTGGGCGGCACGCGGAGCACCAGCCCCACCGATACGCAGCAGGTTGTTGCGGCCATTGTCAGCCGTCCACTCATCGTGCGTGACCACCGGGACGTTCTCATCGCGGGTGACCTTGCCGGTTTTTTCATCGAGCACGGAGACTTCATACGAACCAACGACCATGCCGATCGCCGGATCTGAGTCGAAGACCGCGAGAAGTTTCTCGACGGCATCGGGCTTGAGGCGATCGTCGGAATCCAACTGCACGTAGTACATACCGTTGGCCGACGCGATGCCGGTGTTGAGGCAGAGCCCGAGGTTGTTGATGTCCACGACGATCAACTGCACGGGCGGTTTACTCGCGTCGTACTTGGCGCCGCCTTCCATGTAAGCTTTGACGGCTGGCACCGTCGGATCGTCATCGCCGCCGTTGACCACGATGACCGTTTCGACGCGCTGTTCGGTTTGCGCCTGCACGCTTTCGATCGCTCGGCCAATGAATTCCGGACGATTGTTCACAGGAATCACGACGCTGGCGATGCAGTCTTTCGAATGCTCGGGCTTTTCGCCATTCGCATAAACGGGACCAACGTGCGCACCCGGTTCGAGGTACGCGCCGATGCGCTTGAGGTGACCGTTGAGCGCGTGTTCCATCTCAAGCTGGCTCGACTTGTCTTCCATCAAGTAGTCGAAGACGTTGTGCGCCTGGGGCGGAGCCGCCACCGAGTACAGCGAACCGGCATAGCGGTTGCCGATGTGCGCGACGCGTTTGCTTTCGGAAACCTTCAAGCGAAGGTCGTAGATGTCGGCAGCGTTGAACGATTCATCGTATCCACCGCATTCGCGCATCGCGGCTGTCCGGTAGAGAATCGCCAACCCCATGTCTTCGCCGTCGCGCACTCGGCCGGGATGCCAATCGGCGAGTTTGATTTCGTGACGCGTACCGTCGGTCTCGACGCGATCGTAATCCGAATAGACGAGGTCCATCGGGTTCATGCGCGTCGCGGCCATCACCATGGTCTGAGCCGCCGACTTGGTCAGCGTGACGCATTGCGCCTCGTTGTAGACCGCGAGGACAAAGTCGGTGTCGCAGGCCTTCAGCGCGGCGTTATACATCGCGGCCCGATTCTTGAATTGACCGGCGATGTAAGTGACGCGGCTGGCGTCGGATAGATTCAGTTCGAGCTTGCGGTCGGAACCTCGGCTATCGACGAGGATGACTTTCACGCCGGGTTGATCCTGCCGTAAGGCGGATTCAATCGAATCGCACAGGGCCGACTCGGCGTAGGGAAGCTTGTCAGTGATCGCAAAGACGATCGAAACGCTGGATTTCTTAAATTTCGCAGGCATAGATCGGAGACTTTTATTCGATTATTGTTATTTAATCTAGCACTTGGGCACGGATAGAGGCTCGTTTTCAAAATGAATCGCTCAGATCGGACCATTCGAACCGCCAACGAGGGCGACCTGGCTGATATTTGGACGCTTTTGAAGGACATATTGTTCCTCGATCACTTCAGCCAGGACTTAATTCGCGAGAAGATTTTCGAGAATCCGGCTCCCGATCGGATGGCGTATGACGTGATCGTCTCTGAAGTCGGAGGGCGGATTGTAGGGATCATGCAGGTTGTCCGCAGGCCGGCTGACCGCAAGGGCTGGATCGGGCTGTTCGGTGTCCAGGCGTCGCAGCAGCGGACCGGGATCGCCTCCGAGCTTCTGGATTATGCCCTTGAGTCGTTAAAGGGGCAGGATGTCGAAGAGGTCGAGGTGCTGGCGATTCCGGGGAATTACTTCACGCCGGGCGTCGATCCGCGCTACACGCCAGCCCTCTGCTTCCTGGAGAAGCGGGGCTTCCAGCGGTTTCGCGATTGCGTGAACATGATCGGGCGGTTGGATAAAGCGTTCGACGTGTCAGGCGACATCAAGCGGCTTGAGGATGCGGGACTGACCATTCGGCGGGCGACGGTCGCGGATGGTCCGCTGCTGGATGCCTATTTTTCGCGGGAATTCGGCGATGACTGGCGGTTGGAAGCCGCGCTGGCGATGGCCAACGATCCGCCGGCGCTTCATCTGGCGCTGAAAGACGGCGCGGTCATCGCCTTCAGTGCTCACTCGACGCAGAACCGGGAGTGGGGCTTCTTTGGTCCGATGGGCACCTCGCCGCAAACCCGCGGGCTTGGGATTGGGCGAGTACTGCTTCAGCTTTGCCTCAACGACCTTCGCGATGCCGGGCACAAGTCATCCGTCATCCCTTGGGTTGGGCCAATTCCGTTCTATTCCCACCATGCCGCGTGCACCGTGGAGCGGGTTTTCTGGCGGTATCGGCGGCATTTGGGTTGAGGGCTTTGACAGGTGCAAAACGCGCACCTCGGCCGTCACTCCTGCGCACGTGGAGGTCTTGAGTGGTCGTGGGATCGCGGCGCCCGTTCTGGATTCCCGCTTTCGCGGCAATGACGACACGGTGCGGCAATGACGACGGGGCGGCCGCCGGGTGGGTAATAGTTCCCGATTCGCGGATTGCGGGTGGGGAGCCATTAACCAGTTTCGGGCCAATTTGAATTTCACCTCTGAATTCTCGATTCCATAACTTTCTTGATTGCAATGGTTTATGTGTTTTCTTGCCCGGCAATTGCCGAATGGCACGGGGCATGCCCTATATCCCATCGCCGGCGTTGGGGAACGCATGGCGATGATGGGGTTCGGGGCGAATCGCCTCGAAAGTGCCTTGGGGAAGTGGGGCTGCGATGGGGCAGCCGTCGTTTGGATGGGAAAGTGTGCGGTTGGGGAAGCACTTGGATTTCTGAATCGTTGGGGAGCGTTTCAGACCTGAGAGGGATTGAGAGAGCCGTTTTGGGGAGAGAGACCCGGAAAGAGAGCAGACCTTAGTCCTCCAGATTGGAAGTGTCGGAAACAGCAAGAAACGTTTTGATTCAGCAAAAGAGCAAGAGAGAGCATTAGCAGTTCGGTCAAGAAACGCAGTCATGCAAACGAGCCGCCTTTGCCGCGGCCGACCTGTCCTGGGTGGACAAGTCGGTCGCGGCCCTTTTTTTGTCTGGGCGGTTTGAATGTTCGTGAAGTTCTGAGGCGCGGGATGACGCGTGGGGCTTGCGTGCTTATCGTGTGTTGGTGACTTCTGCTGTTGGAGAGCTTTCACCCATGCGCTTTTGGATTCGCATACATAGTTGGCCGCTTTGGAAGCGATGGCTCTTGAAGGCGACGGTTCTCGCGCTGACGGTGCTAATCGTTTGTTTTCCGCATCCGATTTTGCTGGCGCGCCATCTCGGTCATTGGAGCGAGCCCAACGCGATGATCGACGCGGAATCGAAATCGCTCGATCCGCTCGTCCCCGAACTCATGAAGACGCTTCCTGAAGGGGCGAATCGCGACACGCATCCGAAAGAAATCCTGCGCGCCGTTGAACTTCTCGTTTACAAGACGCTGCCATACGCATTCGATTGGGATACGTGGGGGATGGCCGACTACATGCCGACAGTCGATGAAGCGCTCGCGATGGGGCGCGAAGATTGTGACGGCCGGGCGGTGGTTGGCGCGAGCCTGTTGAAGCGCATCGGATTCGAGTCGCAGTTGAAGACAGATGGCGCGCATGTCTGGGTGACCACGCCGCAGGGCGACACGATGGGGCCAGGCAAGGTGAGCATGATTGAGACGACGCCAACCGGCGTCAAAGTCAACACGCGATGGCTTTGGACGATGCCGCGGATATTGGCCGTCAACACTGCTCTGTTTCCGCTGGTGCGAGAGTTGATCATCGCTTTGGTTCTGTGGGGATTGCTGCTTCATCCGGCGATGCGGCGCAACCGCATGGTGGTCATTGGCGTGCTGATCATCGGGGGATTGTTCCTGCTGCGATCGGGCGGGAATCTGCACCGCGGCGAGTCGATGACGCTGGTCTGGTTGGGGATTGTTGCACTCATCGTAGCGATGATTTGTTGCCGCGTCGGAGGCCGGCGCGTGGAGAAGCCCGAGGCGGCTACCGAGTCGGGTTTCAATCCAGCCAACAATTGACTTTCTTTTCGGTGACTTTCTTTTTGGCGACTTTCTTTTCGGGCACGCTGCTTTCCGAGCGCTTTCTCGCAGATGACGTTCTTGCAGGCGGCCGGCGAATCGTGGAAACTCGGCGAAGCTATTGCGATTTGAATCCGCGAATCGCGCACCCATTGTCTTATCGGGAAGAACCCATGACCAACCATCCGCAGGTGAACCTCGTGTCGCACCCGATCATTCAGCAGCGTCTGACGCTCGTTCGCGACAAGAACACGAAGGTTGAGCAGTTTCGGGCGCTATTGTCGCAGATCGCAAGTCTGATGGCGTTTGAATTGACCCGCGACCATCCGACGGTGGATGTGGAGGTGGAGACGCCGCTGGGGCCGTGCCGTGGAAAGAAACTGGCGACGGAGTTGACGCTGGTTCCGATCCTGCGGGCGGGGTTGGGAATGACGGATGGCATCTTGCAGTTAATTCCCGAAGCGCGGGTGGGGCACCTCGGTTTGTATCGCAATGAGCAGACCCTCGAACCAGTCACGTACTACAACAAACTCCCACCGAATATCGCCAAGACAGAAGTGATCATCATCGATCCCATGCTGGCCACCGGCGGTTCGCTCAATGTAGCGATTGATACCGTCAAGCAAGCCGGCGCGGGGAATATCAAGATACTATGCCTGGTCGCCAGTCCGGAAGGTATTGAAGCCGTGACCAACGTTCATCCAGATGTGTCGATCTACACAGCCGCCATCGACGAGAAGCTCAACGAACGAGGGTACATCGTTCCCGGCTTGGGCGATGCCGGCGATCGGATTTTTGGTACGGCGTAGGCGACGGTCGAAGTCCGGAAACTTCCAGCAAATTATTCTTGAATTCACTATTTCACTCGATCTCCACACCAAGTGAAGTAGCGCGCTGGTCTTGTCGCCGCACCTTCCGTTTTGCTATCATGAAATTGGCCGGAGTCATCGTTGCGCTGAGTCCGCGCCATCGATCAGCGTCTACAAGCAATTCGCCGCGTTAAATACTACCGATTGCCGGGGGCATTATCGTGTTCAGGAAATCGCAAATTCGTTTCGATTTCGTATGGCAGGAATGCCTTTGGTGTTTTATCGCGTTGACCGCGGCACTTGTCGTAGTTCCGGTTTTGCCACAGAGATTGGTTGCGGGTGATTGCAATGGCAACAGGATAGATGACGTTGTTGATATCGCGGCGGGCACAAGTGCAGATTGTGGCAGCAACGGCATACCCGATGACTGCGAGCCTGACGGGGCGTGTGTGTCCGCTTCTGATCTGACGGTGCTGGATGAAGACTTTAACGATTATATGATTGGCCAGGACCCGGCCAATTGGTTTGATACGGACATCTTTTCGAGCGACATCGAATTTGATGCGCTTTTCAAGATCAAGCAAGTTGGCGATGAAGTTGTATTTGGGACCGACTCGACCGACGTCAACATTCACTCCCACTATATTGGCCCTAGTGGTTCGGAGATCTCGACGTTGACATACATGGGTCGCATGCGAATCACCGATGATGACGGTGGTGTTGGCGTGACCTTTCTATCGCGTTTTAACAAGCAGTCGACATCCGAGTATGACTATCTGCGCCTTCGCCGCTCGAACTATGCTCCACATGCCCGGACGTTTCATTTGGCGCCGCCGGAGTTCAGTGGGTTAACGGGCGATGTTGATTCAGGCGTTGATCCGATCGTGGACACTTGGTACCGATTTCGCATTGAAGTCACCGAGACTTGCCCCCAATTGCACATTCAAGCCAACGTTTGGGAGGATGGTCAACCCGAACCTCCGGATTTTCAGATCGACGCAATTGATCCCACCGGTGTCCATCCAAAATCCGGCACCGTTGGTGTGTGGAGCATGGGCGCCGGCAGCAAGTACTGGGACGATCTGCAAGTGATTCGCCGAAGTGCTACCGATTCCTGCGTTGATGGCGAACCTTGTGATGATTGCGACCCTTGCACGCCCATCGACGTGTGTGTTGATGGAACGTGCATAGGTACATACGGTGATTGCGATGCCCACGCAGTCTTGCCCGAGTGCGCGGAGATACTCTATGTGGATGATAGCGCCACCAACGGGTTGAATACCGGCGATTCCTGGGCCGACGCCTATGTTGATCTTCAAGATGCGCTGGCCGAGGCGGCTATCAACTGCTCCGTGACTGAGGTCTGGATTGCGGCAGGCACGTACACACCGGATCGAGGCGGAGAGCAAACGCCCGGTGATCGCGATGCGACATTTCGACTGCAAAACAACTTGGCGCTGTACGGTGGTTTTGTGGGTACGGAGGTCCATCGTGATGAGCGTGATCCAGAATCAAACGAGACGATTCTAAGTGGCGATTTGTTGGGTGATGATGCACCGGTCGCGTGTTCACAGAATTCGCCGGATTGTGATGCTTTCGGTCAATTGTGTGTCGATGGTGCTTGCATTATCAGCGACAACAACGCCGAAAATGCTCGCCATGTGGTAACCGGTACGGGAACCAATGAGACCGCAATCCTTGATGGATTCACCGTCAGCGCGGGAAATGCAGATGGCTCATTTCCGGATGGCTGGGGCGGTGGCATGATCAACGATAGTGGCGCTCCTGAAGGCACTTCGCCCACGGTGACGCACTGTAAATTCGTCGGCAATTCGGCAATGCGTGGTGGGGGGATGTGGACTTGGGGGCCAGGTCCAACCGTGGATCATTGCACGTTCAGTCGAAACGCTGCCAGTCTTGCTGGCGGTGGGATGCACAATGTGAGCAGAGCCTTAGTGATCGATTGCGCATTCGACAACAATTCGGCAGCTTTGGGCGGCGGCATGTACAACGAGGATAGCAGTGTGACAGTCATCCAATGCACCTTCAACGAGAATTATGCGTCGTCTGGCGGTGGCGGAATGCGAAACCGAAGCGGCAGCAATTCAATCGTGGACCGCTGTACGTTTAATCGAAACGTTGCCACCAGTTTCGGCGGCGGATTGGCCAACCTCAGCAGCGGTGCGATCGTAACGAACAGCCAGTTCACAGGTAACAAAGTTGTTTCAGGCAACGGAGGTGGGATGAGCAACGAAAACGCAAGTCCTCCGTCAATCATCAATTGCGTGTTCAGCGGTAACCATGCCGCATTGAACGGCGGTGGGATCTACGGTCTGTTTTTTAGCTCGCAGCCCAAGGCGGTTTTGAATTGCACGCTCTCAGCCAATGTTGCCGGAGTCATTGGGGGCGGGATATACAACGAGGGCAGCGTCATAACAGCAAACAACTGTGTATTGTGGCGTAACTCGGATGGCAACGGTTCGGGGGAATCCGCACAGTTTTCTGGCGAATACTTAACGGCGAATTATACGACCATTCAAGGTGGCTGGTCCGGTGCCGGCGTCGGCAATATCGCTGCCGATCCGCTCTTTGCGGATGCGAACGGGGCTGACGACATCGTTGGAACCGAAGACGACGACCTGCGTTTGCTACCGGGTTCGCCTGCGATCGATGCGGGCGACAATTCGGTTGTGCCCGTTGATGTGTTGACTGATCTGGATGGTCATGCGCGGTTTGTGGATGACGTGTCTACGGCTGACACGGGCGTTGGCGTCGCTCCCATTGTTGACATCGGTGCGTACGAGTTTGTGCTCGGCGATTGCGATGCCGATGGCGATGCCGATCTTGCAGACTATGCGATCTTGAGTGGATGCTTGACGGGGCCCGGGACGGTACTGGGGGCGGCGTGTGCTTGCCTCGATCTGGACACGGACTTCGATGTAGATCTGCTGGATTTCTCCTTGTTTCAGAGGGGCTTCTTGCCCTAGAGCCAAGCGCGGTCTGCTGGTATAGCGGCGATCGAGTTGGGGTGTGGTACGACGACACGACACGGTGCGTGAATCGTTCCGCCCATTGCGTGGGCCGATCAACAGGTCCGCAAATATCCGTTGATATTCACGCCGGATTTTCACATCCAGCCATTGAGTGGGTGAGCTTCAATCTGCTACCATGATCATGGGACAGGTGCATGTGGTCGGCATGCACTTCTCTGTTGATCAGATTGAACACCACAATGCATTTTGTGGTTCCATTCTCATGGACCATTCGTTCCGAATCAGGACTCGACCAACCTTTACCATTAGCCTGCGGCTATGCTTTTTGAAAAGGCGCACCAGGCGCCTGCAAGGGGCAGCGACCATGAACAATACCAATGCAACCCCAATTCGTTTGCGTCAGCCGGCACGGCGCATCAACCGAATCATGCTTTCGCTGTCGCTTATCTTGTCGATAGTGCTGGTTCCAATTGCGAGGGCGGATGACTGTAATTCCAACGGTCTCGACGATGCGGCTGACATCGCTGGCGGCACGAGTACGGACTGCGATACCAATGGCCTTCCCGATGAATGCGAGGGCGTGCTGTTCGTGGATGACAGTGCGACCAACGGACTGAACGACGGAAGTTCATGGGACAATGCGTTTGTCTATCTGCAGGATGCGTTGTCGGCGGCTGATGCGAACTGCGCGATTGGCGAGATCTGGGTGGCAGCAGGGACGTACAAGCCGGATCAGGGCGGCGGACAGACGCCGGGTGATCGCTCAGCCACCTTTCAGCTTCAATCCGGATTGGCGCTCCACGGTGGTTTCAACGGAACGGAATCCAGTCTGGATCAGCGCGACCTGTCCACCAATCGAACCATTCTCAGCGGCGATTTGCTCGGTGACGACCTACCCGATTTTGAAAACATGACGGAGAACAGCCAGCATGTCGTGACCGGGTCCGGGACAGATTCCACGGCCATATTGGACGGAGTCACCATTTCGGCTGGCTACGCCGACACGCCCATGTTCGACGGTCCCGGGGGCGGAATGTTGAATGAAGCTGGCAATCCGACTTTGGTGGATTGCAGATTCATTGGAAATCAGGCTTACGATGGGGCGGGGATGGCCAATTTCTCAAGTAGCCCGAGTTTGACCCGCTGTGCATTCGAGCGAAACAAAGCCCTTCTTTCAGGTACGGCTGTTCTGAATGCGGAGCAGAGTCACGCAACATTCGCAAACTGCGAATTCAGAAACAACCTATCAGCGGTAAGTATTGCGGGACCGTTCGACGCGGGCGGTATGCAAAATCTGGAGAGCAGCCCGTCGATCACTGCCTGCCAATTCATCCATGACTTGCCAATCTACGGGCATGTGCCTTACGGAATTCGCAATAGCGGCAGCGATCCAACGATAACGGATTGCAGTTTTGCGGGTTTCTATGTTGGAATTGAGAACAATGAAAACTCGAGTCCGGCCGTGAGCCGAAGTCGCTTTAGCAAGAACCTCTCGTCCGGTATGACGAACGGTACTGGCATTCCGACCATTACCGGATGCTACTTCACGAGTAACGGGGTCGGTGGAATTATGAATTCAAGCTGCAATGCGATCATTGCGAACTGCGTTTTCAACGGGAACTTCGGGCGCGCGCCTCAAGCTGCAGGCATATCCAATCACGTATACAGTTCTCCATTGATTGTCAATTGCACGTTTACACGTGGAATCCGTTCGTCCACAGGCGTGCCACACGAAGCGATTGCTAACTTTTTCCATAGCAGTCCGACGATCGCCAACTGCGTGTTCTGGGACAAGGGGCAGATTCAGATCAGGTCGTTAGATGGCAGTGCGCCGGTCGTCAATTACAGCATCGTTCAAGGTGGCTGGAGCGGTGCTGGCGGTATTGGGATTATCGACGCTGATCCGTTGTTTGTGGATTCGAATGGGCCCGACGGTATAGCGGGAACCGAAGACGACGATTTGCGGTTGCAGCCCGGTTCGCCCGCGCTCGATGCCGGTGATAATTCGGCAGTGCCGGTGGGTATCGTCACTGATCATAGTGGAGCCGACCGATTTGTAGACGACGTTAATACGCCGGATACCGGTGCAGGCCCGGTACCGATTGTGGACATGGGTGCGTATGAATTCCAGGCGAAAACCGTGCTGTACGTCGACGATGACGCGACCAGCGGAGCCAACGACGGATCGAGTTGGGCCGACGCGTATGTGTACTTGCAGGATGCATTGCTCGACGCGGCAACCAATGGCGTGACAAGTCAGATTTGGGTGGCGGCAGGAACGTACAAGCCGGACGAGGGCGGTGGGCAAACGTTGGGTGATCGCACAGCCACCTTCCAACTTCAATCCGGTTTGGCGATCTATGGCGGTTTCGCAGGATTCGAAACCACGCTTGATGAACGTAACGCTGACAGCAACGCCACGGTTCTGAGTGGCGACTTGATGGGCGACGACCTGCCCAACTTTGGCAACTACGATGAAAACGCGCTACATGTCCTGACTGGGTCTGGTACGGATGAGACCGCGGTGCTCGATGGATTTACGGTTACGTCGGGCAACGCGAACGGGGTTCCGCTTTGGGGTGGTGGAATGTTGAATGATGCGGGCCATCCGACCATAGACCATTGTGTCTTCAAGCATAATTTGGCCGGCGTCAACCAGGGGTTCGGTTGTTGCGGTGGTGGAGGAGGAGTCGCAAATATTGGAAGCGCTCCAACGATTCGGAACTCCAGGTTCAATCAAAACAAAGCTGTTAACGGCGGAGGCATATACAACATTGATCAAAGCGATCCAATCATCGAGGATTGCGTGTTTGAGGGAAACGCGAATTTTGGCTCTGTCACGTCAACACCGCGAGGTGGTGCAGGGATCCAGAATGAAAATAGTAGTCCAATGGTGTTGAGATGTCGTTTCGTCCGCAATGAAGGTGGGCAAGCCGGTGGAATTCTAAATGCGCTCCAAAGCAATCCGACTATTTGGCGTTGTGACTTTGATAGCAATGGCCCAGCTGGAATTGAAAACGATGATGGATCCGATGCAATCATCGACTCATGCCTGTTCAAGAGAAACGACGGGATTGGCGTCAGCAATACATCCAGTCAGCCGACAATTTCGAACAGTGTGTTTCTCGGAAACGAACTTACTGGAATGGTCAATACATTCAGCGACGCAGCCGTGACGAACTGCGTATTCGACGGAAACGGTACAGGTTCAACCAAGGCCGGAGGCATGTACACCATCGGAAGTGCTCCGCTCGTGACAAATTGCACTTTTGCCAACAATGCGGTTTCGATAGGGCAGAGTGTCGGTGGCGGAATCCACAATATCGCAAACAGCAGCCCGATCGTTACGAACTGCATCTTCTGGAAAAACACCCCAGGTCAAATCGAAGAAGCCGGTAACTCCCCAGTGGTCAATTGGAGCATTGTTCAAGGTGGTTGGAGCGGAGATGGTGGGACTGGGATCATCGATGCCGATCCGTTGTTTGTAGATTCGAACGGCCCCGACAATTTCGCCGGTACCGAAGACGACGACTTGCGCTTGCTGCCAGGTTCGTCGGCGATCGATGCTGGTGACAATTCAGCGGTGCCGGTTGATGGGTTGACTGATCTGGACGGTCATGCGCGCTTTGTGGATGACGTCACGATGACTGACGTGGGCGTTGGCATTGCTCCGATTGTCGACATGGGAGCCTACGAGTTTGTGCTGGGTGACTGTGATGCTGACGGTGATGCCGACCTTGATGACCATGCGATTCTGAGCGGGTGTCTTACGAGCCCGGGCACTGCGTTGGGTGTTGGCTGTGCTTGTCTTGATCTGGATTCGGATGGCGACGTGGATTTGCGCGATTTTGCGCTGTTTCAGCGCGGGTTTTTCAATTGATTGCGGGGACGGCATGACAAATGCCGCCCGTTATCGGGACATGCGTGTCAGCGTCCAAAAATCTTAGCGTCAATTGCACTCGTTTGATGGTCGGTCTCCCGGGTAGAATTGACGATCCGCATCAGCCCAATAGGGCTAAGGGCTATTAGGCCGCCAAAGCCAATTGGCTGGCGTGGCTATGCAGATGTTGAGTCGGAAGGCGGAGCGATCAACGACTCAGACCAACTCCTGGAGGATCGACCCAATGTGCAGCACATCGGGCTGTCAATTCGCAAATCATCGTCGGAAATCCTTATTGGTATTGATTGTGCTGGCCACGTGTGCGGTGCCGCACTCTGCTCTTGCCGCGGATTGCAATGACAACGGTGTGGACGATGCCATCGATATCAGCGGTGGTGCGAGTCTCGATTGTGGCAACAACGGTATACCGGACGAATGCGAGCCCGAAGGCGTCTGCATCTCTGCTTGTGATCTGGTCGTCCTTGACGAAGATTTTGAGGCGTACGCGATCGGTTCTGATCCTGCTGACTGGTTTGATACCCAAGCCGGTTCCGCGACGAACGAAGACGACGCTCTATATCGCGTCACAAATGCCGGCGGAAATCAGGCATTCTTTACGGATTCGTCGAGCACGAATGTCCATTCGCACTATGTCGGTCCGGACGGGGCTACCCTTTCGAGCATGACGTACACGGGCCGGATGCGCATCTCCGATGACAACGGCGGTATCGGCGTCACGTTCCTCTCGCAGTTCAGCGATCAGCCGGGATCAACATACGAGTACCTGCGACTTCGCCGGGCCAACTATGCCCCGGAAGCACGCACATTTCAGCTTGCGCCGCCCAACTTCGACAATCTCGTCGGCGACATCGACTCGGGCGTCGATCCGGTTGTGGATACGTGGTATCGATTTCGCGTCGATGTTGATACGACCGGTGCGCAGATGCGCATCCAGGCGAAGGTATGGGAGGAGGGCCAACCCGAACCAGTGGCGTATCAGATCGACGCGGTCGATCCAAGCGGTCAACATCCAACATCCGGCACCGTCGGTATCTGGAGCATGGGCGGCGGCGAAAAGTATTGGGACGATTTGCACGCCGTCAGCCGCAACGCGCTGGTCGCATGCGACGACTTGGATGCGTGCACGGTTGGTGATGTGTGCATGGGGGGTGTGTGTCAAGGCGTGCCTATCGACTGCTCGTACCTAAGCGGCGCATGTTTGGTTGGTGGGTGCGACCCCAACAGCGGGACGTGTGTAGCCATTCCGGCCAATGAAGGCGGAGGTTGCGACGACGCGGATGCGTGCACATTTAACGATAATTGTGCGGGCGGCGTTTGTTCTGGAGTCGCATTGGATTGTTCGCACCTTGACGAAGGGTGCCTCGTTGGCGCGTGCAATCCAGCATTGGGGACGTGCGAGACTGTTCCGGGAAACGAAGGTGCATCGTGTGACGATCTGAACCCGTGTACCGAAAGCGATGCCTGTGACGACGGTGTATGCCGCGGGGACTCAAAGGACTGCTCTGCATTGAACGTCGGATGTTTGGAAGCGACCTGCAATCTGACCAATGGGCTTTGTGAATCACCCTCCGGTTTCGGTGACTGCGACACGGACGGTTTTCCAGACGAATGTGAGTTCGATTCAGGCTTGCGGGTGACGAAACTCACCAGGACAGATTTTGCATCGGTTTTTCGGTTTGGCGCTGATGTGGCTGTGGACGGGACGTTTGGCGTGGTTGGCGCACCATTCAGTTCGGTGGCTGGTCCAAATGAAAGCGGAGCGGCATATGTCATTAATCGAGTTGACGGCGTTTGGCAAACAGGCTCGCAGTTGACTGCGAATGATGCGGATGCGGTTGATCGATTTGGCCATGCCGTCGGCATCAGCGATGACACGATCGTTGTCAGTGCGAATCGAGAGAACAATGTCCACGGGGCAGTCTACGTATTCAAGTGGTTGAACGGAATTTGGCAGCAGGTTCAGAAATTGATTGCGAGCGACGGGACCGTCAATGATCTATTCGGTGCGAGCATTGCGATTGACGGCGACACCATACTTGTGGGTGCGATTGGAGACGATGACTCAGGAAGCCTGAGCGGGGCTGCATACATATTTGAAAAGATCGATAGCAGTTGGCAAGAAGTTGCGAAGCTGACAGCCGATGACGCCGCGTCCGATGACCACTTCGGGCGAGCCGTGGCGCTTGATGGCGATACGGCTGTGATTGGCGCGTACCGCGCTGACAGTGATGAGGTCAATGAGGGTGGCGCGGTTTACATATTTCGTAAATCAGGCGGCGCTTGGTCCCAGGTGGAGAAACTGACGGCTGACAATGCGGAACTAGAGGATTGGTTTGGATTCGCCGTCGATGTGGAACGAGATACGATTGTTGTCGGCGCTCATCGGGCGGATCGAGGCGCCGTCGACAGCGGCGCGGCATACATTTTTCGCAAGGTAGGCGGAACTTGGCAAAGTGTCTCAGAACTGACTTCGGACAACCCCACGACGGAAGCACACTTTGGTTACAGCGTTGGCATTGCGAACGGGGTCGTTGCGCTCGGTGCGATTGGGGACATTTCCGATAGTCCGGATAACGGCGCCGCATATTTCTCATATGAAGTTTCGGGAATCTGGCAGCAACCAATCGGAATTGTTGCGGGCGACGGCTCGTTCGATGACGAATTTGGGACAAGCGTTACCGTGAGCGGTTTGCAGGTGTTTTGCGGGACTCCGCTCTACGATGGCGTTTGGTCGAACAGCGGGGCGCTCTATGTCTTCGATCTTGCGATCCCCGATTGCAACAACAACGGGGTGCTGAACGAGTGCGACATCGCGTCGGGGCTTGAGACGGACTGTAACCTCAATGGTGTTCCCGATGCATGCGAACCTTTCGGAGAGAACGCGCAGGACTGTTCGCACCTGGACAGTGCTTGTGCGAGGGGCGTATGTCAACTTGAAGAAGCCGCGTGCGACGTCATTTCGGTCAACGAGGGCGGGGTGTGTGATGATTTGGACAACTGCACGATGAATGATTCCTGCGATGCAGGTATTTGTGCTGGCGAACCCGTCGATTGCTCTGCGCTTGATTCGGATTGTCTGGCTGGTGAGTGCAATCCTCTAGATGGCGGATGTGTGGTTGTGCCTGCCAACGAAGGAGGTGCGTGTGATGATTTGGATTTATGCACCGTCAGCGATGTGTGCTCGATTGGCATATGCCAAGGGACGCCGATGGATTGCTCGCAGCTGGATCACAGCTGTGCAGAAGGGGTTTGCAATTCGAGCAACGGATTATGTGAAACGTCGCCGGTCAATGAAGGCGGCGCATGCGATGACGTGAATGTCTGCACGACTGACGACTATTGCGCGAATGGAGAGTGCACGGGCGTTTCCGTTGACTGTTCGCATCTGAATAGTGCCTGCATAGTTGGGGCATGTGACCAGACAAGTGGCGAGTGTGCGGCCATCCCTGCCAACGAGGGCGGTGCGTGCAATGACCTCGAACTGTGTACCGACGACGATCGATGTCAAAGCGGCATCTGCGCAGGGACGACAATTGACTGCGCACTTTATGACGTCGCATGTCTTCCGGGTGCGTGCAATCCAAGCACTGGAATGTGTGAATCGCCAGTCATCGAGAGCGATTGCAATACAGACGGTGTTCCGGACGAATGCGAGTATTCGTCAACTCCGTTCTATTCAAGAATCTTGGCGCCAGATGGAGCGGCTGGTGATCGGTTTGGTTCAAGTGTTGACTTTGGAGATTCGATTGCGGCAATTGGTTCTTACTATGGATCGGTTTCCGGGGTCAGCGAAAGTGGTTCGGCATATGTATTCCAACAGGTGGGCGACACATGGATGTATGCCACGGAACTGGTTTATGAGGATCCGGCCTCGGGCGATCGATTTGGCTTTGACTTATCGATCAGCGGAAGTGAACTCATCGTCGGTGCAAACCGAGATGATGACGATGGAACCGACAGTGGTTCTGCGTTCATCTTTGCGACATCAAATGGTATCTGGAAGCAATTTGCCAAATTGACGGCTGACGATGCGGCTGGTGAAGATTATTTTGGAACCGGCGTTGCCCTTGATGGTAATACAGCGGTGGTCGGCGCTCATGGAGATGACGACGGGGGTTCGGAAAGCGGTTCGGCGTATGTATTCCGTAAAGCCGGTGGAGTTTGGCTACAGATCGCGAAGCTGACAGCTGATGATGCCACGTCCGATGACTATTTTGGCCGCGATGTTGCGATGAGCAGAGATACGATCGTGGTCGGCGCTTACCGGGCGGACAACAATGGGGTCGGCAATACCGGGGCTGCGTACGTGTTTCGTGAAATCAACGGCGTTTGGCAACAAGTCGCAAAACTGGGAGCCGACGATGGGGCTACGGACGATGGTTTTGGACTCGATGTCGACATCGACGGTGCCACCATCGTCGTTGGCGCATACCAGGATGACGATGGCGCATTGAACAGCGGATCAGCTTATGTCTTTCGGGAAGTCGGAGGAGTGTGGTTGCAAGTGGCCAAACTCAATGCAGGCGATCCTGTTGGTGATGCGAATTTCGGGCGAAGCGTAGCGATCGATGGCAACCTTGTCGTCGTAGGGGCATACCGAGACGATGGCAACGGGCTTGAAAGTGGTGCGGCGTACATTTCGCAAAAAATCGCTGGAGTTTGGGGGCAGCCAATCAAGTTCGTTCCAGACGTGACGTCAGCCGGCGATCAATTGGGAATAAGTGTGGCGATCTCCGGAAACACTTCGGTCCTCGGGGCATATCAAGATGCGGACAACGGAGCGGATTCCGGTTCTGCGTTTGTGATGGTACTCGCGCCCCCGGACTGCAACTCCAACGGCATGTTGGACGAATGCGACATCGCGTCGGGCCTTGAAACGGATTGCAATCTCAACGGGGTTCCCGATGCGTGCGAACCTTTCGGAGAGAACGCGCAGGACTGCTCGTACTTGGATAGCCCTTGCGCGAAGGGTGTCTGCGATCTTGAACAGGGAACGTGTGAAAGAGCTCCCGCAAACGAAGGCGGTAGTTGCGACGACGCCAGCGACTGTACTTTGAATGATGTTTGTTTTTCCGGGAAATGCATCGGTACCCGTGAGGACTGCGCCAGTAATGGTTTGCCGGCAGAATGCGAAACGGTCCTGTACGTTGATGACAGTGCGACGGCTGGCTTGGACAACGGAACTTCGTGGCCGGATGCCTACATCTATCTCCAAGACGCTTTGTACGAAGCGAGCGTCAATTGTGGTGTTACGGAAATCTGGGTAGCGGCGGGGAGCTATGCGCCTGACATTGGTGCGATGCAAATGCCTGGCGATACGTCTGCGGCATTTGATCTGCGCCACGGATTGGCGCTCTATGGCGGTTTCTCGGGTAGCGAGACTGAACTGGGTCAGCGGGCCCCTGATGTGCACATATCAAAACTTACAGCCAATGGGTCAACTTTTGACATCTTGACTGCAGTCGGAGTGGATTCGACCTCAATTCTCGATGGGCTCACCATCGCAGATGGAATCCGGGGAATGGTTATCGAGTCGGGTAGTCCTTGGGTCAATAATTGCAAGTTCGAGAATCTGCATCTCAGGGCAGTGGAGAACAGATTCAGTGATCCAACCATTTCCAACTGCGAGTTCTCGTTCAACGGTTATATTCCTGGCTCATTCGTCTACGCAGGAGGTGCGATTTCCAATTATCAAAGCGATCCACTCATTGTTGATTGCAGATTCGTCCAAAATCGTGCACCGATGGGGGCGGGAATCGCAATCTCCGAATCGGACCCAGTCATAGACAACTGCGTCTTTGAAGACAATCTCGGGCAAGGGGCCGGAATCTACATCGTTGCGGGCT
>JAUIEW010000454.1 GCA_030429365.1 Phycisphaerae bacterium
CCAAGGATCTTCTCAGGCTGCTTAATACGCCGCTTCTCTCGCGCGAATCCATGTCGTAGTAGCTGGCCGCACCGGCTTCAACGAATCCTGCGCAGGCGCTGTTGTCGGTCATCTCAAGTTCGAGAGACGACGGTTTATCTGGCCCCCCGTCTTCGGCTTTGAGCATGATGAGTTCGTACACGGTCACCAGTGTGCGCCGATCAAAATATTCCGACGCGGTCATGCCGTGGGCAATACAGGCTTCCAAAAACTGTCGCGCCTTATTGATCCAATGTGGATCTTTCGCTTGCGGTTCCGGCGGCACCAACGCGTCTGCCACCCATAAGGCCAGGTCGATCAGATCGTTTTCGTTATCGTCGGGATACAGACGCAGGGGATTCCACGACATCCGAAACGCAGCGGCTTCTGGCCCACTCACGCCAAATGGATCAAACAGCGCCACGAACTGGTTCATAATTTTGCGCCTGAACCGAGCAAACACTGTCGCTAGGTCACCTTTTGGATCGATGCAGAGCAAACTGGACTTCCACGTCAGGCAATCGACACCGTGACGCGAACGTGTCTTGCCGCCGCGCGTGCCGACGATGGTCGTCATCGGGCGATCGTCGACGATCCCCACCGGAATGCCACCTGCGGGATAAGGTCCGCCGTCGCCGTCACCCTGCATCACGCCGCCGACAAGGCCCAGCACAATCTGATCCTGTTCGATGCGTTGCAGATCGCACACTAGGCTGGGGTCATTTGCGATCGCGTCGTAACCCAACAACCCCTCCCCTGCCGGCTGGCCGATGGTACCAGTCCCGCGTCGAGTGCCCTGAAACAACTCGGCGGCCGCATCGGCGGATATGCTCGTTTTCTTGCTGAACACGATTATCCTCCTTCTCGCTGAGTGGAGATTGATCCGAATGGCAATATGGCTAACGAATCGTGCTTATGAGCATCCAAACAAATGAACCACACACCACCAGTGCAATTAGCGAAACGGCCACGATCATGGTGGATAAGCTAATGCGCTCGGATTCGCGAAACGGCCAAGACATATAGCCTGCCAAGCGCCTTACCCACGCATTCCAATCATGGTGACGGCCCAATCGATTCACTGCGCTAACGGTAGGTGGTGGTTTCGCAATCAAACGGGTTATGGGAAAAAAGAAACGATGCCCACAATGACAACAATGAAGATGCTGCCCCCATTGCCGGACATGGATCGGCATTTTTCCCTTGCAATTGACGCATGAGATCAGCATCGTCCGCGACGAGCGCAACCCGTCATTACTGGTGAACTGATAGATCTCACCGACGATCGCACCATCGATCCCCGGAATAGATTCCTCGTTTCGTGGCGGTTTCGTGGCGGTTTGCCCGAAGTTGATGACGGGCTTCGTGCACAAACAACAGCGAACGACACCGGGCCAACAACTCGCCAACGGTCGGAACTGGCGTTTTCGGCAGTGCATACACTGAAAGCGCAGTTGCAAACTTGAATCAATCGGAGCGATGTCCGGATTCTTCTTTTGAGGTGGTTGTGAGGCACCCATTAGTCTTGTCCCT
>JAUIEW010000230.1 GCA_030429365.1 Phycisphaerae bacterium
GCGCCGAAAACCAAACGCCCCAAACGCGTGCAGAAAAAATCTAGAACGGTTTCAAAACCCAAACCACTCACCCACCACCGCGCGATCGACCAGGACGCGTACGAAGATGCTCGCGTCAAACTCTTCGAATCTCTGGGGCACAAACTCAGTTGCCCGGACTGTTCTTATTCGCTGTTCGGTTTACGCAAGGCGATTTGTCCGGAATGCGGTTATCGCGTTGATCTCGAAACGCTGGGTGTGTCGGACGAGGATTTTCGTCGGGTGGCGGCGAAGGGTGCGGGCGTTGAACTGCAAAGTGCCCCGCCCCTTGAGGAGCAGTTTGATTCGTCGCCTGCGATTTACGAGGACGAGAGCGACAATGAATCGGACGCCACCGCCAGCGCATTGTTTGAGCGATTGCGGCAGTTGCGGTTGACGATTGCGCGGGAAATCCACAAGCCGGCGTTCGTGGTTTTCAGCGACCGGACGTTGCGAGCGATTTCCGAAGCCGCTCCGCGCGATGCCGATGAAATGCTGCAGGTCAAAGGGGTTGGACCGGCCAAGCTGGAGGCGTACGGCGATCAGTTCCTGGAAGCGATTCGAGACGCAACCTAGTGTGCCACTGCTCTGCGAGCAATGCATTTCAAGTCAACGCCAACGGCCCAGCACTGCTCACAGAGCAGTGGCACTTTTTGTCTAACTTTGAACGTACGAAACCTAGATGGGTTTTTCCTTCGTCGAGGCGCCGACTCCGAGAAACTCCACCTTCGTGCACTTCTCATCCTCATTGAAACGCAGCACGCAATAGCGGGGCCGACCTAGTTCTTCGATGAGGCGGGCGTCGTACGTCTGACTCAGCAAACCGGTCTTATCGCTGCGTGCGGTCAAGAGCGGCTTGCCCAAGTCGAGTTCGGCTTCGCACTCTTTTGGTGTCTTGCCATCGACGGATGAGGCGATGATCAGTGCGCGCGGGATGTCTGTTTTGGGATCGCTCGTTTTTTCCGCGCGGGTGATCGCAATGATCTTATTGCCTTGCACTTCGACAACGTAGCGATCCTTGCCGAGGAAGTTGAGATGCTTGACCGGATAGATGTACCACGCACGCGGCCCATTGACTTCGCGATTGACGTCGATCCACTCGCCAAAGCGCTCGTCAGCCGCCGATATGTCCTTTCCCAAGAGCTCTTCGGCATGGTCTTTCACATCGGCATCATCAACCACCCGCCCCACCAGCGAAATGCCGACGCTGGCCGCAGCAAAGCAACCGATTTGCAGAAAGCAACAGGCGAGTACAGACGCCACCGCAAGTCTCTTGAACAATGAAGTGCTTGATTTCATGCGAACGAACAGATCCTTTCGATACAAGTCAAATCGTCGCGATTTCGACGATCCGATTTATTTCCCTAGCCAAGAGTCGCCCCGCATTCAGGACAGACACCGGATGTGTTTTGCGTAAGATTGTACCCGCAGCGCGAACACTGAGCGTAGGCCTTATCGCTGCCGCGACAGGCTATGTAGAACAGCGGAAGGGTACCATACATGGCCCACAGACTGAACGAGGCAATCGCGTCAAAAATGGCCGACCGTGGCCGAAGCGGTTTCTGCGTTGCAAAACTACCACCTCCGCCAAACCCACCGGAAATCGGCTGAAGGCTCATCATCCACTCGTATATGACAATGGCCGCAACGAATAGAAGAACAGTCCATGTGAAGAGTCGCTTGCTGCGAATGTGCCTACCGTAAAGACATGACACAAGCACAAACACGCTGATCGCATATGCGAAAGACGTTCTGAATTCGTAGGTTTCCATCGATCAGGCCCTCGGCGAGTCGTGGCGTGGTCTGTGTTTTGGCAAGACGCACACGATACAACGAATCTACCACCAGCGGGCAAATGGGTCCAGAAATATCGCCAAGCAGCGTGCGGGCAGGGTGTTGAATAATCTCAATTCTTGTGGGCTGACTCGCAACGGGAGTCGGGTATGATGCCACGCATGTGTGGATTATTCGACGGAACACCACTGGAGCGGCCGGTGACTTGCAGCCACTGCAACGAGCCGATGGATGCTTGCGCGTGCCCACGCGATGCGTCGGGAGACGTGCTGCTGGCCAAGGATCAACCCGTTCGCATCTGTGTCGAGAAACGCAAGAAAGGCAAACACGTTACCGTCATCAGCGGTATCGATCCCGTCGCCTCCGACCTCGCGACGATTCTCAAGAAACTAAAAAGCGCCTGTGCAGCCGGCGGAACCATTGCAGATGGCGCGATCGAAATTCAGGGCGACCATGCGAACCGCGTGCAGAAAGAACTTGATGGGCTGGGCTTTCGTTCGAGAATCGTCCGCTAACACAGTCGCGATCTTTTGAAGCCGCCCTATCTGGCATTTCTGATTGCTCGGCAGCGCGCTGTTTGGTAGGATCCGTGTTGGCGGCTTACCGGTCGTCAACCCATAGGCCGGCGCTCGCATTGATGGCCTTCCAATATCGAGCGCACTACTTTCATGTCCAATTCAAAACTTCGCCGGCAGATTGCCCGGCTTGCTGCGCAGATGATGTATGAGCGGAGCGAGACGGAGTACTTCACCGCAAAGCGCAAAGCCGCTTCGCAACTGGGATTTAACCCAAGACAGCAACCGCAAGAACTACCCGCGAATCGCGAAATCCGCGAGGAGGTGCAGGCGCTGGCCCGCATGTATGAAGGCGATCAGCGGCGCACGAATCTGCTTGAGATGCGGCTTGCGGGACTGCGGATCATGCGACTTCTCGAATCCTTCGAACCGCGGATGATCGGCAGCGTGATGACCGGCTACGTACGCAAGGGATCGGACATCGACATCCATGTGTTCACCGACTCGGTGTCGTCGCTCTGCGAAGTGCTGGACCGTTTCGGCTTCGAATATTCGGTGGAACGAAAGCGCGTCATCAAGCACGCCGAAGAACGCATTTTCACGCACATTCACCTCCGCGATCGCTTCACCTTTGAGCTGACCGTCTACCCGCGCGACAAGGTCGGGTACCGCTTCAAGAGTTCGATCACCGGTAAGTCCATCGAACGGGCGTCGATCAGCAAACTCATCGAGTTGATCAAGCGCGAGCATCCGGAGGCAGAGATTCCCGACGACGAACTCGAGGGCATCGACCGCTACCTGCTTTGGTCCGCGCTATTGAAGCCGCTCGAAGACGTCAAACAGGACGCCCGATGGCATCCGGAAGGTGATGCGCTCTATCACTCGCTTCAGGCTTTTGAAATCGCGCGAAATGACTGCGGGTATGACTCTGAACTCATCACTGCCGCCCTCTTGCACGACGTTGGCAAGGCGATCGACCCACGCGACCATGTCAATGCGGGGCTCGATGCGCTGGACGGAACGCTGACTGCACGCGAAACGTATCTCATCGCCCACCACATGGAAGCGCTTGAATACGCGCAAGGAACGCTTGGGCACCGTGCAAAACAACGAATATGCGATTCGCCTTGGTTTGACGACCTGATGACACTTCGCGACGTCGACAACCGTGCGCGGCGACGCGGTGTTGAGGTGTGTTCGATTGATGAGGCCATCGACTATCTGCGCGACCTCGACGCGAACGACGCATGGAGCTAACCGTCACTATGCCATTACGGCCAAGGTGCATCCACGTTTGTGGCGTTGTCTTCTGAACCCGTGATCCGCGTGTTGAAGCGGTGGTACAGATATGATGCGCTGATCAGCAACACTCCCAACACCAACGATGAGAGAATGCGGAATGGCGTGTCGACGCTGGCCATGTCGTGGACGAGCACTTTGACGATCGTGATGGCGAACAGCACGATCGCGCAGCGCCGCAAGATCGACAGGTTGCGGAGGAATCCCAGGGTGATCAATCCGGCGGCAAAAACGGCCCACAACACGGAGATCGCGGCGAAAACTGCTTTCGGGGCGAGTTCGCCGAAGCAGGTGGCGACTTCGATGTTGGCGACGACGAATAGAACCGACCCGAACAAGCCGTAGAACGTCGGGGCGGTGTCTTTCCATCCGCGGCCGTTCTCGGTCATGGTCGCGTGTAGCCACCGAGCCGACAGGAACAACGCGGCGAGCACAACCGCGGACGCCAGCCAGCGCTCGACGAGCATCGCACTGTAACCACCTTTGAAGAGCATCCGCGGGATCCGCAATTCAAACACGTGGATGTAGTCGACGATGAGGAACTTGGCCGTTCCCAACACGACGAGGGCGATCGCACCGTTTCGAAGGTACGCATTCTTCAGACGACATGCCGCCCACATCAACACCGCGCCCTGCACCGTCCAGAACACCGTGATCCAGTGCTCGGAGAACAGAATCGGCACGGTAATCACGAGGAATAGAATCGCTTTGGCCAAAAGCAGCACGATGGCATCGACGGATTCGCGGTTGCGTTTGTAGAGGTACGCGGCGAGGGCGAAGAACAGGATCGAATACGAAATCGAAACGACGCTGACCATCTCCAGCGAGAATTGCTTTCGAATCATCACGTATGAATAACTGAACGCGATGAACGCGTTGGGGATGGTGATCGTGAACCCCGTCAAGTCGCGCCGCTCTGTGCGTACGAAGTAGTAGATGAACGGGACCAGCGCGTAGGCCAGGAAGTAGATGTTCAAGAAAACGGTGGTCATCCAGAATTTCGACTCACCGTAATATTTGGCGTACCACGTCGAGAACAGAAGCCACGTCAGCGTCAACCCGAGGTAGTTCAACAGGCCCCACTGCTTCGACGTTGCGATCGCGAGGATGCCGGCATTGAGAATTGCCACGTAGGTCATCAGGGCGAACTGGTTGTCGGTGCCGCTGCTCAACACGATCGGCGTGAGGAAACCGCCGATGATTCCGAGGACCGCGAGCCATTTCGTGTCGTAGAAAAGCGACAACCCGCCCGCGAGCGCCGTCACCACCACCATCAACGCAAATGCCGGCGTCTGCCCGAACAGGTGATAGATTTGAAACGCCGCGTAACTCGCGAAGTACAAAACCGCGAGCCCCCCACCGATCACGTACAGCCCGAAAACTTCGAACATGCGGCGGCGGCAGAACTCGCCCAATCCCAGCATCAACAAACCGGCGCCGTAGGCCATCGCCACGCGACCGGCTGGCCCGACCCAATTGCGATCAAACGAATATTTCAGAAAGTACCCGACGGCCAGCACGGTGATCGCCAGGCCCGCAATCAGCAGCCACTTTTGTCCGAGTTGAATCTCGCCGAGTTCCGACGCAAGCGATGCCGGCTTTGATGGCGGCGGCGGCGCATTCGATCGCCCGCGCCGATCGAGCAGCATGGATGCCAGATGCGGTTCCTTGGAAACGTCGCCACCGTCGGCTGGCTTGTATGGCGTCCGCACGTCAAATTGAGGCGCGTTTAAGGGTGGAGCGATCCCAGGAGAATGCGTTGCGGCAAAAGGGCTCGCGGCGGGCTGATCAACATGCGGCATTTTTCTGGCAACAGGATCACCAACGGGCGTTTCCGGTTGATGCGGTTGGGCAGGATGAGCTTCAATTGTTGACGCTTCATCTTTGGGAGAGGCTTCGACCGGCGGCTGCTCGATTTTTGGACCGGAAGTCGGTGGCGTGAACTGATTGACGATCTGCGGTTCGAGCGCGAGGACCTGCTTCTCCAAGTCGCGCAGGCGGTTGGCTGTCGATTCCGATTCACCGCGTGCGGCTCCCACTGCCCGGCGCAGATCATTCAACATCGCAATCAGGCTGAAGTCCAAACCACATTCCGCGCAGAAGCTGGCCGACATCTCGGCATCCTGACCACATCGCGGGCATTTCATCGGTCTATCCTCGGAAGGCCTGCCACTTTGAATGATCACATGATACGGCCCATCGGTTCAGCGCATCACCTGTAGGATAACCAGAATCGAGACACGGCGACACTACTAAAATTCCAAACGTTGGTAGGGAATTTCATATCAGCAGAGCGATGGCAATCCCGACGCGTGCGGTCCAGGCCAGAGTCCTGAGCCAGTTGGTGTTTACGAGCCTGCAAACCGCGTCTGCATCGTAGCCGTCTTCAAGTTTCCGGTGGCATGGCATCTGCAAACAGAGCGTGGAAAACCAGATCAGCAGCACAAGCCCGAACCCGACCAGCGACCAGATCCATCGCAACTCGCTTTCGAAAAACAGCAGCGCCAATGCGGTGGCCATCTCGCCGATCATCAATGGAGCGACGACGATTGTCGTCAACCGCTGATGTCTCAATTCGTACGCGACGAATTCATCACGACCGACTTGGTGAAAGAGTGGATAGTGCACGATTTGCACGAACCAGATCAGCCCGAACATTGCGATCGTGCAGACGGCATGGATATAAAGATTCGCGTTCTCCAAATTCATCGGCCCATCACATCCCGTAGGGTGCGTCCCGGACGCACCTGCTAACGCGCCTTCGACAACTCCGTCAACACTTCGTCCGTATACGTCTGCTCGATACGCGGAACAAAGAAATGCGTGACGCGTTGCCAGATTCCTTTCGGCTTCGCGATCGAGAATTCAAACATCGGGTTCCCGGCCAAGTGCTCCGGCCAAAGGACGCGGCTCGCATGTTCGGTCGAACCGGTCAGCCCGGGCAGCATTTCCGTGTCCAATCGATCCGCGCATTCGAAGAGAAACGGCATGCTTCCTTCCGCATAGTATGACGCCTCCCACCAGCAATCGGGCCCCATCGCGAAACAGAAGAAGTAGTCATCGCGAAACGGTCCTTGATCGTTCGTCATTTCGCCAATGGCGCGGACCCGACTCAGTGGCCAACGCCATGAGCCGTAACCTCGTGACTCGTATCGGATGATGTCGCCTTCGAACCATATTCGTCCCGACTCCGTTGCGTCGCTAGTTTTTTCAGGGCACATTGGTTTTCGTCTCTCCGGTTGTTTGACTCACGTGCATCCATGTCGGTATCGTCTCCACAACGGCACGTGCCTCCCGATTGATCTTATGTCGCAGGCTCGAGAAGCAAAGTGCGGGGTGGACGGCTTGCGGCTTCGGCGTTTGAACGCCGTGATTCAAAACGGAGCGAAGAATTGCACCCTACGTGGCTTCTGTTGAGGTGGGCCGATGCCCAAGTCTCGCCCCAATCGAGTTCGACACCCCTCGTTGATGAACATCATTTGTCCGACTTGTCGCGGCGCGGGGCAATCCAAGCTTGTGTACAGCCCTGGAAACATTGCGCGAATCACTTTCAGCATCCCATTTTGGTTGGTGTTTGCCTGGGACTTTGGCCTGTTTCGCCTGCAACGCCGATGTGATGTTTGTGGGGCGCGGTTTTTTCCCAAGTATTCGATGAAGGTTAAAGATGCGGTTTGCTGGAAATGCGGCTATCTGATCAAAGGGCTCACCGAACCTCGATGTCCTGAATGCGGTACGCGGTTTCCGCCTTTTGTCTTGGGTGAAGAGGCCAAAGACTGATCCAAAGGTTTACAGCAGGTGCGATGAATCGCACCCTACGCGGCCCACTTTGTCGCTATCAAACGGGGTGCCGCATTCGGGGCAACGTGGTTCTGGCAAGCCGATCAACAGGTACCCGCATTCCCGACAGTGCTCCGATGAATTCCGCTTCGACTTTTCGCGCGCATAACTTGCAGCGGCGACGAGGCGGCAGGCGACACCAGCCATCACGATACAGACGAAACACGTCACGACGAACGCCCAGTCATAGGCCTTGGGTGGCAAATTCGGGTTTAGTGCATACGCCAGCATCGGACGCCGCTCAGAGTAGAACAACGGAATGGACGTTGCGCCACCGATGCATCCGTAGAAGAAAAACAGCGGCAGTCGGGAACACTGACGCCCAAGAGACCACGCTCCGGCGAACAGGCACGCGATTCCAACCATGACCGCAAAGCAATTGGTGTGGCCTGGGACAACGGCCGGGATGGCGAAGACAATAATCACAGCGTATACAACCACGAGCCAAACGCAGAGCCACATTGTCGTTCTCATTGCCGACTCCGTGCTCGCATGATGGCAGCATCCATGTCGGGGCGATGACCAGACCTACGTCACTACGATATTCAGTCGCGGTCTATTTGGCGAAGGATTTGTCCGAAATGGTCGAGCACTTCCAGCAGAATTT
>JAUIEW010000231.1 GCA_030429365.1 Phycisphaerae bacterium
GCCACCTCCGTCGCGACGTCTGCATCACCCATCGCCGCACCGTGAATCGCTCCTGGTTTGGTATGTTCCACAAAGTCGCGCGCCGCATTAAACACAGTCTCGATCTCGCGCGAACTGGGTTCATAAAGCGTGTACTTGACCATGTCGCATGCCGTCAAGAACTCCTGCAGATGGTTTTGATGCGCATCATTGAGCGCGCTGGACGATCGCATCTCTTCCAGAAATTCCTCGGTCGTGCGCTCGGGCGCCATCAAACCAAAACGCAGTTCAATATACGTTCGGGTGATCTCATTAAGCCGATAATAGAACGGTTTGAATTCGCCGGCTTCGATCAAGCCCGACGCAGCCAGCGCTTTCAATTCCCCAAATGCCCATTCATGCGGCGGGATAACCACAGCTGGTCGACCACCTTGACGGTACTTGCGGATCAGCATCATTGCAGCGATGACCAACCCCGCCAAGCCGCCAACAATCGCCCCCCTCCATACCAGCCACCCCCACGTTCGGTCCTCGGGTAGTTCAACCGCGCCTTTGACATCGCGAAAATTCGCGGGATCGAACTCGCCCTCGAGCAGCGACGTGACTTCCACCGTGATCGGCTCCGTGGTCAGTTCGGACGTGGCCACATCGTCGCGTGGTGCGTCGCCCGGCTGCTCGTTGCGGCGATCCGCGTACTCGATGGTTACGCCAGCAATCGCGTAACTGCCCGAAAGAAACGAATCAAGTTTGTAGATGTGCGTGAATCGACGCTTGCCGTCTTCAAGAACTTCAACGGGTTCTTCACGAAAGTCTCGGATCTCGAATTGGCTTTGAATCGATCCGTATTTCGGCATGGTCACGTCGATGCCATCGTCAGCCGTCACCTCAATACGAAGCTCCAACTGCTCGGCAATCGAAATCGAGTCGCGGTCGGCGGTCACCACCAGTTTGACCGGCCCACGATCGACCTCGGACACGACGGGCTTAACTTTCGATTCGCCCTTTGCGGCGCTCTCTTCGAATTCGTCGCAACCTGCCAAAAAAACAAGGCAACAGGTCACGAACATCACCCGCAGGCATCTCGAATTGTGTTGGCCACGAAACGCGCTCATGGCGTTGTTGAATCTCCTGACATCTCGCTCTCGTCGGAATCACTTCCACCGGAAGCATCCGCACTCTCGACAGCCCCCAAAGCCTGCGGATAGAGCTTCACCCGCTCGGCTTCAAACAATTCCTTGACGAACTGTTCGGAGACCTCCCGGTTGCGGGCGGCCAAAGTGTCTTCGCGCACCTGCTCGCGGATTTCCTCAAACGGCTGCTCAACGCGTTCCCGATGCGACACGATCTTAAGCACGTGCCAACCTTGCGCACTCGCGTAAGGCTTCTGCAGAATCTGACTGGCCTCACCCTCGCGAATCGCGGTGTGCAATTCAGCATTGGCGCCAAACATCGGGACCAGTTCACCTTGCGCGGGCACAGGCGTCGGGAGAATTCCCATGCTCCCTTTCGTACTCGCGTCCAACGATTCGTTCTTGGCAATCTCGTCGAACGAGGCGCCAGCATTGATGCGGGCGATCACCTCATTCGCCTTCGCTTCGGTCTTGCAAAGCACATGCGCAATGAAAGTAGCCGCCGGCTGGGCGTATCGCTCGGTGTTGGCCCGGTAGAACCGTTCGACATCGTCGTCGGTCACCGTCCCGCGTTTCGACGACTCTTCAAACAAGAGTGTTTGGCCCAGGATACTATCGGCGACGGCTTGCAGGCGATCGCGAAACTCGGTGCTCTTGTCGAGGTCGCGTTTGCGCGCCTCCTGTGCCAGCACGCGCATCGCGACGATCCGCTGCAGTTCGCGTTGACGAATCTGCGGATCGGCGAACTGCTCGTGGGCACGGCGACGCAATGCGTTTTGATCCTCTGACGACAAGCCCAATCGCGAATTGACGGCCATCTCAATCTGATTTGACAGCAATTGGTCGAACTCGGCGACCGTGATCTTCTGTCCGTCGATCTCGGCGACGACCTGCTGACCACTCGCGCCGGAATCATCGGCGCCGATGGTGGCGCGGTCGGCCATCTCCCTGGCCACCTCCGCCCAGCGCCCCAGTTTTCGCAAGCATTCAACGCGCCGTAAGCTGATTTCCTGATTCAAGTCGGGCGAGCTGTCGCCGAGCAATTTTTCCGCCAATGCGTATTGCGCGAAAGCCTTGTCATA
The DNA here is from genome assembly GCA_030429365.1 of Phycisphaerae bacterium. Lineage (GTDB taxonomy): Bacteria > Planctomycetota > Phycisphaerae > UBA1845 > UBA1845 > UBA1845. The sequence goes on from JAUIEW010000231.1 coordinate 2,192, forward strand.
TTGACCGGCGGTTTGTCGAAGCTTGCCCACGCGATAACGCACGTTGCCGGCTTCAAATGAGGTGAGATTGGCCATCTCAAGGTAGCGTTCCCAAAGGTCAGCTGCCTCTGCACTGATGTTCTTGTTCTCAAGGTCGATGGCCACGCTCTTGATCTGATCGGCGCCGGGCATGCCCGAATCACCGACGCTGCGCGACGTACTGATGGTCCCCGGCGGCGCGACAAAGAACCGCATGACGTTGACCACCAGCAGAATCAGCAAGAGCACAAACGCCAACCCGCTGAGCCCACCTCGATTGGGCGGTGGGTCCTTGGCTTGGGGCACTTCAAGATTGAGGGGCGTCGTCATGACTAGAGTCGCGCCTCCCTCGCCAGGAAAAATCGCCGTAACGGCTCGGTAAATGACTCGCCGGTCCTGATGTGGATGGCGTCCATTTTCATTTTGCGAAACAGCGTGTCGCGTTCGTCCATGTTGCTGACCGCTTTCAAAGAATAGTTGCGACGCAGTGCCGCGCTCGACGTGTCGACAATGATTGTCTCGCCGGTTTCGGCATCCATGAGTTCGATCATGCCGACATTGGGTAATTCCATCTCGCGCTGGTCGCTAATCGAAATCGGAATCACGTCGTGGCGCTTCCGCGCGATGCGCATGGCGTTTTCAAATCCGCTGGCTTGAAAGTCGCTCACGAGGAAGACCACGCTGCGCTTGCGAAACGTCTTGTTCAAAAAATCAAACAACACCGAAAGATCGGTCCCTCGACTCTTCGGTTTCAAATACAACAACTCGCGAATCACCCGCAGCACGTGGTTCGCACCCTTGCGCGGCGGCAAGAACGCTTCGATTTGATCGGTGAAGCAAATCATCCCGACCTTGTCGTTGTTGCGAATCGCCGAGAACGCCAACGTCGCACACACCTCTGCCGCCAACTCGCGTTTGACCTGCTCCGCCGTTCCAAAATCATTTGACGGGCTCATGTCCACGAGCAGCAGCACGGTCAACTCGCGTTCTTCGCGAAATCGCTTCACGTGCGGCTTGCCGTAGCGGGCGGTGACGTTGCGATCAATCGAGCGGACATCATCACCGATCTGATATTCGCGCACTTCCTCGAACTCCATCCCGCGCCCTTTGAACGCGGAATGGTACTGACCGGCCAGCACGTCATTGACCATGTGCGACGTACGGATTTCGATGCGTCGGATTTTCTTGAGTAACTCTTTTGGAATCATTGAAGCTCAAGTCTACTTTTCTGAAAACATCAGCACCCCAAGTGCCCGAGGCTTCATGGCATTCGGCGATGGTACCGGCCCCAACTCTCTACACTGCATTTACGGAACCGGAATGTTCTGCAGGATGTGCTCGACGACATCGCCAGCCGTCTTCTCTTCGGCTTCCGCTTCGTAAGTCACGATCACACGATGGCGCAGAATGTCCATCGCAATGTTCTTAACGTCCTGCGGCGTCACGAACCCGCGTCCATCCAAGAAAGCACAGGCCTTCGCCCCCAGTGACAGGAAAATCGTCGCACGCGGTGATGCGCCGAAATGGATCAGGTCGGCCATCTTTAGACCATACGCCGCCGGGTCGCGCGTCGCCTGCACCAGATCGACGATGTAATCCTTGATGCGATCGTCGATGTAAATCTGATCGACGAGCTTGCGGGCTTTGACGATGTCATCCGGCGACATGACCGGTTCAATCAACGTCAGCGGATGGGTTTCTCCCATGCGGTCGAGAATCGTGCGTTCCTCGACTTTGGTCGGATATGTGACTTGCAGTTTGAGCATGAAGCGGTCCACCTGCGCTTCCGGCAGCGGATAGGTTCCCTCCTGCTCGATGGGGTTTTGGGTCGCGAGGACGATGAACGGATCATCGAGACGGAATGTCTCCTTGCCGATCGTGACCTGGCGTTCCTGCATCGATTCGAGCAGCGCGCTTTGCACCTTCGCGGGCGCTCGGTTGATTTCGTCGGCGAGAATCACATTGGCAAAGAGCGGTCCCTTCGAAACCTCAAACGTCCCGTCCTGCGGGCGGTAGATCAGCGTGCCCGTCAGGTCCGCGGGCAGCAGGTCCGGCGTGAACTGGATGCGTTGAAACTTGGTGCGGATGCCAGCCGCCAAACACGAGACAGCCGTTGTCTTCGCCAATCCGGGCACGCCTTCGATGAGAATGTGGCCATTGGACAAAAGCCCCACGCACATCTTGTGAAGCAGATCGTCCTGCCCGACGATCACGCGATGAAGTTCCTGCTTGAGGCGATCAAACGGTGCGGATGCGGCTTGCACTTCTTCGCCGATTTGTTTGACGTCAACCTGGGTCGTGGTCATCTACGAATTGTCCTCTCTACAGCACCAAATCTCGTCAACGGTTAGGGCCCGTGACTCTAATGCTAAAGCCCCGAATCCTAACACTCCAACCGAGCAGACGCAAAGAATACCCGTTCCCTGTCAAGGTACGTGTCGAAAGCTGTCATGTCCGTAACACAAGCGCAACATCGGCCGCGATTGGCAGTGCTGACGTGCCTTCAATTGCCTTGAAATGTGCTGGGAAAAATGACCTACGACGTGGTGGATGCGGACTTGATTGCGGTGCGAATTTCGCCGAGCAGTTGCTCGACTTTGAACGGTTTGAACAGGACGGCTGCCAACCCTTCACGCCGCGCCCGAACGATCGAATGATTGGGGTCGTAACCGAATCCGGTCATGAGAATCACGGGGCAATTTGCATTGCGTTCCTTCGCTGCGGCAAAGACTTCGTACCCGTTGTTATGGGGCATTTTGATGTCGCTCAACACCAGGTCGAAGGAACTTTCGCCGAGAATCTTGATCGCGACGTCGCCGTCCTGCGCCGACTGCACGTCGCAACCGAATCCCTTGAGCACATCGCTGACCGTATCACGGATAATCTCTTCATCGTCGACCACCAGAATCGAACGGCCTTCCAGAACCGGATCGTGACGCACCGACTTACGCGAGCGCCGGCGGTCGATGACACCCGGACCGCGCTCCGTCATGGACTTCAGCGCATCGCGCACCCGCGCACCGTTGTCGCTGATTTCGTTCAAACGCACTCGCAGTTCATCGTGGCCAATGTAGTCGTCGATCAAAGTCGCCACGTCGGTCAGCATATCGTTGAGCGGACCGCTGATTTCTTCCGACACGTCGCCATGAAGCCTACCGGTCGTCTTGTGGCGTTCGCTGTCGAGCAGATTGAGAATATGAATCGCAATCGCAATGTGACCGGCGAAGATTTCGGCGAATTGGCGATCATCCTCGGAAAATGCGGCGATCTGGTCGCTTTCCACGTTGAACACGCCGATGACCGTGTCATGAAGCAGCAAAGGCACCGAAAGCGATGACTTTCCGCTTTCAATGCCCGTGATATAACGCGAATCTTTCGAGGTGTCGGGACAGAGGTAGCTCTTCCCGTGCGACGCAACGAAGCCGCAAATTCCATTTCCGTCGGGTCGGGCGAAGATCGGAATCTCGTTGACCTTGGACGGCATGCCTGTCGAGAGCACCAACTCCAATCGGTTTGTCTTGGGGTCGAGCAGGTGGACAGTGAAGCTGTCGAAGTTCATCAGGTCGTGGGTGTATCGGATGATTTTTTCTTCGAGTACGTCGAGGCGGCCTTGCGTGTCGAGTTTGCCAATCTGATCGACGTCGAGGCTGACGAGTTCCTTGGCGGCTTTGTTGATCGCTTCGAGTTTGCGTTGCAATCGGCGTTTTTGTGTCGCGTCCCAAACGATGGCGGACACTTGAATGACGTTGTGATCTTTGTCGGTCACCGGGGTCAGATGCACTTCGAATGTCAGCCCGTCCTCTTCGACGGTGAAATGGCGTCCGCGCAAATGGGAAGGCAAATCAAACTCGCCTTCGGTCGCCCACGTGATGGCTTCACGACAAAGCTCACCGACGCGTTTCTGAATCGTCTCCGGAAACTTGAGCATCTTCGGACTGGCCCAGACGAACTCGCCGTCATTGTCGACGACGCAAACGCCTTGCGATGCGTACTCGACGGCCGGCGCTACCGAATGGGCGGATTGATGCAGTTGATAGGTCTTCAGCGCGTCCGGCGTCACCAAGACGACATCGATTGGTGAACGTTCACGAATGAATTCGGCTTCCTGAACGGATGATGCGGTTTGTACGGTGACGCGATCACCAAGTTCTTCGAGCAACGAACCGGCTTGATCCAGCGCCTGACCAACAACCAGGACGTTCAAATGGGTTGTGGCACTGTCCTGCATAAAATCCTCTTCAGTCTCGACCCGCGCGAATCAATACATAGCGTCGGGTCAATGTCCAACCTAGCCACTGACTTCCGGGGCCACTGACTTTGGGGGCCACTGACCTTGGGCTCAACCATCTGTATTGTAGGGCGCGAACGACGGGCCGGACTACCCCGAGATTCGAGTTCCCCTTCCCTGTGGCCTAATGTATCCAGTCCAAGATCGACTACGCAAGGGCTAACTCATGACTGAATTCTGAAATGAACAAGATCGATCAAGGGTTTACGGCGTATCGTGGGGATTGAGAATCTTGGCAAATCAGGCGGAATCTGAGGCATCCGCGCGGTCGCCAAGTCGCGATTCGCTGCCCGTGCGAAGGCGGGCAATGTTGCCCCGGTGCCGATAAAGTACGAGCCCAGCGATCAGAATCGCAAACACGATCATTGGAACGTTGCTGGCGACCACATCCCAACCGTTCCAAAGCATGCAACCCGTCACGAAAATTGGAAGGCTCAGTGCAGCGCAAATCGACGCCAACGAAACCATCCGCGACGCCCACAACACCACACCCCAAACAACGAAGGCAAAAACACCAGCCAACGACATGTACGGGTAGATTCCAAGGATCACACCAAGCGAGGTAGCCACCCCCTTCCCTCCCTTGAATCGAAGGTAGATCGGAAAGCTGTGGCCAAGGACGCAACACATCCCGCAACAAAGCCACGTGATTTGTGTGATTGCAGCGTACGCGTCGGTTGACGCTGTCGGTTTTCTCAGAACGAAACCAGTTAGCAAAATGGGGAAAAAACCTTTCGCAGCGTCGAGCAAAAAAATGCATGCAGCCCACTTTCGACCCATCACCCGGCCAACATTCGTCGCACCGGTGTTACCGCTTCCGTGCTCGCGAATATCGATCCCGCGCGTCAAACCGGCGAGGTATCCGAACGGAATACCGCCAACCAGGTAACATCCAACGCAAAGCAAAATGGCGTACAGCGCAAATGTCATCAGCGTGATCGCGTACCCAGCAAGTGTTCGTAAAGGCGCACGACAGCTTCCGCGTGTTCGCGCATCGTAAACCCTGCAACCGTTTCAGGACGTGTTCGCGGCATCGCGCCTGATTTAATGCCATCGATTGTATTGAGTACCGCCACAACAAGTTCACCAACGTCACATGACTCACCAACGATGAAACCGTTCTTCCCCAAATCAATGACCTCGGCGGCACCATCATAGCGGGTCGTAATTGCAGGCAACCCGACCGAACGCGCTTCCAGGACAACGCGGCTACACGGATCATAAAACGTCGGATGCACCAGCACATCCGCAGCGTGATAGTAAGCGGAAATATCATCGGTATGCCCCGCAAACGTCACGCGGTCGGTGACACCGAGCGTACTTGCCAATCGAAGCCACGGCGCCGGATTGCCATTTCCGGCGATGATCGAATACACGGAGTGATTGGAATTTTTGATCTTCGCCAATGCCTGCAGCCACGTCTCCGCGCCCTTGAGACGCAGGTTGTCGTAGTCACCGCCCTCGAGATCGATAAAGCCGTTGACGCTGTCGAAATCCGGTCGCTTGGTGACGAAGTTCACCGCACCGCCCGTGGCATTACGGCCGAAGAGCGTTCCCTGTGGTCCTCTGAG
>JAUIEW010000232.1 GCA_030429365.1 Phycisphaerae bacterium
ATGGCGATGAGCTGCTCACACGGCAGGAAGTCAATCGATTGCTGGATAATCTCCGGGAGCGTGCGCCGAAGTTGGTGGAAGAAGTTGTTCCGAACGTGCTCAAACCGGGAGAGATTCAGTCGGTCCTGCAGCGGCTGCTCCGCGAGCGCGTACCGATTCGCGATCTTGAAACGATCCTAGAAGCGATGGGCGATTGGGCGCCGCGCACCAAGGACCCGGAATTGCTCACGGAATACGGGCGCCATTCGCTGGCCCGGACGATCTGCCACCAGCACCGCGATGACGATGGCAACATCAACTGCATCACGCTGGACCCGAGCATCGAAGAGATGATCACGGGAAGCGCACAGTCGTCGGACGGGCGCTCGGTGTTGACGCTGTCACCGGAATTGCAGAAGCGCGTTCTTGAGGCGATCAGCAAAACGGTGGATCGGGTGATGCCATCGTGCAACGGAAAGACGCCGGTGATTCTTTGCCCACCGCAACTGCGCATGTGGGTGCGTCGGATCATCGAAGGTTCATTGAGTTCGGTTCCAGTGTTGTCGTACAACGAAATTGTCAGAGACGCGACGATCGAGTCGCGCGCCATGGTGACGATGGATGAAGAATCTTAGAACGATCAAAGCAAACTCAATGCCGGAAGCGCTGGCATTGGTCAAGAAGGAATTGGGTAACGATGCTGTGATCCTTCACACGCGCACACACCCGAGGCGCAGGCTGCCCGGTGGGTCGTCGAAGCACATCGTCGAGGTGACGGCGGCAACGTCATTGGACGCGGTGCCGGATGCGATGCGCCAGTCCGTATCGGCGTCCAGCCCATCAGCGCGGACGCGGGCGACACGCTCGGGCAAGTCGGCCCGCGCGAACACGTCTGCGGCGATTGCCCCGGTTGGCGCTGCGCCAGATGCATTGTTCGACGTTTACCGCCGCCTGATTGAATCCGATGTCGCCCACGAAATCGCCAGTCAGCTCATCGCGAGTTTGGAAGAGGATCTGTCATCCGCCGAGCGCGCGGTTGAATCAAATCTCAAGACCGCGCTATCCAAGCGGTTGATGAACATGCTGCCGCCGGTCTGTGAAATTGACCTCGCACCGAAGTCCGGACCGGTGGTGGTGGCGCTCGTTGGGCCTACAGGCGTAGGGAAAACGACGACTGTCGCGAAGCTGGCGGCAGACCTTTCGCTTCGCAAAGATCGGTCGGTGGGTTGCATTTCGCTCGATGCCCGAAAGATCGGGGCGACGGCGCAGATTGAGGCGTATGCAAATATCATCGATGTCCCATTGCAGGTTATTGAGAATCCGGCAGAATTACAGGCCGCGATCGCAACCTGGTTTGATCTCGACGTGATTTTGATAGACACGCCGGGTTTGAGTCCGCAGGATACAGCCGGGCTGATCGCGTTGACGAACCAGTTGGAGTCCATCGAGGTGGATGAGACGCACCTGGTTTTGCCAGCGACGATTGGTGGGCGGGCGATGCGCGACGCAGTTGAACGTTTTGCGACGGTGGGGGCGGATCGTTTGCTTCTGACCAAACAAGACGAAGCGATCGGGGTGGCCGTGATTCTCAACGCGGTTCATCAAACGCAGATGAAGATGTCTTACATGACCACGGGCGACGACGTGCCGGACGGAATCAGTTTGAGCGCACGCGAGTCGTTGGCCGAATCGATTTCAGCGCAGGTCGCGCTGATGGAGTGAACGCAGTGACCCGTTTGCGAAATCCATTTTCGCTGAAACCAGATGCCGGTCGGAAACGACACGACGCAGCAGCACCACAGCGCACTCACTCACCGAACAAACCAATCACGATCGCGGTCACCAGTGGCAAGGGAGGTGTCGGTAAGAGCAACATCGCCGTCAACCTTGCAGCGAGCATTCAACAGCGCGGACAACAAGTCACGCTCGTCGATCTCGACCTGGGGCTCGCCAATGCTGACGTGTTGCTTAACGCAGCGCCCGCGCACAATCTCGGACACGTCATCCGCGGATCAAAAAGTGTTGAAGAAGTTGCCCATCGGGTGGGGCAGGGACTGACGTTGATCGCGGGTGTTCCAAGTGGTGCTGAAGGGGTTCGCAACACTGCGCAAATTGACCAACTTGTTGGCGAGATCAAATCGGCATCGGGTGAATTCATCATTTTTGATTGTGCGGCTGGCATTGGTTTCAATGTTACCCATTTTGCGCGGGCTGCCGATGTTGTCCTGGTGGTAACGACCCCAGAACCAACCGCATTGGTTGATGCTTACGCAACCATTAAAACATTATGCAAAGAAGGTTACGACGGTTCTGTTCGGCTTTTGGTCAATATGGTTGAGAGTCGTCAGGAAGCTCGCAAAGCGTTTAGTCGTGTGCGCGATGCTTGTGAAAAATTCATAAACTTTGATATTGCGGAAGCTGGATACGTGCTGCATGATACACATGTTGAACTTGCGGTTCGTCAACGCGAACCATTTGTTCAGCGTTATCCAAAATGCTCCGCCAGCCTTTGCATCTCTGTCATTGCGACTCGATTGGTTGGAGCGCACGCTGGAACCAACGGTCAAAACAAGGGGATTTTTCAGCGCGTTGCGGGAATGTTTTGATTGGGGCTCAGCCCTGTGATTTTACAAGAATTCGACCGCGTGACTGTTTGCGGTCATTGGAGTTAGGATCAGGCGTCGCGGAATCGAATGAGTCGGTTCCGCCAGCACTGTCGGCAAGGATGCGGACAGTTAAGCTTGATCGGGCGAGTCTTTCGCCATCGAAGTTTCAAAAGCACGAAACACGGCTTGGTTGACGAGAAAGGATTCTCAATGCTGCCGCATCTCTTTGAGTTCGCCACCAAAGCCCTATTCCAACGAAGGCTCGTCCGCTCATGATCTGCGCGGAGGATGGTGAACCATGGTCGCTCGTTATACAGGCGCGGTGCTAAGCCTTTTTGCATTTGGGTTGGCGTCCATTGCTGGATTGATTGCCGGGAATCCACCGGAGATCGTATTGTCGCGCGCTTTGTGGGCGCTTGCGGTCTTTTGTGTCATTGGGCTGGCGGTCGGAGCAGCCGCTCAAATGGTGTTGGGAGAATACGCGATCGAACGTGCTGCGGCTGTCATGCCGAACGAGGATGAAGTTGCTCCCGCGATCGATCATGACGAAATCGTTGACGCCTCGGTTGTCGAGCCGGAAGTCGCGGCCAAACCAGGGGCGTAGCGTCTTATCAATTTGTAGGGCAGTTCTACACGCGGTCGAACTGCAATTGCTGAACTTGGCGTAAGCTGATTTTGCGACATTGAGATTGGCAAGGACGCCGATCTCGACAGCCCGGGTAAAAAATAGGTTGACGCGCAGAGTCGAAAGACAAATGCAATCGTATCTCACGGAGGAGAATCGATGCCCGCTTTAAGAACCGGTTCGGATGTGCTTGAGGTTTGGAAAGAGTACAAGCTTGCGGGAGGTCGCCCTCTACGCAATCGGCTGATGGAGACGTATCTGCCCATCGTCAAGTACACTGCCGACCGCATCAGCACGAAGCTGCCCGATGAGGTGGATGTCGATGACCTTGTGTCGGCTGGTATTTTCGGATTGGTCGATGCCATCGAAGCCTATGACATGGAGCGGGGCGTCAAGTTCGAGACATACTGTGCGCCGCGTATTCGCGGCGCCATGCTCGATGAACTGCGGGCGATGGACTGGGTGCCTCGCCTTGTCAGAAGTCGCGCCAACAAGTTGCAACGCGTATGCAGTTCGCTTGAAGCCGAACTTCGTCGCCAACCGACCGACAGCGAACTAGCCCAGAAACTTGGTGTATCGAAAACCGAACTCGCCAAGATCGTTCGCGACGCGACAGCCGTCTCGCAGATTTCTCTTTCGCGTAAACATTTTGAAACCGATTCCAGTCGCGACGTCTGCGAGATCGATGTGCTCGAAGACAAACGCGGTCGCAATCCCGTCGCCGAAGTTCAGAAACGCGACCTCAAGAGCTTGATCACCCGCGGTCTCACCCGTGCGGAGCGGCTCATCCTGATTCTCTATTACTACGAAGAGATGACGATGAAGGAAATCGGTGCGACGCTCGACTTGTCCGAGAGCAGGGTCAGCCAGATGCACTCGGCGATCTTGAATCGACTGAAATCGCAACTTAAGAATCGCGAGCGGGAATTGTCGCGCGCTTAAGGATTGATCCGTCCAACACAATGTGAACCGCAAGCGGTGGCACTCGGTATCTGCAGTGACCTTAAGCGGCTGCTGGTCAGGCGCACCATGCAAACCTACGACCGATAACTCACTTCAGGGCCTACGCCCGGCCTTTACAGAACCCCTCCAGCCACTTGAAGCCAAGTTATGCGTCTCGCTATGTTATGGTTTTAAGAGTTGTTATGGTTTTAAGAGTGAAGATGCGCTGTTCCCACTTTGCGTCATGGCGCGATGCTTGCATCGCCGATAAAACCAAGAGGCCAGTCACTGGGAAAGAGCGTACGGTTCACGACGACGCGCAGGAGACTGGAAGTGTCAGACGTGCCTCCAAACATCCTGGGAGCTGCCGCACAAGCCGGTTTCGTTGCCGGGATTGCGTCGCGCGCGCGTGACGCCGACCGAACAGGTCAAGCTCGAACGGCGGCTAAGCAAATCGAGCAGGTCAACGATTCGGCCAACAGTGTTGAGACGACGGACGGGGACACAGCCGTCTTTGCCGATGCCGAGGGGGCCGGCGGGCAAGGCCGCGCGTTTGGAGAAGGCGATCATCCTGAAGAAGAGAATGCAGAGGTAAAGCCCGACGTGGATTCGGACGATACGCAGTCACACCTGGACATCAAAATCTAGCGCTGCTCGCGCTTGATGCAGATCATTGGGAGAGAATGGGCTGGCTCAGTCTGAAATATGGCTGGGCCACCATTTTTTTGCCCACCTGGATTTGCTCATTCATCAGCGATTTCTCACCGCGTCAATTGCATTTACTGGGCTGGGATTTGGCCATTTGATAGACTGCCACCATGCAATACACACACATGCACGGTTGCGGCAATACGTTTTACGTTGTCGATGCACGAGGCAACGGGCTCTCTGACGAAGACGTCATTGCCACGGTACGCAGGCATTGCGGCGATCCCTTCGATCTGGATGGCGTGGTGATGGTCCATCCTTCCGCCAACGCCGACGTGCGAACGGTCATCTACAATTCCGACGGATCGCGCGCCCCGATGTGCGGCAACGGTGTTCGCTGTCTCAGCAAATACGTGATCGATCACACGCCGGATGCTTCGTCGCAACTGTTGGGTCCAATGTCAATCGGGGAGATGGCGCGAACTTTGGCAGGTCCTGCCGATGGTATTCCTACCCAGGTTCGTCGCGTTCTGCTGGCGTCGATCATCCATGCCGAGTGGTCCGCCGGTGATCAGGTCGCGCTCTTCAAAATGACGGCTGAGACCGACTCTGGCATCAAGACCCATTATTGCGTCTCTCGCAACGGCGCGGTGATGTGGGCCACCGTTGCACTTGGTGCCCCCGAGACGCGGCTGGTCAATTTGAATTGTACACTCGACGGGGCAGAAGCGTGCGATCGCGAGATTCACGTTGACGGTTACTGTTATCGCGTGTCGGTTATCGGTCTTGGTAACTTGCACTGCGTCGTATTCGTGGAAGATCTTGGGAGTGTGGCTGTAGAAGAGCAAGGGCGTGCGATTGAGCGATGTTCGGAGATATTCCCGGACAGCGTCAACGTGCATTTCGTGCGGGTGCTGAGTCCAAAACATCTTCAGATTCGGACATGGGAACGGGGGGCAGGGGCGACCCTGGCGTGCGGTACGGGCTCGTGTGCGTCGGTGGTGGCTGGGATGAAGACCGGGCGTTGCCAATCGAACTGCCGGGTCGATCAGCCGGGAGGGACGATTCATGTGGATGTCGATGAGGATGTCCTGATGTCCGGGCCTGCTGTCGAGGTTGGTCAAGGGGATTGGCCGGAATAGAGGGGTATTATCCCCAAGGATTCTTCGCATCAGGCGAAGGCATTGTCTGGGGCCATTGAGAATCGACCACTCCGGTGCCGTGCGACTGATTTGTTGTGTATTTCGGCGTTTTTTCACCCGATAAACAAGCATACAGGCCCAGTCCCCGAACCCAATTTGTAGGTTCACAATCGGAGAGTGAGATGAATCCGAACGTCGTCGATGCGATTCGTAAGTCCGCAGCCGTCCCTTCAATGCCGCAGGTCGTCACGCGCTTTCTTGAAGTCATTCAAGATCCGAATTTTGATTACAACAGCGTTGTGAAGGTGCTCAGTGTCGATGCCGGAACGGTCAGCGAGATCTTGCGTCTATCCAACTCAGCGCTCTTCGGCGTGTCGAGGAAGGTCACATCACTCAAACAAGCGCTCACCCTGCTTGGTCCGAGGCGTACGCGCTCACTGGTCTTGGGACGCTATCTGGTCGAGGCGATTGGCGACAATTGCGGTGGTGCGCTCGACACGAGTTACTACTGGCGACGGTCGTTGTCGGCTGGCGTGATCGCAGCGCGCATTTCAGACAAGGCATGCCCGCGACTTCGAGACGAGGCGTTCTTGACGGGGCTGCTTGCCGACATTGGTGTGGCGATTTTGTCACAAGCGATGGGCGACAAGTATGAGCCGATTGTCAGCCAGTACACGCCACACGGGTCACCCTACACGGAGCAAGACGAGCAGAAACTTGTTGAGACGAGCCACAGCGAAGTGTCATCGATGGTCTTGTCCGAGTGGGGGCTGCCTGAAGCGATGTGCGAGGCCGTCAAGGAAAGCCACAACAATGACATTGACGTGACCGACAACGCGTCGCAGATGGCCCGCGTCGTGAATGCCGCGGATCGGATCGCAAAGATTCTCTGCGAGATCCCCGACGTCAATACTTGCGTCGAAACCTGCGCGAACGCTGCCGCATTCTCCGGTGTCGAACTGCTTGACCTGGTCGCGATCCTCGACAGCGTTGAGTCCGACGTAGAAGAGCTTGCGTCTGTGCTCAAGATTGATGTTATCCCCAGTGCTGTGTACGACAAGATCGCGCATGCGATTCGCGAGCAATTGTCGGTTGCGGCGGGATCGTAAGCAGCAGAGCGGCTTAAGAACCAATCACCGGCGTCAACTGTCCGGAACGATTCAAAAGTTGTCGCACATCCATATTCTTATGATGTGCGCGCATGTGTTCGATAAACTCCTCAAACACCTTCAATCTTGAAGTGGCGATCATTCGCGTTGACTCAAACCTGAATGAATCCTTGATCTTTGCCGTCCAGAATCCATAGCTGTTCTGGTTGTCCCAAGTCTCGATGACCGCATCGACTGATCGGCCGCTCAGAATCTGTTTGAAAACCTTCGTGCATGACGTGACGACGTTGAATTCATCGAGGTGATCGGCTTCGGCGACAATTTGAGCGCATGGTTGCAGGATGTCGTGATCGCTCAAGACGCGAATGCACTCAGCGGCGTACTCGAGGATCTCGGGGCTGGCCAACTTCGTGAGCTTTTCGAGCATGAACGTCGCGGCGAGCGTGCATTGAATTGCTGTCGTCACGGTCCCTTGGACGGCATTGATGTCGATGTCACCCGATTCGTACTGGACGGCCCATCCCGCATCGTGATAAAGCGCTACGATTGCCAACTTGTTTGGGTCGACATCCTTTCGGGCGAATTCCGGAAGCCTGGAAATCAGGAGAGCGCTGTCGCAGACACGTGACGAATGGTCCCACAACAACGTGCGGGGCTTGCCTTCGGCGCAGATCAGCACGAGATCCTGATATGCTTGTTTTCGGATGGCATCAAGATTGACCATGCCGGTCTCCGAACTCTTGAAATCAATGGCGGCGCAAATCCCGCCTGCTGAACGGATATACCTCCGACCACCAAATGCATAACTCCCCGACCTCAATTTTGACTTTATTTGCGGCAGTCATCGCCCCGGCCTGCTGCCTTGCCAACAGATCCTCGAAATGGATTGAAAACTCGCCGCGCCTCAACCGGGGGAGTGAATGAAATGTACACCCACCTGGAAGTAAGGCGCTCTTATTGATGACGCACGAATGATGTCTGCTTACCGT
>JAUIEW010000233.1 GCA_030429365.1 Phycisphaerae bacterium
CCTGTCCCCTGTTGGGCTAAGCGCCATGAATCGATTGGCGCCGCCGCACATGGCAAGTCTCATCATGGGCACCTGGTTCTTCGCGTCGGCGACCGGAAATTTCGCAGCCGGATTAATTGCTGCAGCCGTGGGCGCGGAAGATGCGGGCCCTGATCGCGTGCTGGATGTCTACTCCTCCGTTGGCTGGTTCTCCGTCGCGGTAGGTGTGAGCGTGATTGCCATCTCCCCGCTGGTCAAAAAGCTAATGCATCTGGATACACTCGCGGATGAACATGTGGATGACAATCTCGCGGGGCAAAGAGAAATCGGTGAACCACAGGCGGGCGGTGTTCATCCGGAGACCAAATCATAGTCAGAATTGAAACGGTGTCTCGGCTGCCGGGACCGGCAATGTTGCGACTTCAGCGAATGCACAAAAAGACTCGGAGTCTTGGCAGTCATGGCGAACGAAGTGAGCGATATACCCTGACTGGTTAGGCTGAATCACCTTCACCTACGATGTTTTTTCTTACTGAATTTCTCAGGCGCCATAGAATTACAACGGTTGCCAGAGCAAAAACGTCAATGCCTATTTCCCACGCACCCTGAGGCTCTCCGATCACAAATGACCAATTGGACCCCATCCAAAATTGGAAACCAATTGAGATGTCCGAATCTTTCAACGCACTGCTTCCGACTTTTAGGGCATATGAATGCTATGCCTGCTATGCCGCCGAAAATTTGCTCAGCAGCTAGAATTTTTCTAAGTTTCGGGGTCATAAGCAGCGGTCTAACCCCTTGGGAATGGGCGCCGCTTTTGGCGCGACCGGAGCCGCAAGGAGCGCGTGGTCAAACGTCGCTTGCTTGCGCTGGTTATGCGGCATATAGCTTCTTGACCTTCATGCGCTTGTTTTCCTGCTTCGCCTGCCAGAGATCGTACTGCGACTGCTGGTTCAGCCAGCTCTCGGGAGTGGTGTTGAACGCCATGGAAAGACGCAGCGCCATCTCGGGGCTGATGCCAGCCCGGCCGTTGAGAATGGCAGACAGGGTCTTACGGCTGACGCCAAGCCCCTCGGCAGCTTCGGTAATGCTGAGCTCAAGCGGCTCGATACAAAGCTCGCGAATGATCTCGCCCGGGTGCGGCGGATTGTGCATTTGCATAGCCATAACTAGTGATAATCCTCGTAGTCGACCTCAATGGCATCGGGCCCGGAGAACCCGAACGTTACCCGCCAGTTACCGGTAACTCTCACCGACCAGCGGCCCTTGTCTTTACCTCGCAGCTGGTGGAGGTACAGGCCGGGAAGCTCCATGTCTTGCGGAGTGGTTGAAGCGTGCAGGCGGCCCAGGATCAGCCTGAGGCGCTTGCCGTGCGCGGCCGTAATTCCTGCCTTCGACCCTCGGAGGAAGAAACGCTCTAACCCCTTATGCCGGAAACTGCGAATCATTCGTCCAATTGTAACCTATAACGTTACAGGTTACAATAGAGCCGCATAACAGTATTGACTATATGGAATAGGTGATTGTTGTCGGTCGAACATCGAAAGAACTCCCCTGATCTCCCCTAAAGATGCGTTCAAAGTCTACGAACGGTGCTCTTTGTGGCCAATTAAGCCGAGAACAATAGCCGGTAACTGAAGCACGGGGAATTGTTCTGTTCATTCCGGCGGCTTCCAGTTTCGCGAGGAGCAAGACATTGAGAGCCTTTCAATTCCAACGGATTTTAATATGCCGAAGGGTCAGGTAAATGGTGGGCCCGCCAGGACTCGAACCTGGGACCAAGGGATTATGAGCCGGCCAGAGGAAAACGTATATAGCTGTATTCGCTTGAGTCTACTCGTCACTAAAACTCTCTATGTAAATTGAATAACGTCTTGGAGACGGTGTTTAAAACTGTGCCCGGTTGCCAATTGCGGCGCTTACCATGACCAGCAATGAACCTGATTTGCAGAGAGCAGGTGCGTTGTCGGCGACCCAAACTGTCCGGCCCGCACCCTAGTGGCATTGGATGTACCTAGCGCAACGCGAGCCTTAGATGTGGAACATCGGCATCTACGCACGTTTGTTGCGCTTAGTAGGGCAGTGGACAAGTAGGATAGTATGCGCACCGATCTGCACACGAACGGGCTGTCTACCTCGTCCCATCAGGGTCTCTCGAACGCTTCCGGTTCATGTTGACTGCATGTCATTAAATCTCTTGGCACTGGCGCGCAACGAGCGAACAAATGTTGTCACGACTTTCGATCGCGTAGTCCGACGCCGATAGAACAGCGCCATCGGCCGCCGCCATCCATCAGTTTCCAGGTTGATCTTGGTCAGCAAGCCGAGTTCAAGTTCGATCCTGACGAGATGCTCGGGCAGCACGCAAAGGTGATCGGTATTGGCGATGATCGCACGCGTGAAACTCACCGAACTCGTTTGAATCATGGCTACGGGCGGCCTCAATCCTTCATTGAAGTAACTGCGCCGAACCAGATCGCCCCAGTGATCCATGCCGGAGCCGGCCAACCATGGATAGTCCAAGGTATCTGCGAGCTTCACAGTCGTTTGCGAACTCAATGGATGGCCAGCCCTCGCCACGACGATTGTGCGTTCCGAATACAACTCTTCGACCGCCAGCAACGGATCGGTCGCTCGATGCACGATCACACTGACAAACGCATCCAGCTCGCCGCGTCTCAACAAGGGTGTCATTGAGCGCGTGGTACCCCCGGAAACCGTAACTTTCAGCTTGGGTTGATCACGCAGCATTCGCTTCACAACATCCGCGACAATGCCGACCGCCGCCGTCGGGCCGCTGCCGATGCGCAGGTGACCGGCTGAACGTCCCATCACTTCGTCCAGCGTGCGCTGAAATTGGTTTGTTTGGGCCGACACGGTTTCCGCATGCTCAGCCAGCATCGCGCCTGCCTCGGTGGGTTCCACCTGTCGTCCGACGCGCCGCAGCAGTTCCACGCCCAGTTCCTGTTCGAGCCGGGCGATACTCTTGCTTATCCCCTGCTGACTGATTCGATGTCGGGCCGCGGCCTTGGAGAAGCTGCCTTCCTCCAGTACAGAGAGAAAATAGCGCAATTGCTGGAACTCCAAACCGATTCCTCATAGCCACAACTAAAAGTTGTAAAACTATATCATTAGTAGGTTTCCAGAATGGCACTCTAGCCAAATATGAGGCAAGGAGACTGCGCAAATGCTGTATCTCGTCTATCTCGAAGACATCGATAACAATGCTCCGATCCGGGGTCCGCTGCTCGAAGAACACATGGCGCACATCGGCGCCTACGTGGATCGCATCAATCTTGCGGGGCCGATCATGCGCCCCGACGGTGAGTCCCAGGCAGGCGGGGTTCTGCTAATCGAAGCCGATTCGGAGCAGGACGTCCGCTCAATCGTCGAAGCCGACCCGTATTTCGAAGCAGGTCTTTGGCCGGTGGTGCGGATTCATGCCTTCAAGGAAATCATCAACGCTTGGAAAAACGACACCTGACGGTGTCGTCGGATATCGCGACAATGACCAATACTCGCTCAGCCAAGGCCGATCTCATCTCCGCACTGCGCGGCCGGATGGGTGATACGCGCGTGATCATCGACGATGCGCAGCGCGAGTTGATGTCGGGCGATTTTTATTCGCAGGGGGAAATCTGCGCCGCCGTCATTCGGCCCGCCGACACGCGGATGCTTGCCGACGCGGCACGCGTGATAACAACCGCCGGTTACGCACTGATCGCGCGCGGTGGCGGCATGACCTACACCGGCGGCTACACGCCAGAGACTTCGGAAACTGTAATCGTCGATCTCGAGGACCTGCAGGGTGTCGTCGACTTCGATGCCCGCAACATGACGGTGACGGTGCGCTCGGGCACGACTTGGGAAACGCTTTACAAGACCCTCGAGCCCTATGGACTGCGAGTGCCCTTCTTCGGTACGTTCTCGGGGCGTCGCGCAACCGTTGGCGGGGGGCTTTCCAACGGCGCGGTGTTTTTCGGCACGGCGCGCCATGGGAGCGCAGCCGATCAAGTGCTCGGACTCGAAGTGGTTCTGGCCGACGGCCGTATCTTGCGTACGGGCCAAGCCTCGTTCCGCAATGGCAAGCCATTTTACCGGACGAACGGACCTGACCTGACAGGCTTATTCCTGCATGACGGCGGCGCATTCGGTATCAAGTCGGAAGCCACGTTAAAACTGATCGAGATGCCGCGACACACGAATTACCTGTCGTTCGCGTTCCCCGACGCACTATCAGCCGCCGCTGGGTTGTCGCGGATCGCCGCGTCGGGCGCCGCGGAGGAAGCCTACGTCTTCGACCCGGAAACGACGGCGCGCAACATGCAGGGCAGCACTTTGAGCAAGGATGTGCAGCGCCTCGGCGGAATTATCACCGGACAAGGCAATATCTTCGCCGGCCTGAAAGCCGGGCTGCGCGTCGTTTTGGCCGGTAAACGCCTGGTCCCCGATTCCGCCTACTCACTTCACGTGGCCTGCGCGGGGCGGAGCCGCGAAGCAGTCGCGGGTGACATAGCACTGTGCCGAGGTCTTCTAGTCGAACACGGAGGCACGGAGATTCCGAACTCCATTCCGTTGGCCGCACGAGCGGCGCCATTTGACAACTTGAACGCGGCGTTGGGGCCGAACGGTGAGCGGTGGGTTGCACTGAACGCAAAAGTGTCACACAGCGACGTTGCGCCCCTCATCGAAAGGTTTGCCGCCCTGATCGAACCGCACCGAGCGAAAATGAAGGAACTCGACGTTGAACTTTCCACGCTATTCATTGCAATGAGCACGCACGCATTCAGCTTTGAACCCGTGTTTCACTGGCACGACCGCTGGCTGCCGATTCACAAGGCAATACCCGAGCCCTCACATCTCGCGACCCTGACTGAGCCCGATGCCAACCCAGCGGCCGCCGAATTGGTTGCACAACTCAGACAAGAAAGCCTGGCTTTGTTCGAAGAGTTCGGCGCAGCGTCCAACCAGATCGGCCGAACCTATCGGTACATCGAGAGACTCGCACCCGAATCGGCGGCGCTGGTGCGAAAGATCAAGTCCGAGCTCGATCCTGACGGACGCATGAACCCGGGTGTACTGGGCCTTCGACCGGAGTGATACGTCAATGCTGATAACCGCATTACTCGCCGCACACATCGCCGTCCTTGGATACTGGCTGGGTGCAGATCTGTGCATTAACAGCACGTTCCGATACGTCTCGCGGGCTGCAACGATGCCGTTCGATGAACGCGACAAGCTGATGGATCACATACTGGATATTGACCAGCACGTGCGATATGCAATGGTTCTGCAGGTCGGCCTCGGCACTGCACTGGCGGCGGAGCTCGGCTACCTGCCCGGCGGAAGCACGCTTGCCGCTGTTGCCGGGGTCGTCGCCGTCGTCTGGTTGGCTTTGGTGGAAGTTACGCACCGGCTGCGCTCGCAGCCGGCAGGCTCGTCGCTGGCGCGAATTGACCGGGGCACCCGCTACATCGTGATCGCCGTGACGCTTGCTCTGGCCACCGCGGGCTTGACCGGATACTTCAATCTCTCGGGCTGGCTGGCGCTTAAACTTGGCCTGTTCGCCGGCGCCATCATCAGCGGACTCGGTATCCGCTTCGAATTGATTCGCTGGTACCAGGTCTGGAATGAGATTGACGCTGAGGGTTCGACGCCGGACAGAGAGCAACGGTTGCGACGCCGCTATGCGAGCGCGACAGCGGTGCTCGTCGGGTTGTGGTTCTTCATCGCCGGTATCGCAGCGCTGAGCGTGTTCAAACCTTTCTGAAACGATGCATCAGGAGACACATCATGAGAATCAAAACCAACCTGACTTTCGTTCTAACTCTGTTGTTTTTCATCCTGACCCCCGCCTTCGGCGATTCAGGGAAGTATTCGGCACGTGATGCGGCCCCCGAAGAACTTCGCATTTGGGTCGATGCGCGGGCCGGCACGGGAAAGCCGGTCCACTGGATCGCCGAAGGTGGCGTCTTCGAGTATCCGTCGGGCAGGAAATTGTTCGGCATGATTGGCTTCGATAGCTCAACAGTGATCTGGCCGGACAAGCCCGGCGGCGAGATTATTCACCTGACCCGCAAGACTTTCACCTATACCGATGCGGAGACAGGTGAAATCCTGACCGAATACAACGGCAAGCCGGTGGAGCCAATCGCGTACCCGTATCAGCTGATTCGCTACCGCATGGCCGACGGGAAGATCTACGGCGACGTGGAGCAAGGTATCGAACCGAACATTCAGGTGATAAAAGCCAAAGAGGGGCTGCCGACGCGCTGGTTAGGGTCGAACACGCTGGCAGTCACGGCAGCGGTCTTTATAGATATGCCGTTGCCGGGTGGCCAGCAACTCGAGGCCTGGGAGAACTATGACTTCTTCCTGCACTCCGGCGAGGCTGTCGGAGAACCCCATCAGATGAGCTGGCAACGTTATGGCGACCTGCCCGGCTTCGCCGGGCAGGGCAAAGGCATCTACCACCTGTTGTCATGGAGAGTCGAAAGTCACGACGAATTTTCGCCTGAACTGCTCGAGTGGGCACGAACAAACAAGCCCATGTGGCTGCAACCGCCCGCCGATATCGCGGAAGTCCTTAGATTACAGAAAGGAAAGGCTGGCAAAAGCTGGGACTAGCTGGATCCCTGCGTCGGTATTCATTGAGCTTCGAGAAAGACGATGCATGACCTGCGTTCCCTGATTGAACTCGTCGAGAATCGCGGCGATCTCATACGTATCAATCGCCCGGTCGATCGAAAGTTCGAAATGCCGGCGCTTATGACGCAGGTCGAAGCTACCGGCAAAGCCTACCTGTTCGAGAACGTACTAGACTCACGATTTAGCGTGGTCGGCGGCCTGTTCAACCAGATCGAACGCGTCGCGCTGACGATGAACGGCGAAGGTAGACAGAGCTTTACGCACAGTGACTTGGCCGTGCGCATTGAACAGGCGACTGTGAATGGGATGCCTCCCGAAACAATGAGCGCTGGATCCTGCAAGGAGGTCGTGCACACCGGCTCGGAGGTCGATCTGACTGAACTGCCAATTCCGACGTTCTTCGAACTGGACAGCGGGCCGTTTATCACCGGCGGCATCGGCATATCCCGGAACCCGGAATCCGGGGTCCTGAATGTCGGCTGTTACCGTACGCTGGTTGTCGACAAGAACACGGTGGCGGTGAACGCAAGCTTGCTGTCGGATCTGCATCGCTTCTATCGTGACGCCGAACGGCAAGGGCAAAAGTTTCCGGTCGCGTTGGCAATTGGTGTCGACCCGGCCCTGCTGCTCGCAGCAGTCTCCAAACCGTACGCTCCGGCAACCGAATTTGACGTGGCAGGCGCGATTAAAGGCGAACCCATCGGCCTGATCACGGCAGAAATGAGCGACTTGCCAGTGCCCGCCGATGCCGAATTCGTGATCGAAGGCGAAATTGACTTTTCGCAAAACGTTGAAAACGTCCTAGGTGAGTTCGCTGGGTTGTACGGTCTCGAAAATGCCCCGGTCATGCACGTCAAGGCGATAACCCACCGTAGTGATGCGCTGTTCTACTCGATCATGGCCGGCAACAATCCGGAGCATGCAACCCTGGGAACAATTGCGGTCTACCCAAAGCGCCGGAAACTGATCGAAAAGATATCCTCGCTTTCCCAAGACATTCGGGCCGTAAACGCATTCACTGACCCGCGGTTCGGTGCGATGTTCCATGTAGCGATCGCTATTGACAAACGAAATGGTGAGCAACCGGAACGAATAATTCGTAAGGCTTTCAAACTCGATGTCGGCGGCTACGCCGTCAGCCAGATCGTGCGCCGCATTATCATCGTTGACATGGATGTCGATATCGATGATATCAATGATGTCGAATGGGCGATCTGGACGCGCTGCACTGACGTGGACAGTATGATCATCTTCCCGAATGCACCTAGCTGGGAGCTGGATAGAGCGGCGGGTGAGACGAAAGGGTCCATGCGTCTGGGT
>JAUIEW010000234.1 GCA_030429365.1 Phycisphaerae bacterium
ATTCCCAGCAGTTGACCGCCCGCAGCTCGCGACAACATTCACCAGCGAACGGGCAGTCCCAAACCAGTGATGACCAAACCGAATTATAACACCGAGATGACTGCGCGATACCCGGGCGACAACCGAACCGTCCACGCTTTCGCACCACAATTGCCCCATCTGATTCGGGTAAAAAAGAAAACCGCCTCGATCGAGTGATCGAAGCGGTAAGCTTGATTCATAAACTGTTGAGGATGTAGGGCCCGCTGATCCGGGCGACGTTGCTGCCAGGAGAGCACCCTGTGCAGAAAGGCTACTTCTTTGCTTCCTTTGCGGCATCCTCTTCCTTTTTCGGTCCCTTCTTTTCCTTGCCACCGACGGCCACCTTGCGGTGCGCGACTTTCGGCAGGCCGACCGGTTTCTGGTTGTCGTCCCAGCGATCCTCGTCCTTGAGGACTTCAATCCGCTCACTTCGGCGCAAGACATTGCGATGACGCGAAAGGCTTGCACTGGTCTTCAATGATTTGTCCAAGGACATTTGGCGAGACTCCTAAATAACTTGTCTTTGCAACCTGCGCCGAATCGGGTCTACCATGAATTGCCCGAAAGCCTTGCGAGGTAACCTTCCAGTTTGTATCTGCCGCCTACTTTCGGATACGACTTTCCGATCGTTCTGATTCGCTGAAGGTACCGGCGGGCCAGGTCCTTCTGTGTTTTGTCTGAGTAATCGAAGCCTTGCGTCGCGATCAACCGGATCGGCTTGTCTGGCGCCTTCGCGATGACCGCGGCTTCGATACCCTGCTGCTTCAAAAATGCCTGTGCCTTTTCGGCGTCGGCTAACGCATCGCTCCTGAAACTCTGAACGATGACGTAATTGTAACCCTTTACCCAAGTCACACCACCCGACGAATTGGCCGACGCGGATGATGTCGACGTTGGCGGCTTGGCCATCAACGTCACGGGCATATCTCGGTTCGTATCACGCCGAGATTCGGAAGAACCTGCGTACGACCGGCTCGCCATTCGCGAACTGCCCGATCGCGAACGGTCGGCGGCTGATTCGCTGGCCCTGCTGGCATTTCCACCCACTGACCGCCTTGCGGAATCGCGGTGGCTGGCACCCGCCGAGCTGTCTGCGGTCTTACCGGATGAGACCGGCGATTTTCCGATGCCGTCGAAAAGATCCGGAACCGTCTGACCCTTGCGGGCAGTGGCGATTTCGTCGCCAACCTCGCCCTGGATACTCAGGCGGGCCTGCTTTCTGCCATCACCAAAACCTTTGCGATGACCGACCCATTGGCCCATCCAGAAGACGCCAATGGCTCCAACCAGAAGAACGGCCAACACGATCCCGGACATCCGGCTGGTTAGGCTCACGTGAAGGCATCCCCGGTCGATGGCGACCGACGAGCCGCCCGAAACCCTCTCGGGCTTGGACTCGACCTTCTCGGATTGGCCCTCCCGATTGATCGTCTTGGCCAAGTTCGCCAGCGTATTGCGAAACGCCGAAGCCGACTCCGCGATGGGAGACCGCTTGGACGTTACCCGCTGGGACTCTGAATTTTCACCCTGCCCTTTGTTGTATAACTCAAACAACGCGGGACCTGTTTTGGATTTGGGCATCGGTCCGCCTCCTTGCGTAACCACACCGTCGGACATCCGTGAGGTTGCAAGTTAGCGAAAATGCCCAAAAAAGCAACCCGAAACACGATTGGGCAAAGTACCGCCAATCCGTCCCAGATGCCCATTACCACCACTGAAAATAGGGATGGAGCACTTTAAGAAGCCGATTCCCAGCCCGCCCACTCGCGACCAGTTGGGGCAAACTCACAGATGCGGCTCGCTGGGTACCAGAAGCCGTCAGATCCGGATCACTCCCCTGAGCACTCGTGTTCGCCGACCTGGGTGGCTACGTGATCGTACACGGTGGCCAGGAATCCGATGAAGGGAAACCCGGTCTTGGGAAACGGTGGCGGACCCAGCGTGCCGAGAACATCGTCCGTCGAGATCGACCTATTCTTGGCCAACTCGGCCAGGTCTTCCGGATCGGCCCAAAAATCAAGTGCCGTCACGGGCAGGTCCGACGGAGCGGAGGAGTCGGCTTCGACCTGCCGCGGATCGACTTCGGTGGATCCTTTGTCAGATACGATGTCCACGTCCGTAGCCCTCAGCCAGTTGCCTGCTTGAAGATTCAGAGCAGCCGGCGGTTACTTGCTTTCGTTGGCCTTTTCCTTGCGGATGTTGGCGAGGATATCTTCCTGGACATTGGTCGGGACCGGGCGATAGGTCAGAAACTCCATGCTGAACGTCGCCTGCCCCTGGCTCATCGAGCGCAGGTCGGTGGAGTATCCAAACATACCCGACAGCGGCACCTCGGCGGTGATGATCGCCATTTGCGGCTTCACTTCCGTGCCGACGATGAAACCGCGGCGCGACGAAATGTCACCGGACACGCTGCCCTGGAAATCGTTCGGCGTTTCGATTTCGACTTTCATGATCGGTTCAAGCAATACCGGCTTGGACTTCATGAAGGTCTCGCGGAACGCGTCACGGGCACAAACCTGGAAGGCCATGTCCGACGAGTCGACTGCGTGCGAGCTACCGTCCTGGAGAATCATCTTCACTTTGACGATCTCGAAGCCAGCCAGCGGGCCCTTCGCACGGGCCATCTGGAAACCTTTGTCCACCGACGGAATGTACTCGGTGGGGATGCGACCACCCGTCACCGTATTCTCGAAGAGATAGTCTTCCGTCTCGGTGTCATCCAGTGGCACCAGTTGGCCGACGACGTGGGCGTACTGACCAGAACCACCCGTCTGCTTTTTGTGCTTGTAGTTAAAGTCCACCGTTTTGGTCGGCGCTTCGCGATAGCTGACCTTCGGACGATCGACATCGAGCGTGCAGCCGTACTCGCGCTTCACGCGCTCGACATACACTTCAAGGTGAAGTTCACCCATGCCCGAGATGATCGTGTCACCGCTTTCTTCATCGAAGCGCACGTGGAACGTGGGGTCTTCTTTCAGGAAGCGGTTCAGCGCCTTGGACATCTTGTCGCGGTCGGCGTTTTTCGCGGGACGAATTGCAAGCGAGATCACCGGCTCGGCTGCGTGAATGCTTTCGAGCGACACATTGATGCCCGAATCGCAGAACGTATCACCCGAGGCGCAGTCCACGCCCATCACAGCAACGATGTCACCCGTCTGGGCTTCCTCAAGATCTTCTCGATCGTCGGCATGCATTCGCAGGATACGTCCGATGCGTTCGGTCTTGCCCGATCTTGTATTGATGTATTTGCTGCCCTTCTTGAGCGAACCCTGATACACGCGGGTGTAAGTCACCTGTCCAAATTGCTCGTCAACGATTTTGAAACCCATCGCAACAAGTGGGCCATCCGGGTCGGCGGTCACAGCGATTTCAGCGCCTTCGTTCTGGTTGTCGGCTGCGTATGCGACGCGATCGAGCGGGCTCGGCAAGTAGCGATTGACTGCATCGAGAAGCGGCTGAACACCCTTGTTTCGATACGCGGTCCCCAGCAGGACGGGGACGACATCTCGCGCCAACGTCGTACGACGAAGCGCGTCGTGAATCATCTCCGAGGTCGGCTCTTTCTCTTCGAGCATCAACTCCATGAGCTCGTCGTCGTAGAGACTCAAGGCGTCGAGCATACCGCTGCGAGCGCGCTCGGCTTCCTCTTTGTGGTCGGCAGGAATGTCGCTGCGAACAACGTTCTCACCGTTTGCACCTTCAAAGTTCACGAGCTTCATGTCGATCAAATCGATGATCGCTTCGAAGGTGTCACCCGCACCAACCGGAAGTTGCAACGGGACAGCCACCAAACCCAGCTTGGATTCGAGTTCGGAGACGACCTGTGCGGGATCGGCACCGACGCGGTCCATCTTGTTGATGAAGGCGATGCGCGGAACGCGGTAGCGCTTCATCTGCCGGTCGACGGTGATCGACTGCGACTGAACGCCCCCAACCGCACAAAGCACCAGCACCGCACCGTCGAGAACGCGCAACGAACGCTCCACTTCGATCGTGAAGTCAACGTGGCCCGGGGTGTCGATGATGTTGATTTGCTTCTCACCCCAGTTGACCGTCGTGGCCGCCGACGTGATCGTGATGCCGCGCTCCTTTTCGAGCTCCATGTGATCCATGGTGGCGCCACCGTCTTTGCCCTTGACCTCTTGGATGCGGTGAATTTTGCCCGCGTAGAAGAGGATGCGTTCGGTAAGAGTGGTCTTACCCGAGTCGATGTGGGCACTGACCCCGATGTTGCGAATGTTGCTTAAGCGATCCATGACTGCGTCTGCCTGTAATAACCAAAATGCCTAAGTTTACGTTTCCCCGTAAACCAAGAAATCGATCCCTCGTTCTGCGTATAGACACTGCTTGCGACGCGAAACGGCGGAAGCAGGGGCATTTCCAGTGTTCTCAAGAGAACAATACACCTGAAGCGGTATGGAGCACAGAATCGGCTATCTGCCAACTCCAGCTTCAATGAGTGAGCCTGTGAGAATACACCCCTCCCGCTGGTAGGCGGCGAACTGTATCAAACCGCGGTTGAAAAGCAAGGATTCCAGCCACTATTTTTTGATTTGACAGTAACTTAACGATCAATGGCGATGACCGGAGAGGGGGCGATAAGAGCACCGAAAACGCCGTTTGACGACGGGACCCGGTGGTTCCGAAACGTCTCAGCGTAATCCGCCACGCCGATCGCTGCAGCGGGTTTATCGGACGGGTCTAGCGGATAGCGAGTTCACAGTCGCTGGTCATGTGTTCGCCCAGCGGTGTGTTGTAGGTGAGGGCCAGCACGTACCGTGCGCCATCAGGTTGAGCGCCAGCGGGGAATTCCAAAGGCACTTCATACATCCCGGTAATGACGTTCCAATACCGCTCCTGGTCTTCCGATGTCAACAAATCCACATGCCAAGGCTCGCAGATTCGCCGGCCTTTGTCGAAACCGGAAGCGGCTTGGTGGGCGAACAACTCGACCCTGACCGAACCGGCAATTTTCACTGGATCGCCGTATGCGTCGAGCGGTTGGAATAGCAATTCAATGCCATCGGGGATGTCATCGTCGTCGAAGCTTCGAAACCCGGTAAACGCCTCGACAATCCTGAAACGCTGTGGCATAAGTAACTCAACCATGCTGCGCGTATCCTCGTCTTCGAGATCGACGCGGCGGGACGTGCAAGCAGCGTCGGCGATACAAAATAGAACGGCGACGCACAAACATAGGCCATGACGGAGCAGACGCATCAACTTATCACCCTTTAGCATCAAGATATGGCGGAGACTGATCTCGGTAGCGAAAGTGTATCCCCCGTTCTGCGCTTGTGTCAACCGTCGATTAAACGGACGACGTTCTGCGCTCGGAGCATCCTTAATCGCCATCACCAACGTCATTTCGATGCTCGCCATATCGGGATGCGCGACGGCAATAAACCCATTTGAAGCTGATTCGGGCGGGATTCATGCAGGTGTCCACTATTCGGCGCGGGCGGCCCAACTCTGTTCCCCTCAACGCAACCTCGACCTCGTCAAGCGGGACTTCGCCAACATCCAGAAGATGAAGCTCGACGTCGTCCTCATCGACGATTTTCAACCGGATGACATCGGCGCGATTGTCGCATTGGCAGCCGAACATGATTTGAAACTGGTCCCTGCGGACATGGCGGCTGTCCGCCGCGTGCGCGGGTTGACCGGTGATAACGACGGCGCTACCGAGTTGCCAAGGTCACCGGTGATCGTGGGGGTTTATGTCGGACACGTGGTTGATGCCGTAACCCTCGAACGAGCCAAGAAAGAAGCCGTGCGCATTCGATCATCGCGCCGCGATGCCAAGACGTTCGTACACATGGACGCATCGATGATCACCGAAACCCACGCCAAGGCGTTTGACCATGTGATCACATACATGCCACACGGTGCGTCGAGCAGCAAGCAATCGAGTTCGGTGGGTGGATTTCAATCCCTAAGGTTCAAGAGCAGCAGTGGCGGGAACGACGCCACGATACGCTCCTGGCTTCTGTCGTTTCATCGGGGGTTGGCGAAGGGGCAGACGGCAGGCTTGTTGATCGAAGGCTTTCGCACCCTTCCGGGTGAAGAAGCGGGCTTGGTCCATCAAGAGGCACCACTTTCCCCAGAGCGCATCACGATGGTGCAGCGAATCGCCACGCGTGCGAAGCGGTGGCAAAAAGTGTTGACGGGCCTGTCACCCACTTCGGTGGTTCCGCTCGAGGACTCGATGGCGGGCGTCGAAGTGACGCTATTGGCCCGCGGTGTCCGACGCTGCATTCTTGTCATCAATCCATCGACCACGGATTTCGCGCGTGGCGAAGTTTCGCTACCCGTCGAACTGAATGGATCGCCGGTCGTAAGAGCAGTGGTGGTCCCGCCGGAGTCAGCTGCCGGTTTGGGAGATGTCATTCGGGCTCGCCAGGAGCGACTGGTGATCCCGGTCAAACTGGCCCCCGGTGACGCAGCACTGTACGAGCTGTTCTAAGGGCATTATCGGACGCATTTGCCACACGACGGATCGCGATAGGTCAATGCCATCAAGTTGAGAGACGATAACCAAGTCGGACAGAGACATGGTCTGGCTGAAACATAGTCAGACAGACGCCGAAATCACGAGCAGCGACTTAGTATAAGGAACACAAAGCATGGCCAGATCGAACATTCTAATCACCGGCGGTTCAGGATTCATCGGTTCGCACATGGCCACCCGCTTTTCCGAATTGGGACATAGCGTACGCATCTTCGATAACTTCTCGACCGGTCGGCGCGAAAACATCGCCCACCTCGACGGCAAAGTCGAAGTCATCGAGGGCGATCTGGTTCATCTCGAGGAATGTGAACGGGCTTGCCACGACATCGACTTCGTATTTCACGTTGCTGCACTGCCGAGCGTCCCGGTGTCGATCGATCGGCCGCTCGACACCCACAACAGCAACATCACCGGTACGATGAATCTCCTGCTCGCGGCGAAAGCCAACAAATGCAGGCGCGTCATCTATTCGGGCAGCAGCTCGTGTTACGGTGAAATCGAAGTCAGCCCCAAACATGAAGGGCTTCGCCCCCAGCCGATCAGTCCCTACGCAGCACAGAAACTCGCCAGCGAATATTACATGAGCGTGTTTTGCAAGTGTTATGGATTGGAGACGCTGACCGCACGCTACTTCAACGTGTTCGGTCCTCGACAGAATCCGAAGAGCCAATACGCAGCGGTTATCCCCGCATTCGTCACGTCGATTCTCAACGACGAGCAGCCGACGATTTACGGCGACGGTACGCAAAGTCGCGACTTCACCTACATCGAAAACATCCTGCACGCGTACATGCTGGCGATCGAAGTCGAAAAGACCTGCGGACAGTCGATCAACGTCGCGTGCGGCAGCAACACCAACCTTCTGACGATCGTCGAAAAAATCAATCAGTGCCTCGGCAAGAACATCCAGCCCAAGTTCGCCGCACCGCGTGCCGGTGACGTCAAGCACTCAACGGCGGACATTTCTGCCGCCAAGGAATTGCTGGGATTCGAACCGGTGGTTCACTTTGAGGAAGGCCTCAAGCACACGATTGAGTATTTCGCTGCGCAAGTGAAGTAGCAGACCATCGTGACGATTGTATCAAACTGACTGCGGACAGACCCAGTTGTGGATCTTTTGGAGGCTATCGATATGCCTTTGGCCGCTTAGCAGTTCCGTCCGAAGCGAATCCACCAACTCATCACGTTGCTTCGATTCCGAATTCCACTTCCGAAGCTGCGACAGCAATTCTGTGTGCGTGCCGAATGATGGCACTCTTGAAAGGACGCGGCTGGCTTCGGGGTAGTGCCGCATGTAGTCCGCATAGTCTTCACGCATAACAGGCAGGCAGCCGGCAGCGATTGCTTCAAGACAACACTCGACGGCGGCTGCGTCAATGAACGGGATGACGGCGCAATACCTTCCCGCCAAG
>JAUIEW010000235.1 GCA_030429365.1 Phycisphaerae bacterium
CGATGTGCTGTTTGCGACGAGCACACCGCTCACCGTGGGAATTCCGGCCCTTGTTGTTCGTTGGTTGCGACGTATTCCATTTGTCTTTGAGGTGAGAGACGTTTGGCCCGCCGTGCCCATCGCGCTTGGATACGTTAACAACAGATTCCTGAGATGGATTCTTAGATTCCTTGAGCGCACGATCTACAGGAATGCGTCAGCCATTGTTGTTCTCTCGCCAGGTGCGGCTGACTTGGTCCGTGAGATCACGGTGCCAAACAAGACAATAAAAGTAATCCCCAACTGTGCCGACTTGGATTTCTTCTCTCCGAAGCTTGACGGAACTGAGATTCGAAAATCGCGCGGCTGGAATGATTGCGTTGTGTGTTTCCATACTGGCACCATGGGCGTGGTGAATGGGCTGGACATCGTGCTTCGATCCGCCCAGCATTTTCAATCGAACCCTTCACTGCGGTTTGTCCTGCTCGGAGAGGGCAAGGAAAAGGGCAGGTTGCGACAAGAACAGAAACGTCTTGGATTGCAAAACATCGAGATACTCGACGGTGTGCCCAAGAAGGAATTGCCGGGAATCATCGCAGCAGGTGACATCGGCTTGATGACGGTGGCTCCCATTCCGGTTTTGGAGCATAACAGCGCAAACAAGTTCTTCGATTACCTCAGCGCCGGCAAGCCCATACTTCTCAACTATGGCGGGTGGCAACGCGATCTTCTGGAACAAGTGGAGGCGGGATGGGGCTGCACCATGGGAGACGAGGACGCGTTTTTCAAGCGAATCGCTGAGTTGGCAGAAAACGTTGAAGTCCGCAAGAAGATGGGAAGCAACGCGCGGTTGGCTGCGGAACAGCAATTTGGCCGCGACCGCCTGTCTGCTGAAACACTGGATGTGGTCATGAGCGCGGCCAAGCGGACAGGCAAAATCTCTCAATAAAAAATGGCAATGCGAAAACCGCACGTGATCTGACGCCAATGCGTGCTTAGGTTGAATTCAAATCGTGGATTGTGAAAATGATCCTTTGCGATCCGATGGACTTGCGTGTCACCTTCGTCAAGTCTATTTGAGCGCGAAGTTCGATGGTCCCCCTGATGGCAAGCGGGGGCAAGCGCCGGTCGCTGTGTCGCTGATTGCACGGCGTACCAAGGGTTCACAGTATGGCCTCATACAACATCGCCGAACGCTGGGTGGCCAGGATGCTGGCCCGTTTTCCGCGTGCATACACTTCCTGCAAATGGCTGTATCAACGGGCGAACTACTTGGTTCATCGTGAGCGCAAAGTCCGCTACGAACTCCACGAGAAGGCCGAATTATTGACGCCGATGAAATGGGCAGGCATTGAAGATGTGCAAGGCGAGTGGTTTTTTGGCTACTACGATCGAACACCATGGTCCGCAGATACCAACCAGTTTCTGCTGCACCGCGTTGTGGATGATTCACTTGAAATCTTGGCGCTGGATCGTTCGGCTGGCTGTGCTCGAACGCTCGCAAAGATCAAGTGCTGGAATTTTCAGCAGGGCGGTCAAGCCCATTGGCTGCCGAATTCAAGTAACCCTACTGCGGTGTTTAACGACATCGAAGACAATCAACTTGGTTGTCGTTTGGTCGCCGCAGATGAATCATCCAATCGATTCATACCTTGGCCGGTCCAGGCACTTCATCCAAACGGCAAGGAAGCGATGAGCATCAACTACCGTCGCGTGCATGCCGCGCAACCTGAATATGGTTATGCACCAAGTGTGGCGAACTTTGACGCAGATCAGGATTTGGATCGCGACGGAATCTGGCGCATCAACCTTCAAGATACAACCAGCGATTTGGTCATTCAATTGTCCACGCTTGCGCAGTCGGGTGAAAACGAATTTCCTCCCGAGACAATACACACGGTCAACCACTTGGCGTATTCGCCTTCAGGCACACGATTTGTCTTCATGCATCGATGGATCAATCGTCATGGGAAGGCTTCTCGGTGGTATGTCGCTCGTCACGACGGCACCGACGTTCAACTTCTCGCCGAGGACCGCACGGTGTCACATTATCAATGGCGCGACGACGATCACATCATTGTGTGGCGGCACGCTCCCGAAAATGGTTACCGCTATTACCTGACCAACGTCGTGACCGGGGAGCGCAAACCCGTCGGCGAAGGCCAACTCGACGCCTACGGCGACGGACATCCATCGTACTCGCCGGACCGCCGTTGGGTTTTGACGGACAGCTATCCAGACAAAGCGCGATTTCGGCATTTGCTGTTGTTCGACGTGCAACGTGGCGAGTGCATCAAGGTCGGACGATTCTTCTCGCCTTGGCGTTACGACGGCGAGCGACGTTGCGATCTTCATCCCCGTTGGAGTCCTGACGGCCGATGGATTTCGATTGACTCAACTCACGAAGGCATGCGGCGAAATTACATCGTCAACGTTGAAGCGATAACTTCAACAACGTAAGCCCAATTTCACGGAAGACGAAATGGTCGAAGCGAACGACTGCGCGCTACTGGTCGTACAGGACGAACCACATTTCTTCGACGGACGAATGTATCGTTCGGAGATGAATTTTGGTTACTTCGTCGATTGGGTGGCCAGGCAAATGCAGCGGGCAACACTTGCGGTTCCCACCACCGACAAGGGTGAGCAGTTTGGACAACCGCTTGATCTTCCAAACGTATCGTTTGAGCAGCTCCCGTATTGGTGGTCGCTGATTTCCTATCTCAAACTTGGGAAATCGGACAAACGTCGACTGAAGATGCAAGCGCGGGAGCTCGTCGCGAAACATGACGCGGTGATGGTTCGGCTCCCTTCGCTGCCCGCCCGCCTGTTTGCAAACGAAGCGAGAAAGCAAAACAAAGCCCTGATCACATACGTGGGTGGAAACATCCTAACTGCCGCGAATCCGCTTCAATCCCGAAATCCGCTGATTCGCGTCGCCGCTCAGGCGATGAGTCGATATGTTCATCATGTGACGATGCGCATGGTCGGCCAGGCAGATGTCGCGCTGGCAACCGGACGTGAGATATTCGGCCTTTGCGATGGCCGCGCCAAAATGACCCGCCAATTGATGACTTCCCTCGTGTCCCAAAGCGATATGTTCGCCAGGGAAGACTCAATACCAGAAACCGGCCCGATCAAGATGTTTCGGGCGGCCCGCGTGAACCCAAACAAAGGCACGGAGTACTTACTCGAGGCAACGGCGATGCTCGTCGAGCGCGGTTACAATGTCCAATTGCAGCTAGCCGGCGGTTGGAATGAGGACGCCTACGTTGCTGATCTGAAGGCATGGTGCAAGGAGCACAAAATTGAGGATCGCGTGGAGTGGTTGGGGCATATCGATTTCGGGCCCGGCGTTCTCAAACTCTACCGCGAGGCGCACATCGGCGTGCTCTCGTCTTTGAGTGAAGGATTTCCTCGGTTCATTCTTGAAGCGTGGGGGCTTTCGTTACCGGTCGTCGCCACCGATCTTCCCGGAATGTGCCCGCCGGTCGAACCAAATGTGAACGCGATACTGGTTGAACGGGCCTCGGCCAAGGCGTTGGCTGACGGCATTCAACGGGTCATCGACGATCCCAATCTAAGACGAAGCTTGATTTCAAACGGCATGGAAATCGCCACAAATAATTCTGCGGAAATGCAAAGCGAACGGGTCGCCGGATGGATCGCCAATGCGGCGGCTGAACGAAAGGAGGACTGATCAATACGATGAGTGAATCGATTCCCCTTATTTCATTTCTTGTGGTTGTGCGTAATGAACGCGGATACATCGAGCGCTGCCTCAATTCCATGTTGAACCAAACGCTTTCCCCCGACAAATATGAAATCCTCGTCGTCGACGGCATGAGTTCTGATGGGTCGAGGGATATCGTCAAGCGAATCAGCGAACAACACGCGGATCGATCAATTCAACTCATCGACAACCCCAAACGAATTCTCTCCAGTGGGTGGAACATTGGCATCATGGCCGCCCGCGGGGAATATGTGATTCGCCCCGACGCGCACGGTGATGTCCCCGATGACTTTCTGGAAAAAAGCCTTACCGCCATGAACGCCCACCCGGAAGCGACTGCAGTCGGAGGCGTGGTTGACACCAAGGGAGACGGCTTCTGGGGAGAGACGATCGCGGCAGTTATCTCCAGCCGCGTGGGAGTTGGTGGAAGCAGTTTTCGGGTCGGCGGCGAATCTGGGCCTGCGCCCACAGTGGTCTTTGGCCTCTACAAACGCAAAGAACTCATCGACATTGGCGGTTTCGATGAAGGCATCGTCTTGAATCAGGACAACGTATGCCACGCGCGACTGACCGCCGCCGGGAAAATCCTTTACTTTGATCCTTCGATCACTTCAACATATCGATGTCGAAATTCGCTGGTCGGATTGTGGAAGCAGATGTTTCGCAGATCGCAGTGGCTGGTTCTGATGTTCAAGCACCAGCGAGAGCAAGCTTTTTCGTTGCGCTATTTTGTCCCGTTGCTTTTCGTGTGCGGCATCGTGGGACTGATTGCCCTCGGCTTCTGGCAACCGCTAGCATGGAAAGCGTTGGGCGTGCTCTTGGGGATTTATGCACTCATTGGCATCGTCGCGGGCCTACAAAAAAAACTTCGCTTGCCCCAGGTACTTGCGTTTCCCGTCGTGATGTTCGTCCTTCACTGCGCATACGGCCTGGGGGAAATTATTGGCTTCTTGCGCTACCCGTTTTACAAGCCCGCGATGGATCTGCGTTCGCCACTCAAACCTGAAAATAGACGTGCAACCAACTGACACATTTCCGCTACACACAAACCAAACCAAAATAGCGCGTCAACTGATCGACAATTCGTTTGCTCGCTTGACCGTCACCATAAGGATTTGACGAGTGACACATGGCGTCATATGCGCGCCGGTCGGTGAGCAACTCAGCCGCCGCGCGTGTGATCGAGTTTCGATTTGCACCAACAAGTTTCGCCACGCCGGCCTCGACTCCTTCGGGACGTTCCGTCGAGTCCCGCATGACGAGAACCGGCTTCCCAAGCGACGGCGCCTCCTCCTGAATGCCGCCAGAATCTGTAAGAATCAACATCGATCGGTTCATCAACGCCACGAATTGAAGATAGCCAACCGGAGGTATGAGGTGGATGTTTTTCTGTCTAGAGAGAATGCGATAAACAGGCTCCTGCACATTCGGATTCAGGTGGACCGGGTACACAAAATCGACGTCTAGAAATTGCCGTGACAACGCCAGAATCGCTTCGCAGATTTCCTCAAACTCGTCCCCGAAATTCTCCCTGCGGTGCCCGGTAATCAGCACCACGCGCCGGCTCTCACGCGTCGCAATCAAGTCCACATTCAATCCATCGATGGTCGGAGGGCTGGCTTGCACCCTCTCCCTGGCCATCATCAAAGCATCCACAATCGTGTTGCCGGTGACCGAGATCCTCTCCGGGGCCACCCCCGAATCGATCAGGTTGTCACGCGCCCCTTCGGTGGGCGCGAAATGCAACTCGGCAAGCTGCGTGGTCAGGACTCGGTTCATTTCCTCAGGAAACGGTGAGTATCGCTTTCCCGTCCGCAATCCAGCTTCGACATGGCCAACTGGTATCTGCCGGTAGAAGGCGGCCAACGCCGCGCACATCACAGTCGAAGTATCCCCTTGAACAATCACAAGATCCGGCGTCTCGGACGCCAGGTAACGGTCGACAGCCGAAAGAGCGCGCGATGAAAACGACGCGAGCGACTGGTTGGCCGTCATTAGATTCAAGTTGACGTCGGGGTCGATTGAAAACGCGTCCAGCACTTGGGCAAGCATGGACTGGTGTTGACCTGTGACGCATACGTGAGTGCGCAAATCACCGTCTTCGCGCATGGCACGAATCAAAGGAGCCAGCTTGATCGCCTCTGGGCGGGTTCCAAATATGAACGATACTTTCATGCAGGACTCAAGACCTTCGTTGATGCGATGCTGTCCGTGAAGCGCAAGTTGCTTAGTGGAATCCGAACGGCCGATGTGAGGCGGCGGCGATCCGCGTCAAACAAGGCCCTCACGCATTACTTATCGGTCATTGGCCGCCCAATCTCGATTGGCGCCCACATGCACAGTGAAGCGTCGTATGGGCATGAGATGGGCTGACGGCGCCTTCACTCTTCAGAGAGTGGGCTGGCAGGCGGCTCGCGATCATGGGCTGCTGTTGAGGCATGGTTGATCTTGAAGAGGTGGCCAAAGGGCTCCAATTCGTACTGATCGCCGGCGAGCCATTTCCCGAAGTTCTTTGGGTTTCTGGTGCCTGTTGAGAAGAGCAATCCTTCGTCGACCAGTCGATCCGTTTCGGCTTTGTCCAATTTGATTGAACGCTGCCACGGCCGATCAAACCGCTGCATTGGAATGGCGACGTCCAGACGAAGGCCTTCTGATCCTTGAACGACATCAATTGGACGTCCAGCCGTCGAGTCAATGAGCAGGACCGCATCCTTCGGCAGGCTGTCGAGCGATTCGCGCGCATAACGAGCCGCACCGTTGTAGCCGCATCGCCAGGGCTGCAGGAACCAGCGGTAGGGGTCTCGGTAAGGCAGGATGCGTTTGGGAAAACTGACCCATTTCGCAAGATGCTCCTCGCCCAGCAGGGGCACTGACGCATAGGCGATCGGCGCCAGGCAGGAAAGCAGAATCGCGAGCGATTTGATCCAGATGCTCCGCATTCGACCCAAGATCTGATCGAGCCCGACAGCCAGAAACAGGGCGATGAAAATATGGCTGTGCGTCAGGAATGTGTATTGGTCCGGGACGTTATAGCGGGCCGCGAACCCGAAGAATGCACACGCCGCAACGATCATGAACCACGCAATCGGTCGAGGATTCGATTTGGCAAATTGCCAGATGCCTACTGGAAGAAGGATGAGTAGCGGCGTCGGAAAATTGAGGCAGTGGTAAGCGATGAGACGAAATGCCATCGAAGTTGAGATTCTGAGGTTGAAGACCTTGTCGCCATAAACTCCCACCAACACCGAACGAGCGGCCTCGGAAAGTCCTTCAAATTGCTCGCTCCGGCTGATCACTGACAGCACCAATGGCGTCACCCCAACAAGCCACATCGCCCCGATGGTGATGGCTCGCTTCCAGTTGAGCCCTGAAATCCAATGCCGATTCGCTATGGTCAACGCGACATAGGCGGGCCAAGTGAGCAGGGCAAAGTTGTGGGTCGACCAGCCCAGTCCATTGACCAGCGCCGCACAAGCCAGACAAAAAAACGAGCCGTGGGACATGTACCGCACAATGCAGAGCAGTTCCAAACTTAAGAACATCGTCGAAAAGGTAATGACCTCGGCACCCGCACTCATCTGCCAGAGTGTGTGCGAGAACATCAACAAGCACGTCCCCCCGATGATGGCAATGCGTCCGCGGACTAACAGCGACAAGAGCGCGGCGAAATTCGCGATCGTCACCGCCCCAGCAAGCGCTGAGACAAAGTTGGCTGTTTGGATAGGGTTGCTTCCGAATAGTCGTGAAATTCCGCATGCGGTCGCGAAATAGGTCACGTGGGATCGAGCCAATTCGCGAAGGTCCTGCAATTGGCACGTGAGCACGCGCAATTGAGCCTCACCGAAATCACCCCAGAGTACCCCTGGGGCGGCAGTTGCCCAATAAAGGACGGATGCGACTAGAAACGCACCGAACCAAATGGCCCAGGACGGCCAAGCGACTGGCTGAGTCGCAGGGACATCCTGTGTTAGCGGGGCGTCTGTCATTTGGTATCCATTATTCCGTCTGGCTCGGCAGCGAGCAGCCCATCGCGGCGCAATCGGCTGTGGGGACGGCAAAAAGGCCGCC
Organism: Phycisphaerae bacterium; assembly: GCA_030429365.1. Classification (GTDB taxonomy): domain Bacteria; phylum Planctomycetota; class Phycisphaerae; order UBA1845; family UBA1845; genus UBA1845. The sequence continues at coordinate 7,781 of JAUIEW010000235.1, forward strand.
CACGCGTTCTGGTCCCTAGATCGGTTGAATACGATCCTATTCAGGACATAAATCAGGATCTATATTAGCCCGGTGACGTTGATTTTCGATGATGAGCTGGCCTCTTCACAATTGCTGCGTAGCACCGCAGAAAATGCCGATAATCTGCGAAGGAG